>NZ_KV815277.1:0-149422 GCF_001814205.1 Rothia sp. HMSC036D11
ACTATACACACCCACACCCACCACCGCAACCCGACAGGTGAGTGTTTTACACCACTAGCAAAACAAGCCGTCAAGCACGGTATGTATTCGGGCTCTGCCGCTGCAACCCCATTGCGTCGTAAATACACGAGCGCGTGTGGAACCTGAACGTCAGGCTCCACACGCGCATCGGATAAGAGCGTTAGTGAGACTCGGCGCGATGGCGGGATACGTCATAGAGAGTAATGCCCACTGCCATTGCGGCGTTAAGAGATTCCATAGCCGAATCAATAGGGATCGATACGATCTGATCGCAGGTCTCCGTCACCAAACGCGAAAGACCCTTACCCTCGGAACCAACCACCACGCACAGAGGCTCAGAAGCGAGCTGTAGATTCGGCAGGTCTATATCTCCCCCACCGTCCAAACCAATCACAAAAATACCCTGCTCTTTTGCCTGTTGCAGCACGCGCGTCAGGTTCGTTGCCATCGCCACCGGAATGCGCGCCGCCGCACCCGCACTCGTTTTCCAGGCGCCCGCAGTCACCGCGGCAGAGCGACGCTCGGGAATAATGACCCCATCTCCACTAAAAGCGGACACACTACGAATAATCGCGCCCAAATTCCGGGGATCGGTAATACCATCCAAAGCTACGAAAAGCGGAGGTGACTTGAGTTTACCGGCATGCCAGCGCTCCATAACGTCCAGTACCAAATCGGTAGCATCCGGGTACTGATAAGGCGGAATCTGCATTGCGATCCCCTGATGCACGGCACCATCCGTCAGGCGATCCAGCTCGCTGCGGGGGATCTCCAGCATGGGCAGGTTCTTCTTATTCGCCATCGTCATAATGTCACGCACGCGGTCATCGACCTCAATACGGCTCATCACGTACAAGTGCTTCGCCGGGATATTGGTGCGAAGTGCCTCCAGAACCGCGTTGCGACCGGTAACAAGTTCATCACTCACGCGCTTGCCGCCCAGACGAGTCTGGAACTTACGGTTCGTACCGGTAGCCGCACGGCGCTCCGCCGCGCGCTTCATCTTATACGCCTTGTGATAAACGCGATCCTCAGCCTTCGGGGTGGGGCCCTTACCTTCCAACGCACGCCGGCCATGACCGCCGGTACCCTTCATCGCACCCTTTTTCTTTGCGGTAGCGCCGGGGCGCGAACCTGCCTTAGCCATATCTGTATCCTTTAGTTCAACGTCTGTCGTGCCCGCTTCGGGGCGAGTTTCGGGGAATGTGTTATGCGTTAAGGCTCCACGTAGAGCCCTGCGCGCCGTCCTTGACCGTAATACCTGTGGCGGCGAGCACATCGCGCATCCTGTCGGCGGTCGCCCAATCCTTCTCGGCGCGGGCACTCGCGCGCTGCTCCAAAATAGTGTGAATAAGCGCATCTAATGCCTGATGCTCCGCACCGGAAGCCCCCGAACCGTCAAGATTCATGAGCGAAATCAGCCCCAGCACATTCGTCATCGCCCACACCGCATTTGCAAATTCAGAGGCGTCCGTACCGGCGGCAAGCGCGGCGTTACCGGCGCGGGTCTGCTCGTGCAACACCGCGAGCGCGCGCGGAATATTCATATCGTCATCGAGCGCATCCGCAAAGTCCTGTGGTACGCGACGATCCTGCGGATTCGGGTCCATAAGCTCCAAGGTAGCGGCAAGAAACGCCTCCACACGCTCGATAGCAACCCGTGCCTCTTCTAATGAAGTAGGGCGGTAATCCAGCACCGAGCGATAATGTGCCGAACCCAAATAATAGCGCACTACCAGCGGGCGAGCCTGCTGCAGCATTTGCACGGGAGAAATGGTGTTGCCGATTGACTTCGACATTTTCTCGCCCTCGTAGGTGACCATACCGTTGTGCATCCAGAAGTTAGCGAAATCATCGCCCGCCGCCGTGGACTGCGCCAGTTCATTCTCGTGATGCGGAAAACGCAGATCCAGCCCGCCACCGTGGATGTCGAACCGCTTCCCCAGGTATTTACCCGCCATCGCAGAGCATTCCAGATGCCAGCCGGGACGACCGCGACCCCACGGTGAATCCCACGCTGCGGTCAGCGGTTCGCCTTCCTTATACCCCTTCCACAGGGCAAAATCGCGGGGATCACGCTTGCCGCGCGGGTCTGCGTCGGTGGAATCCTGCATATCGTCCACGCTCTGGCGGGTGAGCGCGCCATAGTGTTCCCAGGAACGCACATCGAAGTAGACATCCCCAGAATCATCAAGCGCCGGGTATGCGTGCCCGCGGTCGATGAGACGCTGAATAAGTTCAAACATTTCGGGGATATGACCGGTCGCACGCGGCTCATAGGTTGGCGGGTCAATACCCAACGTCGCATATGCGCGCGCAAAAACTTTCTCGTATCGATACGCGAGCGCCCACCACTGCTCGTTGGGGTGTTCCCCAGTGTAGGTGGGCTGTGCAGATTCAACGGACTTCGCCAGAATTTTATCGTCAATATCCGTAACATTGCGCACGGTGGTGACTTTGAACCCGCGGTAGCGCATCCACCGCGCAAGCTGGTCGAAGACCAGGGCGGAACGGATATGCCCCACATGCGGTTCGCCCTGCACGGTGGCACCGCAGTAGTAGATGCGTGCCTCGCCGGGGACTACCGGTTCAAAATCGCGGATGCTTGATGTTGCTGAATCATAAAAACGCATAGTCACAGTACCTAGTTTACGGGGTATAGCACCCGAGTGGCGGGTACCGCCGGATTCTCTTTAATAATCTTCCGTCGGGGGTGGGAACTACACCACCGGGTAAAGGAGTGCGGTAGCAACGGCTGCAACGCCTTCGCCGCGTCCGGTCAGGCCCAAGCCGTCGGTCGTGGTCGCGGTAACGGTCACCGAAGCCCCAGCCGCTTCACTCAGAACACGATTGGCTTCTGCGCGGCGCGGCGAAAATTTGGGGCGGTTACCGATCAGCTGCACGCTGATGTTGCCGACCTCGAAACCTGCCGCTCGCACGATTGCCGCCGCTTCCGAGAGAATACGCACTCCGGATGCGCCCGCCATATCTGGACGATCTACCCCGAAATTACTGCCCAAGTCTCCGGTACCGGAGGCGGCAAAGAGCGCATCGGCGGCCGCGTGCGCAACAACATCGCCGTCGGAATGCCCGCTGAGCCCGCGTTCGCCCGGCCAGTACAGCCCCGCGATCCACAGCTCGGTGTTTTCCTCCCCAAAGGCATGCACGTCTACCCCGGTTCCTACGCGGGGTATAAGGGGGACCTGAGGGGCGGGGCAGTTCTGTGTGCTGGTTGTATCTGTCATGGCGTGCCTTTCATCACGGTTTTGTGTTTAGCCTTTACGAGCAGGCGGATTCCGGCGCGGTTGGGTAAAGTGCGCGCGCTATGCGCAGATCGAGCGGGGTCGTGATTTTGAAAGCGTCGGTATGCCCAGTCACGGTATGTACCTGTTCTCCGTATGCCTCGACCGCCATTGCATCATCAGTAATTTGCTCGGCGACTGAAGCCTCAAGCGTGCGGCTGTGCTCATGCGCGGCACGCAGGGTGTCGATCCTGAAGCCTTGCGGGGTTTGTACGGCACGCATAAGCGCACGGGAGGGCGTGCCGGTGACGGTGCCGTGCGCATCCACGGTTTTAATAGTGTCGATCACGGGAACGACGGGGATAACGGCCCGATGACCGGCAGTCAGTGCTTGGGCGACCGTGCAGAAAACCTGGGGAGGCGTAAACGCGCGGGCGCAATCGTGAATAAGCACCCGCTCGATGGATGGGTTTTCGGCGGCGAGCGCATCGAGGGCGGCGATGACCGATGCGGTGCGGGTGTTGCCGCCTTCCGTAACGAGAGCATCAAATTCGGCAGCATCGGCCAGCAATTGCGGGCACCGGTGTGCGCAGTCAGTCGGAACTGTTACGACGATACGTTCTGCAATACCCGAGGCACGCGCGCGCTCAAGCGCCCAGTACAGCAGGGTTTTTCCGTGCACATCGACGGCGGCTTTGGGCATCTTTTCTTTGAGGCGGCTGCCGGAACCCGCGCCGAGCACGACGATGGCGGTGCGAGCTGTCGGGGAAGCATTCGTGGCTAGAGCCTCTGGATAGTTTTCAGTCACATCTAAGAGGGTACCCGATAGTGCGCTTCTGAGGTTTTGAGATGTTTGCGCAGGTTTATGACGCTGAGTGAGACTCGCAAAGTTCCACGGTGATTTCCCGAGGACGGCATAAAACCGGCGTCATGTGCAGGTCTCATACTGACGATTTGTCATCACATTGCTAAACTAGAGTGCGAGAGTCAAATCTTGTGTCGCTTCTGTGCGCTCGAAGGACTGCGCGTGCAAGGCGGCTTTATATGCACGCACACAGAGTCGCAGGGCTCATCAGAATCTAGGAGGACGCGCCGTGAAGTTCGCCGTTTCCCACTCTCTTAAGCGCGCCGGTGCGGGTGTGGCTATTGCAGCCGCGCTCATATCAGCAACCGGCTGCGGTTATATCTATACCCAGCCGACAACCCTGCAGTATGCTGCATCCGACGGGGTTAAGGCCGATCTTAACGGCGTTGAGCTTCGCAATATCATGATGGTTTCATCCGGCAAAGGCGCGGATGGTCGTCTGCTCGGCACTATCCTGAATAAGAGCGACCACGATATTACCGTTACCTTCGCGTTCCCCAGCGGCGAGAAATCCGTCAAGGTTGCCAAGGGCCAGCAGGTACGTTTAGAAAGCAATGATTCTCAGGTGATCGTGCCGAAGATTTCGCAGACTCCCGGTGAGACCCTGGCGAATACTCAGGTTTCTTCGAACGATCAGTCCACAAACCTGAATATTCCGATCTTAGACGGAACTCTCAAGGAGTACGCTTCCTATATGCCGAATGCGGCGAGCTCGCGTGCATCCTCGCAGTCCTCTCATGCGGCGACTCCCAGTGCCAGCACGCCTGCAAAAACCCCAACGCCGAGCGCATCGGCAACTGCCGTTCCCACGAATACGGCGACCGCTGTGCCTACGGCTCCTGAACCGGCAGAGACTCCTTCATACGACGAATCTGAGGAAGTCCCCGCTCCGGCCCCTACGGCGAGCGTGCCCGTCTACGAGAACGTGCAGTAGCTCTGGTGAGGGTTTCACCCTCTCAAGGTACAGAAAAAGGCTCTTTATATGACATAAAGAGCCTTTTTCTGTATGGAGATGGGCGAGCCTCTACGCCTCAAATTTATAGCCCAGCCCGCGCACCGTAATCACATAGCGAGGTGAGGATGCCTTCGGCTCGATCTTAGAGCGCAGGCGTTTAATGTGCACATCTAATGTCTTCGTATCGCCCACATAATCCGCGCCCCAGACCCGCTCAATCAGCTGGGCGCGCGTCATCACGCGACCGGTGTTGCGAAGCAAAATCTCTAAAAGTTCAAACTCTTTCAGGGGCATGGAAACTTCCTCACCGTCCACGGTGACGACGTGACGCTCCACATCCATACGCACCGGACCAGCCGCCAAAGCTTTCTGATCCTGCTCATCGCCGTGGTCGGGGCTCTGCCTCCGCAGCACCGCCCGGATGCGTGCCATCAGCTCCCGCGAAGAGTACGGCTTGGTCACATAGTCATCAGCACCCAATTCAAGCCCGAGTACCTTATCAATCTCGGAATCCTTAGCGGTCAGCATGATGATCGGAACCGAGGAGGATGCGCGAATTTTCTTGCACACCTCCATGCCGGACATTCCGGGAAGCATCACGTCAAGGAGCACTAAGTCTGGGTCTTCTCTCTCAAAGGCAGGTACCGCATCCAGACCGTTATCGACTACAACGGGCGTAAAACCTTCACGCCCGAGCAGGAAGGACAGCGGGTCATAGAGCGCCTCTTCATCCTCAACAAGCAGAATTTTCGTCATCGTTACCTCTGTTTTAAGTCCTGTAGCTAGTGTAGCTCAGCTCACGAGTTATCGGCGGATTCCAGGATTTCAGGGGTCGAATGGTCTGCCTCGGCAAGCGGCAGACTCAGCGTAAATGTGGAGCCCTCCCCCAGGGTCGAATCCACGGTGACCATGCCACCGTGCTGCGCCATCACGTGCTTGACGATGCTCAGACCCAGACCGGTACCGCCGGTTTGCCGTGAACGGGCCGGGTCTACACGATAAAAACGCTCAAAAATACGTTTCTGGTCTTCCTCAGAGATTCCGGCACCCTGATCTGTCACCGAAATCAGCAGGTTCTCGTGCGAGGTTTCGACCGTGACATCAACGCGGGTATCTTCGGGAGAATACCGCACCGCGTTCTCAACAAGGTTGTGCACCGCGATCCCAAGCAGCTCGGGGTCTGCGTAAACCTCACGGTCGGCGTGGGCATCCGTGTGGATGATAATGTTCTTGGCTTCGGCGGCGAGCTTGGAACGGTCCACCGCCTCCGCCACCAAGCTGTTGATAGACACCAATTTTCCGCTGCCGATCACATCGGCGGACTGCAGACGGGAAAGTTCGATAATATCGCGGACCAGCGCGGTCAGACGCTTTGTTTCCTTGTGCAGACGACTCGTAAAATAGTCGATGGATTCCGGGTCATCGCGGGCTTCCTCAATGGCTTCTGCGAGCAGGCTAATTGCCCCCACCGGAGTTTTCAGCTCATGCGAAACGTTCGCCACAAAATCGTTGCGTACCCGCTGCACACGCGAGATTTCGGTGCGGTCATCGGCGAGCACCAGAATATATTCGTTTCCCACAGGAGCCACACGCAAATCGATCACCAGGGATTCGTCCTCGCCCCGGGCGATCTCAAGTTCTTTTTCCACGAAAATACCGCGGTGCCGCACGGTACGGATCATCTCGGCAAGCTCAACCGAAAGCACAGTGTGCCCGCGCACCAGCCCCATGGCGTAGGCGCCCGGCGAAGCCTGCACGACGCCTCCGACCTCGTCTACCACCACATAGGCACGCCCAATAACCGCGAGCACCTGCGCCGCGCCATCGCTCAGAGCAGGTTCGGCAACGGTCGTGCGATGTCGTTCACGCTCGAACCGCCTCAGAATACCCATGCTCAAAAGACCCAGAGCCAGTCCGAGAACGCCGGAGGAAAAAGCGATAAGACCTGCGTTCAACGGGCGATTCCTTCCTGAAAGTGCCTATCTGATGTGCGGTGTGCATTGTATCTGAAGCGAAAACCTGACCGCTGCAGTGCCGAGGCGCTCTAAAAACGGTGAGAACCCACCGCCCCGGTCAGTTCAACACTACCGGAACGATGGGTTCTCCTACCATGCGCGTTAAATAATTACTTACCCTGGTTTGCGACAGCCGCGATAGCATCCTTCGCAGCTTCAGGGTCAAGGTACTCGCCCGGCTTGAGAGGCTTAAAGTTCTCGTCCAGCTCGTAGTACAGCGGAATGCCGGTCGGAATGTTCAAACCAGCGATATCCTCATCGGAGATGTTCTCCAAATGCTTTACGAGCGAGCGCAGGGAGTTACCGTGCGCCGCGACCAGCACAGTCTTACCGTCGGCAAGGTCGGGCTTAATATCGGATTCCCAGTACGGAAGCATGCGACCGAGAACGTCTTTGAGGCACTCAGTGCGGGGTGCGTTCTCAACATCCGCGTAGCGGGGATCGTTTGCCTGCGAGTAGGGGTCGCTATCGTCCAGCGGCGGAGGCGGCACATCGTAGGAACGACGCCAAGTCATGAACTTCTCGTCGCCGTATTCTTCACGGATCTCAGACTTGTTCTTACCCTGCAGAGCGCCGTAGTGACGTTCGTTCAGACGCCAGGTACGCTTGACCGGAATCCAGAGGCGGTCGGCCGCATCCAGGGCAATATTTGCGGTGTTGATAGCGCGGCGCTGCAATGAGGTGTGCACAATATCGGGAAGGATGCTGCGCTCTTTCAGCAGTTCGCCGCCGCGCTGAGCCTCAGCACGGCCTTTATCAGTCAGATTAACATCGACCCAGCCGGTGAACAGGTTCTTCTCGTTCCACTCCGACTGGCCGTGACGCAGGAGTACTAATTTGTATGTCATAGCTTCTATTTTTTCATGCGGGCGGCGGTTTGTCATGCTTATGCCAGCAACACCACACCGCCATCTTGCCCTATATCTCGCGGTAGAAGACGAATCGGCGCGTAGCGCACCCTGCACGGATGCGCCACGCGCCGAAAAGGTCAAAGTCACCCTATACTCGGGTGAAAGATACGGGCTGCACGCCTTGACGAAACGAGCGCCTAGTAGCGGCGGTTACCGCCCACGGCAGGCCAGACTCCCGCTAGGAAAACACTCGAAATAGTGGCGGCGACCAGCTGGAAAAGTACCACGCTGCTTGTAGCGCTGGGGTTATATGTAAAGCTCAAGGCGCTCAAGGCGCTCCAAATCCCCAGCAGACCAACCGCAGCGGAACAGCCGGTCATAGCCATCCAGAAATTCTTAGAGCGTTTGCCGTTGAACGTGTACATATTCGCGGGTGCCATGACGGACCGCACAAAGGCGAGAATACAAATCCACGCCACCACGAGGGCAAGCACCCCGTCAATAATCAGGGTGGCATAAAACAAAAGCAGAGGAGCAGTCATATTTTCCTTACTGGATGACCTGCTCGATGGCGGTCACCAAATCCTGGTAGAGATCATCAACATTCTCAATGCCGACCGATAGACGCAGCAGCGACGGCGGAATGGAGTCGGGTTCGCTCCCGTGCCGACGACGACGTTCAATCAGGGATTCTACACCACCCAGGCTTGTTGCAGGAGTCCACACGCGCAAAGCCTCCACCACACGCTGCGTTTGTTCATCGCTGGCACGCAAGACCACGCACAGCACCGCGCCGAACCCGCCGTGCATCTGCTTCTTGGCCAACTCATGCCCATTACTGCCGGGCAAACCGGGGTACCGTACCTCTTCTACCGCCGGATGCTCACTCAAGCGCTCAGCCAGCCTCTGCGCGTTATGTACCGAGCGCTCCACGCGAAGCGCTAGGGTTCGCAGACCGCGTAAGCCGAGCCACGCCTCCACGGGTCCGGGAATAGCCCCGTTAGTGATGCGATGGTGCAGCATTGCCTGATATAGGTCCTCGTTCGAGGTGACCGTAACGCCCAGGAGCACATCCGAATGCCCCGCTAAGAACTTGGTCGCAGAGTGAACCACCACGTCAGCACCGAAGGAGAGAGGCTTCTGCAAAATCGGGGTGGCAAAGGTGTTATCGACAGCAGTCACCACACCCAAACGTTTCGCCGCCGCGCAAATAGCGGGCAGGTCGGCGACCTCAAGCATGGGGTTCGTGGGACTCTCCAGCCAGGCGAGTACCTTCGGAGCCGCATAATCCACAGTTTCGGGGGTTACACCGGTGCGGGCGGCAGCATCTTCGAAGGCCGCGATCACCGAATCGGTATCTTCCAGATCGATGCGCACGACCTCAGCAATACCGCGTTTCTGCAAATCCTTGCTCATGGTAATAGAGGCCATGTAGGCATGTTTAGGAATGAGGATAACCGACCCGACCGGTACCAAATCCAGAATCGAGGCAATCGCTGCCATGCCCGAAGGGAATAAGAGACCGTGTGTGCCACCTTCCAACCCGGCGACGACCTCTTCCATAGCCTCCCAGGTGGGGTTGGCGAACCGCGCATACACTTTATCGGAGACGGTATCAACGGTACCGGCTCCACGGTAGGTTGAGGACAAAATAATCGGCGGGTTCACCGGCGCATCATGCTCATGCGCGGGACGGCCACCACTCACCACATAGGTCTCTGCTGACATCTTCTCTTCACTCATGCTTTTAAGAGTGGCACAGCGAAGGCTCACATGCACGCCGAACACCGCAGAAAGTCACGTTCTGGCTCGGCAACGCCGTGAAAACGTTCACCTTCCTTTATCGCGTTCGGCAGGCACGGTACCCTTAGTAGGGTGAACGATTCCCTGCACTACACGCCACAGAGTACGCCCGCGCAGCCGGGTTCAGCGCCCGATCGCCGCGGGCTTTTTATCGTCTTTGAGGGCGGTGACGGTGCGGGCAAAACTACCCAGCTTGCCCGGCTTCAAGCTGCCCTAGAGGCTCAAGGCTACACCGTGATTGCTACCCGAGAACCGGGCGGAACCCCCCTTGGTGAGGCTCTGCGGGAACTCGTTCTTAAACACGGTTCCAGTGAGGTCGATGCCCGTGCCGAAGCGCTGATTTTTGCTGCATCCCGCGCGGCGCATGCGGCGCAGAAGATTCGTCCCGCGCTCGCTGCTGGGGCGGTAGTACTCAGCGACCGTTATCTCGATTCTTCCGCAGCTTACCAGGGCATTGGGCGTAATCTGGGCAAAGATACCATCACGGATTTAAGTCGCTGGGCAACCGAAGATCTGATACCGCACGCCACAATTCTGCTGGATGTTCCCCTCACCGATGAGTCCCAGCGCATGAGCGACCGCGGCACCGTAGACCGGATTGAGGCGGAAGGCGCTGATTTCAAAGCCCGCGTGCACACCGCTTTCGCTGATATTGCGCGGCAGAACGCCGACGGTGCGCACTATGTAGTGGATGGTTGTGGAAGCGTGGATGCGGTGCACGAACGGGTGCTTGAGGTTGTTCGCCCACTCCTGGAGTCCCGAGAGTTAGCCCACGATAACGGTGATACGGATGATAATCTTACCCCCAGTGGTTTCGGGGAGGACGCCCGATGAGCCTGTGGGATGAGCTGATTCTGCCCGCGGAAACGCTTGACCAGCTGCGCCGCGACGCATCCGCCGAACGCCCCACGCACGCCTGGCTTTTTACCGGTGCGGCGGGGGCGCCGCATCGGCGAGCTGCCCTTATTTTCGCGGCAGCATTGCTGTGTGAACAGCCCGATCCTGCCGATCGCGGATGCGGCACCTGTAAGGGCTGTGTGACCGTGCTGAACGGTTCGCACTCGGACTTTACGCATTTTCGCACCGAGGCAATCAGCATTAGCATTGACGATGCCCGAGACCTTGTGATGAAGGCGCAGGATAGGCCGTCGGTTGGGCGGTGGCGCGTGATCCTTATGGAAGACACCGAACGCATGCCCGAGCGCACCTCTAACGTGCTCTTGAAGGCTATCGAGGAACCGCCGCCGCACACGATTTGGCTGCTGACGGCTCCCTCCCCCACCGATGTGCTCGTGACGATTCGTTCGCGCTGCCGCCCCGTACAGCTACCGGTTCCTGCTATCGCCGATGTTGCCGCCAAGCTCGTTGCCGACGGGGTTGAGGATGCGCTGGCACGCCACGCGGCAACCCTCGCGCAGGGTGATGCCGAGGTTGCCGCCCGACTGGCCCACGACCCCGCAGCCCTGCAGCGGCGCGAAACTCTACCGCTTCTCATCATGAACATTCGTTCTATTTCTTCGGCGTATGCGGCAGCGGACAGGCTTATCACGCTCGCGGAACAGGACGCCGCCGAAGCCGCTGCAGCGCGCGATGAGAAGGAACGCGCCGAACTTTTGGCGATCCTGGGCATCACCGAAGGGGCGCGCATCTCCCCCAGCCTGCGCTCGCAGGTGCGGCGACTGGAGGACGAGCAGAAACGGCGTGCGAAGCGCATCCAATCGGATACACTGCTGCGGTCGATGACGGAGATTCAGACGGTGCTGCGCGATGTGCTCACCCTGCAGCTAAACTCCGGGTCTGTCCTCATGAATGAGCATGCCCGGGATGCGCTCGCCGAATTCGCCGCACGCACAAGTGCCACGCAGACCCTGGAACATGTGCAGGCGCTTGAGGTTGTGCTCGGCAGGCTGCATACTAACGCGAACGCACGCCTGCTCATTGAGGGGTTTATGGGTAGGTTTGTTCACTAGCTAGCCGTGTCCCGTCCCCTCATAACAAGAGCCTTGGCATGAAAAAGCGAAGTTTCTAACGCTTTATTCACATCAAGGCTCTTTTTAGCACCGGAAAGAACGGAAGTCGCAGACGCTCCTAGTTCCTAAACCCGTGCACCGGCGAGGGTATCCTGCCGCAGCGAGCGATGAACGCCTCTGAGGATGGGGTATGCACCGGCATAATCGGGGCGCGCCCCAGCAACCCGCCGAACTCGACGGTATCGCCCACGCCCAGGCCGACGGCTGGAATCACGCGCACTGCGGTGGTCTTGTGGTTCATCACACCGATCGCAGCCTCATCGGCAATCATGGCGGCAAGCGTCGCGGCGGAGGTATCGCCCGGCACCGCAACCATATCCAGCCCGACCGAGCAGATCGCGGTCATCGCCTCCAACTTATCGAGTGTAATATGCCCGGCAGCAGCAGAATCGATCATGCCAGCGTCCTCGGATATCGGAATGAACGAGCCGGAGAGCCCGCCCACATGCGAGCAGGCCATGAGCCCGCCCTTCTTGACCGCGTCGTTGAGCAGAGCAAGAGCCGCCACGGTACCGTGAGTTCCCACAGTTTCCAAGCCCATTTCTTCAAGAATATGCGCGACTGAATCGCCGATCTCAGCGGTAGGCGCCAGCGAAAGATCCACAATATTGAAGTACACACCCAGGCGTTCGGCGGCTAAATGACCGACCAGCTGACCCACGCGAGTAATCTTGAAAGCGGCGCGTTTGATAGCCTCGGCGCACGCATCAAAACGCTCGCCACGCACTTGCTGTAGGGCACGCTGCACCACACCGGGGCCGGAAACGCCCACCGAAATAGTGGTGTCTGCCTCCTGTACTCCGTGGAAAGCACCCGCCATGAAGGGATTGTCGCTCACGGCGTTAGCAAAGACCACAAGTTTGGCGCATCCGAAGCCGTTGGTATCTGCGGTGAGGTCAGCCGTTTCACGAATGATTTCGCCCATGCGTTTAACACCGCTCATGTTAATACCGGCGCGGGACGAACCAATATTCACCGACGAACACACGACATCGGTCTCGGCGAGCGCGGCGGGAATAGAATCCATAAGCACGTTATCGGAAGGGGTAGCACCTTTGTCGATCAGCGCGCTGAATCCGCCGATAAAGTTCACGCCCACGGCTTTTGCTGCGGCGTCGAGTGTGCGAGCATACTCAAGATATTCGCTTTCTCCGCTGGCTGCCGCTACCACGGAAATTGGGGTTACGGCAATGCGCTTATTTACGATCGGTATGCCCAGCTCAACTTCGATACCTTCACATACGCTCACCAGGTTTTTAGCGCGGGAGGTGATTTTGTCGTAGATTTTGCTGCGTGCCACATCGCCGTCAGAGTCGGCACAGTCTAGGAGCGAGATGCCCATGGTGACGGTGCGGATATCGAGTTTTTCTTCCTCGATCATGCGGATGGTTTCGAGTATTTGGTCGTTCATCATTGAGGTTATCCCGCGCCTTAGATGCTGTGCATCGCTTTGAAGATGGTTTCCGCTTGAATACGGATTTGCACCTTTTGTGCGTGTTCGACGGCGGTCATAGACTCCTGCAGGTCGATGAGGTTCTGTTCGGTGTCGTCAAAGGAGCAGTGCATAATCATGGTGAAGTACTCGCCCATAATGGTTTGAGAAACGTCAAGCACGTTCACGTGGCGTTCCGTGAGCTTGGTGGTGACGGCGGCGATAATGCCTTCGTGGTCGATTCCGGTTACGGTCAGAATAATTTTCACGGTGATTCCTTTACTCGTGTAAACCCGGTATTCGCACGTTTGCTGGCACGAATGCTTGTTTAGGAATTGTAACGCACGTATAGCTATGCAGACCCGTGCAACATGCTTGAGGCGGCGCTCACGTTCTCGCGGGCACCGCCTCAGTTTGTGGGCTAGTCCAGCCGTCCGTGCGTGTTAACGCCGTGCAGCAGGTCTTTTAGATGCGGTGCCAGCCGCGGTAAATCCCATGTATAGTGCCTGCTGATGGTGGAGACAATATAGTCGCTGAGGTTCAGCCCCAGGCGTTCGGCGTTGCGTTCCAGCTTCTCACGGTCGGCTTGGGTACCCCTGCGCTGTTCGGATGGCTCGCGCAGGTAGTCCACCAGCGCGGGAATTGCGCGGGCGCGTTTCGTGGCAGAGTACCCGGGCGCCTTGATTTTGACCATATAGCCCGTAGAGTCACGGATAACCCAGCCCTCAGCGTTGCTGGTACGTGCATCCTGGAGCAGGCGGGTGAAATCGGCGTCGTCTTTGAGGGGAATTTCTTCGACCGTAGAAATACGCACGGGGCCGTGCTCCTCGGTGGGGCGCGGCTGCGCGAAGGCTTTCGGCGAGAGCCACAGGTCTTCAAAGCGGGCCGGTTTCACCCTGAACTGCGCGGTGTTCGCAATCAGATCGAGCAGGTAGAGCGTGACGTTTTTATAGGGCACGATGTGCGGGTCGCGGAACGGATCGACCACCTCAACGGTTAGGGATGCATCCATGCGGGTGAGCGCTTCGGTGAGCCGGGCGCGTTCTTCCTGGGTGAGGGCGGCGTGCAGGATGCTTTCGGCATGGCGGCTGTAGGCGGTTACCCCGCTCTTGCTATAGACGGCGAGCATACCGTCGAAAACCGTGATAATCGCTAGGTATCCGTTCTCTTTGGCGCGTGCAACGGCAGGGTAAGTGAGGCGTTTGCGAACTTGCGCTTCGCTCTCATGCCCGGGCTCGTCCATATTGAAGAATTTTTCGTACCCGCGCCCCACAATTTTGCCGGTTTCGGCGTGGATAAAGAGCCCGCGCGCTTTGGCTGTGGTCTTATCCCAGGCACCTTTGTAGAAGGCTTTGCGCGTGAAATTGCACGCGAGCACTCCCGCAGGTTCGGTTGCGCGCACGTTCACGTTGGGGTTGGCACGCATCTCCTCTAGCAGGCGATGCCCGTCGTTGAGGGGTTCTGTGGCACCGTTTGCGGTATTTTTCGAGGCGCCCGCCGCCCTACTCCCCGAGGCGTAAGGATCGGGGATGAGGGAGCTCGATGGAATTTTCACGATTTCGCGCTTCCATACGGCTTTTTCGGGTACACCGGATGCGCTGTCCTCGCGGCTGAACACCACGGCGCTCAGCTCACCGCCGGTAAATTCGACGCTGCTTTCTAACGGAATGAGATTACTGTACCCTTCTGAACCGAGTGCCGCCGGGCGATGACCGTAAATTTGGGTGATACCGGCGGCCCGACTTAGGTTGTTGAGCGTGTCTTCGTAGCCTGCGTACTGGGTTTTACCCGCCCGCGCCTGCGGATACGGATTAGAACCCAAATAGAACGTTTCATCTGCATACAGCCCCGTGAGGTACCCCTCCCCCACGTCTTCCAACATGCGATGGGAATCCGCGAAGAGCTGCGGCGCAACCCCGGCGTGGGTCACGAAATAACGCTCCTGCCCGAGAGTAAAGGGCATCATATTCACGGCGGTGTTGAGCATAGCGATCACTCGGCTGTTGTACACGCCGTGGGCGGCGAGAGCATCCAGGGTTTCGCGGGCGTCACGGTAGCGGCGCACGCCCCTAATAGTGTGCATGATGGAGCGTTCGTGGTTGCCCATCACCAGGTGCACGTTGGGCAGGGTGCCAAGGGCGGGTTCGAGAATGTCAAAGACCTTTTCGGGGTTCTGTCCGCGATCGAAGAGGTCACCGGCGAATATCCAGCAGATGTTTTCATCGCTCAGCCCGGTTTCGGGTGAGAGAGTGTCGATGAGTTTTTCGAGTTCGCTACCCATGCCCTGAATATCGCCGACCACGACTACTTTATGGTAGTTATCGAGCGCGCGCACCGGGGTGAAGAGTTCGGCGAAAACCTGGTTGGGGGCGATGTACCCGGCGACCACATCCCGGTAGTTTTTGAGGATGCTGTGCCAGTTCTCGCGCAGCTCGCGGTGGTTGTTGTAGGCGGTCTCGATAACCTCTTCAGGTACGCGCTTGGTGTATTCTCGGGTTCTGTTGCGCGCATACAGCTCGTCGAGGGTGAGTTCGCCCTGAAAATCGATGAGGTATGCGGTGTAGCAGTATTTGCGCGCGAATTCGAGGAAGGTTTTCATATTGCGCAGCAGCACGTTCATATTGTCGATAAATACGGTGTTGCCGTGCCGCATATTTTCTTCCACGCAGTCGTTCACCCGGCGGATAGCCTTCGATTCGGCGCTGGTGTTTTGTGATAGAGCTAGCGCGGGCTGATTATCGAGTGTGTAGGTGATGTATCCGCATTTGCGGCGCTCGGCATCCCAGGAATGCGTCAGGTCTGCGAGCTCAGGATGCGCGGCGATCCAGGTGCTCTTACCGGCACCTGCCGCACCGGCTAAGAGGAAGATTTTACGTGCCATCGGTGCTGTCTTTCTTCGTCGTCGGAGGTTGTGGTTGGGTAATTTATGTCAGGGTTTTGCCGGATATTCCATTCCAGTATCTCTGAAATATTTATATGTTACATCTGAAGGTGCACCGAGGCACGAAAGAATATATCTAAAAATTATATTCTTAATATTTTAGTTCCATGAAGCTAAAACTCTTGTTCCAGCAGAGAAGGTAACCAATTTTTTACAGTATCCCACACGATATCGAGGTTTATATCAAAGTACCCATGAGCCAACCGGTTCCTCATATTTCGCATGCTGCGCCACGGAACCTCAGGAGTCGTACGAGTATAGTCTTCGTAATTATCCATGATTTTTATTGCAGCTTCGCCGATAATAATAAGATTTAGGATAACTGCCTGTTGAGTCTTTTTATCTTTTAAAAACTCTTGATGAGTCATATTTTCCGTAAAAGAATATGCATCACCGGCTGCCTGTTGTATGTGCTCTATGTAATCAGAAAGACGATTTTTGCTCATCATTACACCGGCTGAGCCTCAGCAAGTACGCGTTCACGGAATTTATGGGGCAAATCTTGGGGAGTGAGAACTTCTACTCGGGTTCCAAGTGCCTGCACCAAATCTGCTTCCAGATCTCCGAGATCTAGAAGAGTAGCTCCAGGCAGAGCATCCACGAGGACATCAAGATCGCTCTCCTCATGATCGGTACCATGTAGAACAGAGCCAAAAACACGGGGATTTACTGTAGGATATTTTTTCACAATCTCGCGTATAGCACGCCGATGTGTTTCAAAAGCTAACGAAGGCCGCATAGCGCTACTCCTTTCTTAAGATACAAGTCTTATAGTAAATACTCACAAACTTGCTCTCAATATTCCCCACACAATAAACACGCTACACATACCGGGCGATATACACTTCGCCCTCCCCCGTGATGGTGGCGGAGGTGGCATCCCCAGCATGCAGGACCGACTCGGTGCCGCGCAGCGTTATGTTCTGCTCGCCCACAGAAATCGTGACCGAACCCTCCACCACCAGCGCGGCAGAAGTGCCTTCAAAGGTATATTCAACTGGTTTGTCAGCGAGCACCCGTATATGCTGCACGCTCATGCGTTCATCCCACATGGCGTATTGTTCCACGCCCAAGCCGTTCGCCGCCGGGCGCTGTAGTACCGGCGCATCCTGATGCTCGCCGAGCACCTTAATAAGTTCTTCCGCATCAATATGCTTTGGGGTAAGACCTGCACGCAGCACATTATCCGAGGGGTTCATGAGCTCAATCGCCGTACCAGAAACATATGCATGCACCTGACCATCCGGGGTAAAAGCAGAGTCCCCAGGCGCAAGGTTCATCAGGTTCATCACAAACGCGACGAGTAGCCCTTTATCACCCGGATACTTCTGCGCCACCAGGTTCACTAGGTCGGCGGCATCCGACACCGTTGCAGAGACACCATCCTGTATAACCAGCTTTTGCGCCGCAGTTACCAAACCCGCTATGGCGCGGTCAGCAGCATCCTGCGGAAGACGAATGATCTCGGTCAGCAATTGCTTCGGGCTTAGCTGCACGCGAGAGCTTAGCCAATCGGCACCAAAAGCTTCAGCCAGCTCCTGCAGCTCACCCTGCGGGCGCACGCCCGTCAGTACCTTCATGGGGGTTAAGGCAATTACGTTCTCAGGTTTAGAGTACCGGTCTTTATAGTTACGATACGGTGCATCAGCCGGAATCCCGCGCGCCTGTTCATCTTCGAACCCGGCGAGGGCCTGCTGCGGTGTAGGGTGAACCTGAATCGACAGCGGAGCATCGATAGCCAAAATCTTAAACAGGAACGGGAACCAATCGCTCACGCGGTCAGGGCGCAAAAAACGGTCCGGATGCGCCGCCACCAGCTCGTTCAACGGCGACACGGACCCATCGACCATGGCCTCAGACGGAGCCGCAGGATGCGCCCCCACCCAAACCTCAGCCTCCGGCTTTTCTGTGGGTACGGGCACACCGCGCATGCGACCCAGAACTTCGTGCGAACCCCACGCATAATTCTGAATCTTATTCTTCAACGGAAAAATTTCGCCCATGTCGTCTTGGCCTTTCTAGGAACTTTTACACGCAACATCACCAAAACTACGGTATACGTGATATAAAACCCATAAAATTCAGGGAATTCTCTGGATACTCCCACCAATTATAGAGGTACATTTCGAAGATATACCCGCTAAAATAAACGAGTGACTACTATTAACCTCAAAGACTCATTTAAGGCGTACGACGTTCGCGGTATCGTCGGCGAAACTATTACCCACGAAACTGTGCGTGCAACCGGCGCCGCTTTTGTTGATGTGCTCGGTCTGGCTGGTCAGACCGTTTTGGTGGGCGGTGACATGCGCCCCTCCTCCCCCGAATTCATGGATGCATTCGCTGAAGGTGCCACCGCACGCGGCGCAAATGTCCAAAAAATCGGTCTCATTTCAACCGATGTGCTCTACTTTGCATGCGGTATTGAGAATGCGGCAGGCGTTACTTTCACCGCAAGCCACAACCCTGCCGAATACAATGGCATGAAAATGGCTAAGGCCGGGGCGGTGCCTGTATCCTCCGAAACCGGTCTTTTCGATATTCGTGATCTTGCCCAGAAGTACCTCGACAAAGGCTCTATTCCTACCGTTGAGAATCCCGGCGTCGTCACCGAAAAGGACGTTCTCAAAGCCTACGCCGAGTACTTGCGTAAGCTCGTAGACCTCTCCAATATCCGTCCCCTCAAGGTTGTTGTGGATGCGGGTAACGGCATGGGCGGTAAGACCACACCCGCCGTCTTGGGAGATGCTCTTCTGCCTGCGCTTCCGCTTGAGATTGTGCCCCTTTACTTTGAGCTTGACGGCACCTTCCCGAACCACCCGGCTAACCCGCTTGAACCCGCTAACCTTGTTGATCTGCAGAAAGCGGTTGTTGAGCACGGCGCAGACATCGGTCTTGCCTTTGACGGCGATGCCGACCGCTGTTTCGTGATTGACGAGAAGGGCAACGCGGTTACTCCCTCCGCCATTACCGCGCTCGTGGCAGAGCGTGAAATCGCACGCGCTAAGGCGGAAGGCAACGAACAACCGGTTATTATCTACAACCTCATCACGTCCAAGGCTGTACCCGAGCTCGTCGAAAAGCTCGGTGGACGCGCCGTGAAAACCCGTGTGGGTCACTCCTTCATCAAGGCAGTCATGGCTGAAGAATCCGGTATTTTCGGCGGTGAGCACTCCGCGCACTACTATTTCAAGGACTTCTTCAACGCAGACACCGGCATGCTCGCCGCGATGCACGTGCTCGCGGCTCTCGGCGGCGGTAACCAGGCGCTCTCCGAGATCAGCGCCAGCTACTCCCCCTATGTCGCATCCGGCGAGATCAACTCCGAGATTGAGGACAAGGCAGCCGCTGTGGACCGTGTGCGCGCGCACTACGCTGGCGCGCCTGTAGAAGTCGAAGACTCCGACGGTACCACCTTCACCAACACCGAAGAAGGCTGGTGGGCGAACCTGCGGCCTTCCAACACTGAGCCGTTCCTGCGTCTGAACCTTGAAGCACCGGATACCCCCACAATGGAGCGCGTGCGCGACGAGATTCTGGCTCTGGTGCGCCAGTAGTTCTTTGAACTCACATTATTTTGGGCGGATGCCGATTATTATCGGTATCCGCCCTTCTTCTAAGCATTACTGGTGCTGGGTTATACGATCGCCTTATAGCCCTGTCGCGTTCCCTATTCCGTATCCAAACTTTTACACGCCAAAATAGCCTTTATGAGCGTAGCATCCACTGATCCGGCCCAAAGATCTCGTAATTGATATTCTGCGCCGGTACACCTGCATCCACGAGAGCGGAACGTACGCCCTTCATGAACGGCAGCGGACCGCACAGATATACATTCGCTTCCGCAGGTACGCCCAGCTTTGCGATGTCCACACGGCCACGGTAATCGCCAGTTTCTTCGTCTTCTATGAACGAGATGAGCTTGCCGTGAGGAAGTTTTTCGATCAGCTCGGTCATTTCCTCACGCAGCGGCCATGTATCAAGGCGACGGTCAGCGTGAACCACGGTTACCTGACGCTGAGAACCGGACTCAATCAGCTCATTGAGGAAGCTAATCATAGGGGTTACGCCGATACCCGCCGAGAAAAGGTAAAGGGGCGCATCCGCAGAGCCGAAGCCCTCCAGGGTGAGGTCACCATAAGGATTGGAAATCTCGACGACATCGCCAATCTTGAGCCCGTGAATGATCGAAGTCATTTCGCCGTTCGGATCGAGCTTCACGCCGATACGACGCTGGTTTTTATCGGACGGAAGCAAGGTGTATTGGCGGGGCTGGCGCAGACCATCACGTGCCTTCGTAATAATGGAAATGTACTGACCTGCTTTCGCCTCAGTCATGGGGGTGTCATCGGCAGGTTCAAAGGTCAGCACGACCACGTTATCGCCGGTTTCTTGGCGATCAACAACTTTGAAGGGGGCGTGGGTAACATTATTTGCCTGGGATGCATAGAGTCCCTTTTCGATCTTGATCAGGGCGTTCGCCATGAGCCAGTACACTTCACTCCAGGCATCCACGACCTCTTCAGTTGCTGCTTCGCCCAGGTCTGCGGCAATCGCCTCAAAAAGATACTTGTAGACAGTCGGGTATTCATTCTCTTGAAGCCCTAAGGACGCGTGCTTATGCGCAACACGGGAAAGCACCTCGTCAGGGTAGGAATCGGGGTGCTCCATAATGTAGGAAGCGAAGACCGCAATGGAGCCAGCAAGCGCCTTCGGCTGGGTGCCTTCGAGCTGAGACGACCGAGAGAAGAGCCCATCCATCAGGTCTGGACGGGCGGCGAACATACGCTCGTAGAAGTCTGGTGTAATGTGCCCGATACGCTCTGCGACAATCGGCAGGGTTGCCTCGATAACTGGGCGTGATTTTTCGGAAAGCATGAGGGATGTGCGCCTTTCTTTCTTAGATTTTCGTGATATTTTGTTTGTAAACCTTTTTTAGATTATCACCTTTTATTGTTCGCTAAGATGGTGTTTTCTTGCGGCGTGAGATACTTAGAATGTCTTTATGTCATATAGTGTGTTTTGTATAGTGACGTTTATGTGATTATTTTCACCGCGATATACCGTGATGTGAATAAAAATAATTTTGTACCCTGACGCTAGGTTTCACGCAGGGTGAACAGCAGTGTTGTTCTACAACGTATAAACTGGCATACCAGTCACCTGCCCCTCTTACGGAGGCGGACTCAGGTCACATACCTGCCTTCTTAAACGGACACCGGGCACATACGGTCAATGTATATTCTTACGGTGCCAACCCTTGACAGAGGCAAGCTATCAAAAGAGAAAACTCCACGCTTTCACGGTTTATCCGCTACTTTCTCTCGCATAGTGCATCTACTCTCTGAGCAACAAACATTTGTCACCCTGAGACTTTAGTCTTTAATGCGATGCTACGGCGGTCCGGGGAGGTACGGGCGGCAGCTCTCGCTCCGTCGGTTCGTGAACGAGCGGCCCCAACCCCAGCTCCACAAAAACGGGTCCAGCAGGCCGCGCTCCGGCGGGAAGTTCAGAGATAACAACGTCATCAACAGAAGCGTAGAAAGCTTCACGGGCGCGGGCTAAAACCGTTCGCAGACGACAAAAACTATCTAGGGGGCAGTTGCCGTTTTCGTCTTCGCATTCGATCATAGGAATATCGCCCTCGGTACTACGAAGTACCTGCCCCACGGTCGCTTTGCGCCCCGTCTCCGATAGCAGGACGCCGCCGGATCGCCCACGGGTAGATTCAAGCAGCCCTTGATTGACGAGGAACGCCACAGATTTTGCGACGTGATTATAAGGGGTTCCGACTCCCTCCGAGATCCTCTGAGTCGAGAGTTTTTCCCCTTCCTGCAAGGAAGAAAGAAGCATCATAATACGTAGTGATACGTCTGAAAAAGCCGTCAGGCGCATGCTTCGTATCTCCTTTCAACAGTTTATTGAGGGCTAATAATATAGGGTTTGTCCGTTCTACCGGAAAATTCTAGTCTTCGTACCACCCGCACGAAAATTAGGTATGGCTTTACTGCACACAAAATGCGGAGTCTGTATAGCAATATTTTAAGGCATTGGTGGATATTTACACCTTTTCTGCATAAAGTGTGCACCATCCCACACACCTGAGTATGCCATATCATGCTGTACGCGCTGCACACCCGATCGGTGGGATGTGCTTTACAACAATGTAAGAGCAGGCTTCCACAAACGGTGGGGTGGGATACGCATTGTCAGCGCATCCCACCCCACCGTGATGTCATATTGTCGAATGTTCCTTAGTCTTCAAGAGACTTTGCCAAGGCGTCACGCTCAGCCTTGACCTCTGCGGGGAGCTTATCGCCGAACTTTGCCAGCCATTCGTCAATGCCGGGCAGCTCGGCCGCCCATTCATCCTTTGAAACGGCGAGTGCCGCGTTAAGTTCTTCATCGCTAACGCTCAGACCGGTCAGGTCGAGGTCTTCCTTCGTGGGTACGGTGCCCAGGAAAGTCTGCGTGCCGCCGCCCTTGCCGTCGAGGCGGTCGAAGATCCACTTGACCACGCGGGAGTTCTCACCAAAGCCGGGCCATGCGAAGCTGCCGTCGGGAGTGCGGCGGAACCAGTTCACGTAATAGACCTTCGGCATGTTCTCGGCGCCGTGCTTCTTACCTAGATCGATCCAGTGCTGGAAGTAGTCGCCCGCATTGTACCCGATGAAGGGAAGCATTGCCATGGGATCGCGGCGAACCACACCAACGGCGCCCTTTGCGGCTGCTGTGGTCTCAGAGGAGAGGGTGACCGCACGGAAGACGCCCTGCTCCCAGCTATCGGACTCGGAGACCAACGGCACGGTAGTCTTGCGGCGACCACCCAGCACGATGGCGCTCAGCGGCACGCCCTCGGGGTCGTAGTACTCGGGGGCAAGCATATCCACCTGGGATGCGGGGGTGCAGAAACGCGAGTTGGGGTGCGCTGCGGGACGCCCCGATTCAGGGGTCCAATCCTTGCCGGTCCAGTCGGTCAGGTGCGCGGGTGCCTCGTCGGTCTTGCCTTCCCACCATACGGAGCCGTCATCGGTGAGTGCCACGTTGGTGAAGATAGTATTGCCCTTAGAGATTGCCTTCATGGCATTGGGGTTAGTGGAGTAACCGGTGCCGGGCGCCACGCCGAAAAGACCCGCCTCGGGGTTAACGACGCGAGCCTGGTGGTTCTCATCAAATTCGATCCACGCAATATCGTCGCCGACCATTTCGGCCTTCCACCCGTCGATGGTGGGATCCATCATCGCAAAGTTGGTTTTACCGCAGGCAGAGGGGAATGCGGCGGAGATGTAACGGGTAACGCCCTCAGGGTTGGTGACCTTGAGGATGAGCATATGCTCAGCCATCCAGCCCTCATCATGACCAATAACCGAGGCGATACGCAGTGCGTAGCATTTCTTACCCAACAGCGCATTGCCGCCATAACCCGATCCGAAGGACCAGATTTCGCGGGTTTCGGGGAACTGCACAATGTACTTCTCAGGGTTGCAGGGCCAGGGCACGTCTGTCTGCCCGGGCTCAAGCGGGGCGCCTACGGAGTGAAGCGCCTTCACGAAAAAGCCCTGAGTTTCGTTCAGTTTTGCGAGCACATCCTTGCCGATAGTTGCCATGATGCGCATTGAGCACACCACATAGGCGGAGTCGGTAATTTCGACCGCCATCTTGGGGTTCTTTGCTTGCAAAGAGCCCATGACGAAGGGAATGATGTACATGGTGCGCCCGCGCATCGAACCTTTGAAAAGGCCGGTGAGAGTCTGCTTCATCTCCACGGGGTCACGCCAGTTGTTAGTGGGACCGGCTCCTTCTTCGGTCTGTGAGCAGATAAAGGTGCGCTCTTCCACACGTGCCACGTCGTCGGGGTCAGAGAACGCTGCATACGAGTTGGGGAACTCATGGTCGCTTAGGCGTATAAAAGTACCTGCATCGACCAGCTCTTGGGCTAGCCGGTTGTATTCCTCTTCGGAACCATCAACCCAGTAGATACGGTCGGGCTCGGTGAGTGCTGCAACATCGCGCACCCAGGCTAAGAGCTCGGGGTGGGTTGTGGGAGCGTTCTGCAGGCTCTTTTCAAGTTCTGCAGAAAGAGTACCGGTTGAGATGTCAGTCATTGACCTATTTCCCCTTTGAGTCTTGAGAATTGCCGGGCACCTCACTGGCACGGCAGGCAGTGTGTTGTGAGGATGTTTTAAACTAACGAGGGCGTGTAGCTTCCTTAAATACACGCCCGTGGAATTTTCCACATCCTCGTGTTCATCTAGAATAGCGCATTTAGCTGATGAGTCGAGTATTTTATATTCGACCCCCTACAGCACTCTTGTTCTTAAGTTGGTTTACCTGTGGATGCGGCATAGCTTCACCGAATAATCCCGAGCGTTCCCACGAATTCCAAAATTTTTTGAAAAATTTTCCCACCCCGCAAAAACATTGAAATTACGCGGTTTTTATGCCGTTTTTAGGAACTTTGTGAGTAATAGTTGAGGGTTTTTGTTAGAACTAACACTCTTTTTCGACTTGCGCGCTATCAAGGGTGCCCGTATAGTATTGTTTGTTGCTGCGACGGGTGGTTATAAGCCCGGTCGCGAGGAGCATGCGCCTGTAGCTCAACGGATAGAGCGTCTGACTACGGATCAGAAGGTTGGGGGTTCGAATCCCTTCAGGCGTACGAACGAAGCCTTTCCTGTCAAGGAAGGGCTTTTTTGCTGTCTATCAAAGCCTGCAGACGTGACAGTTTGAAAGTCCTCGGCGAGTAATCGCCGGGGATTTCGCCGTTTCTATACCCTAAAACAACTATTGAATAGCGTATAATTGACGAGTATAGAGAACCACGATCCGATCCTTCTGAGTCACAACATGCAGGCATTCACATCTACAAACAGCTTCACCTCAGGCACTATACCCATGCCTTCAGAAGCGGTGACTATCGGGGGTCTCAACACAAAACCAGCCTATGAAATTTCGGCTATCCATACGATCAGTGCAACCAGACGCATCGCGTAAATACTTTGGTCTGCCCCTCAGTTTCCGGTGTGCCACCAGCTCTAACACCGCTTTTATCTGCTAGGGGATTAAAAACACCGTCATCCCAAGACAGGCTTCAAAAATACCGGTAATCTGGATACACCCCAATTTTCCAGGGAAAGTATTTCAACAGCGAAGGAGCGTCAACATCATGGTTCAGCTCACAATACCGCAATCCCTAGTGGGTTCCCTCATAGATATTGCTCAGCTAAAAGATATTACATACTATCCGGCAAATCACCGATGCGCCCACTGGGCAGTCTATAGCGAAGATCAGACCGAACTTCTGTGTCCTTGTGCACCCGCCGAATCTGCATCCGTCGAGAAGCTGTTCAGCGCCGCATCCGAGATACTGTATAAGAATTTTCGACACCGTATTGAAAACGCCGACGATATTGTTTCTTTCTCAACCCAAGAGCACGAAGAAGTTAGTGCAGCTCAGGCCGACGAGGTTGTCACCGGTTCTCTGCCACTAGTTCCCGAAACCACGATTGGCGCCGCGGTGGATGCTCCCGCCGACATGATGGAGGAACCTGCGAGTGATGATAGCGCAGATACGACCCAGACTGGCCCTATACCCGTTCCTACGGTGCCCACTCCCCTAGAGCAGGCCCAGCCGGTACCTTCCCATGAACAGCCGCAAGTTCCCACGCCCGGCATCGCCCGCATGCCTTCTCCCGCGATGTTCAAGAAGAAGAGCACACTCACCTATACTCCTCCGCGCATTGAAGAATACCTGCAGCAGCTGCGCACGAACCAAGCAGCACAGTCCTCAGCGGAAAATACAACCCCACAACCCGAGACGGCTTCATCACAAACACCAAAGCCAGCTGGTTCACAGACTTCAGCATCCGGTGCGCAGCCTCCCGCACAGGTATACGGACACACGCAGAAGACCGCGCTGCCTTCTTTGAATGATCCCATCACCAAGGCCGAACGCACCGCCAACTATCGTGTAGATCCGGGACGGTTGGAGACTTTCAAAAAAGACAATATCGATCTGGTGACTATCCGCGAAGTTATCACACTGGGTCGCGCCGAACGCATTAACGGTTGGATTATTCGGTTCCGCCACAACGATTACCGAGTCGATGTCAATACAGCGTCTATGACCGTTATCACCGCCCTTGATGAGTTTGATGATTTTGATGGACGAAGCGGCACAGAATACAGCCCCGAAGCCGCTCGCGAGCTTCTTGGCGTCCCCGATATTACCGCCTGCGATTTCACCTCCGGCGCGCAGAATTATCTTAAAACCCACGGCGGCGAGGCCTTCGATGCTATGGTCTCCGCCATTAGCTCCCCCGAAAAGGTACGGGTAAACCTCGATTGGACGCGCGAATATCACGGAAGCGGTATACAGGTTACAATTTCGCCCGATAACCGCATCGTCATGAGTATTCGACAATCCGCCACAGATACCGACGCCAACGGTGCTGAAGATACCCCGGAAAATTCTCTAGAATCAAACGTCACGGCCTCATAGGGGTTAGGAGGAAAGCACCTTATGAACAAGAAAATAGACATTCCCGTCGAGCTTTATGCCCGTCTGCAGGAGCTCTCCCACCTAGCGCGATACGAATACACCGAGCAGGAGGGCACCTGGACTATACAGAATCCCGAGGGCGAAAGCCTGCTGGATGCGCGGCGCAAAATCTCCCCGGAGGCTGCGGAGCTTTACTTCACCATCATGCCGCTTCTTGCCTCAGAATTTATTGCCCAAAACGAGGCGCTGGTGACCGCCTATCGCAACGCACCCAAGCCTGCGGCGGTCAAGCCCACAATTAAACCCTCAGGTCAGCAGCTTATTCCTCTGCTTGAGGTTCCGCACGAGAACCAACGCATTGCCGAACAGATTGAGAATGATTTCTACGGCGACGTTCCGCCGGGCGATCGAATCTACCCGGTACTGCCGGGTGTCATCGATCATATGATGCGCAACAACCTGGGGTACGCACTCGTCCTTGAGCTCATTACGGCCCCAGACAGCGAACGCCGCGACGAATCCGCTCAGGAAAACCGTTTCGGACGTGAGGTTCAGCATTATTCAAACCGGCGCCTCGGGTACACCGCCGTTCTGAACGCGAATACCTCCGAGGTTATCTCGGTGCATCCTTTTGATGGCTCCACGCTCAGCGCCCCCAGCGGACACTACGAGCTCACCCCTGATGCCGAGAAACAGCTGAGCGCCCTGGGACTCACAGCAGAACTTGTGGAGCGCATCCTCGAAGAGGCGAATGATCGCCGCCCAATTCCGGGCACAAACCGCACCGTATACTCCCTGCACGGCTATTCGGTAGAGTTCTCAAACACCAACCATAAGATTGTCAGTGTGCGCAAGGGTGTGGTGAAAACACGCAACCCCTTCGAGTCGCAGCCCAGGATGCGCGGCACCAAGTCGCAGCGCGGCGTTAAGATTCCCCACGATATTCACGCTTTTAAGAATCTTCTGGAAAGTCACGGTTTTACGATTACGATGGGTGGCAAGCACTACGATATTCGTCACGAAAAATTGGCGCCGGGTATGAAAGCTACCACATCTGTTACCCCCTCCGACAGCCAACGTTGGCATCTAAATTCGGCCCGTCAGATCCGCGAGATTTTTGGTGTGGACCTGCGATACGCCAATCCCAAAGATACCTGTCGCGGTATCGTGCATGCCCTGGAAACAGAGGAAGATTTCGAGGAATAACCTCCAGAACAAAGGCACTCTCATTCACCATTTTCGACTCGTTCACTAGGGTGCACGGGTCACGGATGCGCTGTGCACGGCACCACTGCATCATAGGGTTAACCTTGGTACTCTTCTCGCGGGTACACCTCTGTCATACCCCCGTCGCAAAGTTTTACGGGGTAAGCTCTGAGTTTACAATAGAGGTGCATCTACACAATGTGAGGAGGACACGCGCGTGAGCGTGAAGATCAATGTAACCGGAGAAGACGGTGACAGCCGAGAGATCGAATGGGAGGATCACCAGACTCTATTAGAAGCTGTACAGGCGAACGGGTTCCCCGTGCTCGCAACATGCGGTGGCAACGCATCCTGTGCCACGTGCCATACCTTTATTGATCCAGAACACTACGCGGCTTCAGGCGATCGTACCGACGCTGAGGAGGATCTCCTCGACATGGTAGACGACGTAGCTAACGAATACTCGCGCCTCTGCTGCCAGGTGGAATACGCACCCGGCATGGATGGCGCCTCTATACAATTGCAGGCGGCGATGTAATATGACGAGTTCGGCTAAGATACTCTACTCCGCAACCGCACTTCTTTGCGCCCTTACGCTGGCAGGTTGCGGCGTTTCCGATGCCGATCATTCTGCGCAGACTGACGCTTCACCGAGCGCATCCGCCAGCGTTGCTCAGGGTAAAATTACCCGTGCTTCCGACCCGGCGCATTCTGTGTCCCCCGGTTCTATCAGTACCGCGGGCGGGGATAGTTCTCAAAGCCCTGAGGATAACCCCACAGATAATAACGACTCTCACTCAAACGATGAACATTCCGAGGATGGAGCTAAGAAAAAAGACTCCAATTCTAAGGATTCTCACGATAAAAAGAGTTCATCCGGCGAGGAAAGCAAAGATGCGGATGGCTCTTCATCGAATAACGATGGAGATAACGGCACTGAAGAATCGTCCAGCCCAGAAGCTAAACAGCCAGGGCGTTCAGCAACCGGTTCTTCAGGTTCACTCCTAGCGTCAGCCTGCCAGATCACCGATCTCTCAGTTTCTGTTTCCGAAGATAAGGGCACACCCGGAGCCCGGAAATTCATTCTGACGTTCACGAACGTTTCTGAGGAGCCCTGTGTGCTCAAGGGTAACCCGACGGTTGTCTACGCGGATTCCAATTTCAGTCAGATTGGCTCACCGGCACGCCCGGCGGCAGGTTCGACGAACCCCACCGGCACACTTCTGCACACAGGTGAATCTACAAACGCCCCAGTGACCTCGGTCAACGCTGGTCCGCTGGGTAAGAACTGTTCACCGACGATGGCGCACGGATTCTTAGTTCAGGTTCCCGGTGACGGCAACTGGACGACGGTCTCTGCTTCTTCTGAGGCGTGCACCGGCAAAGTTCAGCAGCTGTCCGTGGGACAGTTCGGTTCGTAACCAATCAGCACACGAATGATGCGCTTCGAGAAGAAGCGATAACAGCAAGAGGCGGTTCCTCATACAGGAACCGCCTCTTCAGCATCTACACAATGCTTTATTTATACACGAGGTTTACCTAAGTTTTCCACCTCATCACCCTGATACAGAAATATTTCTTACCTATCTATGAAATAGACCACCAGATGAAAGGAAAACGCTAGGAGTTCGCCCGCACGTGGTATACGCCACCACGTTTTACGGGCGCGTTGGCGGCAGCATCGCAATTACCTTCGTAATAGCCGCTAGAGGCTGCGGGTTACATCATCGAATCCGAACCGGGTATCGCGCGGGTACTGGGTTGGAACGCCGTACCCTAAATTCACCACAAGGATGGGATGCTCGTCGGTCCCTGCAAAAAATTCTTCGTACAGCCCCTCAAAATCGGCCCATAAGGGACCGGCGTCTAGACCAAGAGCACGCACAACGGTAATAAAGTAACCGGCCTGCAGGTTGGCGCTCTGCTGAGCGGCAAAGGTAACAATTTCCTCGGTCGTGCAATAGTTCCTGATAGTCTCTGCCGCGCGGGGGTTAAACACATCTGCACGGTCTATCCACGCCTTATCGTATGAGAGTATGGCATTGACAGGTGCCTGACGAGCCTTTTCTTGATTAGCTTCGATCAGGTGCTTGACCAGGCGCTCACGGGCCTCGGGGCTCTTGATCCAGGTGATGCGCAGGGGCTGACTATTGAAGGCCGTGGGTCCCAGATAGGTGAGCTCCTGAATCTCCCGAAGCTGATCATCAGTGACGGGCCGATCGGTAAATTTACGCATAGTTCGGGGCTCACGGAAAAGAGCGGTGATTTGGTCCTCAGATAAACGGGTCATCTCTCATATCCTTTCCTATAACCTCAGGTTCTCTCGACACGGTGAATCTATTCGTCCCCCGCAAGGCTACCGCGCCGTTCTTTCCATCATGCACCGGTTCGCACCATAAGGCTACCCCCAGAATTCACGCCGCGGCAGTTCCCCATTCCCTCAGAGCCCAGCAAAAACCGGTGGCTGCCGCATCATCAGATACGGCAGCCACCGGTACATCACATATTCGCAGGTCTCCGAACACATGTACACAGCTACCGGATTCCTGCGGTTTACTCCCGCTGGGGACCGAAGGCGCACCTCGGCGGCTCAGCAAGAGCGAAGCACAGCTTTTAGATGCTGCGGGTTACGTCATCAAACTCAAAACGGGTACCGCGCGGATACTCGGGAGCCACACCATAACCCAGGTTTACGACGAGGAAGGGCTGCTGGTCGGTGCCTTCGAAGAATTCAGCGGCGATACCGTCGAAATCCGCGCCGGTCATGGGGCCCGCATCCAGGCCAAGAGCGCGCACGGCGGTCAGGAAGTAGCCAGCCTGAAGTGCAGAGCTCAGCGCGCCCGCGGGAATACGTGCCTCTTCAGCCTCGTAGTAGGATTCAAAGGCAGCGGCCTGGGGTGCGAATTCCCCAAAGCGCTTCTGCCAGTTCTTATCGAAGGCCAGTACAGCGGTTACAGGAGCCTTGAGGGTCTTCTCCTTATTCCCGTCCATCATGTGCTTGACCAGGCGCTCGCGAGCTTCGGGGCTCTTTACCCAGGTGATGCGCAGGGGCTGGCTGTTGAAGGCCGTGGGCCCCAGGTAGGCGATCTCATGGATCTTCTGCAGCTGTTCATCGGTGACGGGCTGATCAGTGAATGCACTCACGGTGCGAGGTTCGCGAAAGAGAGCGGTGATCTGGTCTTCGGTCAAGCGGGTCATACCTGTGTCCTTTCAGTGAAATAAATTACTTTACATGTAAAATTTTATGATGTACGTAATATACATATTCAATTATTATGGCCCCATCACACGGAAAAGTCTTGTATTCGCGCACAATTGCCCCTGTAATATGTGCCACGCTCAAAAAACTTTCAAGGAGAATCCGGGGCACATACGAGATAATGGGACCATGCCCGACGCTCTAGAACCTTTCTCACCCGCCACTCAGCAATGGTTCCGCAACGCTTTTGGCACTCCGACCGCCGCGCAGGAAGGCGCCTGGGAGAGTATCAGCAAGGGCGAAAACGCGCTTATTATCGCCCCCACGGGCTCCGGTAAAACCCTTGCCGCTTTCCTGTGGGCGCTCGATGCGCTCTACCGCGGCAAAAGCCCAGAATCGGATCAGTGCGAGCTTACGACATCGGCTCAGGCGCGAAAAAACGGGGGCGCTCGGGAAGAAATACAAAAGACCAAGAAACAGCGTGCGGGCGGTACGCGCATCCTGTATGTTTCGCCCCTGAAAGCTCTCGGGGCGGATGTGGAGCGCAATCTGCGCGCGCCGCTTGCGGGGATTGCGCATACGGCGAAGGAATCTGGGCGAACCCCACCCGATATTACCGTGGGTATTCGGAGCGGTGACACCCCGGCGCGCGAGAGGCGGCAGCTGATCAGCAACCCGCCCGATATTCTGCTGACCACCCCCGAATCGCTCTACCTTATGCTGACCTCTGCGGCACGTTCGACACTCACCGGCGTGACAACCGTGATTGTGGACGAGGTGCACGCCCTGGCGGGAACCAAGCGCGGGGCGCATCTGGCGGTCTCCCTGGAGAGGCTCGATCAGCTGGTGGAGCGGCCGGTGCAGCGCATCGGACTGTCGGCAACCGTGAACCCACCCGAAGCCGTCGCCACATTTTTAGGCGGAGTGCACCCGGTAACGATCGTGGCGCGGCAGGTGCCCAAGCGCTGGGATCTGCGGCTCTCGGTACCCGTGCCGGATATGGCGGCACTCGGCGGGGCAAACGATTACGGGCAGGGCAGCTATGCCCCCGGGGAGCAGCGGGCACCACGCGGACAGGACTCGCCCAGTCCAGCCCCGGACGCACTAGAGTTGCCGGTTCAGGCAGCTGATGATGCGCCATCCTATACTCTTGCGGATGCTATCGGCACCTTCCCCGGCGAAGAAGGATTACCCCTTGAGCTACCGAATAACTCCGCCGAACAAGATGGTGCTGCGAGCGCAACGGCGAGTGCAGGAGCACGGAAGCCAGGCGGTGAGGGCGAGCGCGCATCCGGGTATCGTGCCTCGATTTGGCCCTATGTTCAGGAACGCATCGTGGACGATATCGAGAATAATCGTTCTACAATCGTGTTCGTGAACTCGCGTGGGCTTGCCGAAAAACTTACTGCGGCTCTCAACGATATTCATGTGCGCCGCGAGCTCTCACGGCGCGAGCTTGCGGGTGAGCCTCTGCCTGACATTGGTGAGGATCCAGATATTGCGCCGTTGGCGCGGGCGCATCACGGTTCGGTGGCGAAGGATCAGCGCACGCTTATCGAAGAGTCCCTCAAGAATGGTTCGCTGCGGTGTGTGGTCGCCACAAGTTCCCTGGAGCTCGGCATCGATATGGGGCATGTGGATGCGGTTATTCAGGTGGCATCTCCGCCGTCGGTGGCTTCCGGTCTGCAGCGGGTGGGTCGTGCCGGGCACCGAGTGGGCGAGGTTTCGCGCGGGCTTTTTTACCCGAAGCATCGCGGGGATTTGCTGGGCTCTGCCGTGGCTCTGTCCGGTATGCTCGCCGGGTCTTTAGAACCGCTTACCGTTCCCGCTAACCCGCTGGATGTGCTTGCCCAGCAGACCGTCGCCGCCTGCGCTCTGGGACCTATCGGGGTGGATGCCTGGTACGAGGCGCTGCGCCGCACCTCTCCTTTCGCGAACCTTTCGCGCGCGCTCTTTGACAGTACTTTAGAGATGCTGGCGGGCAGGTACCCTTCCGATGAGTTTGCGGAGCTTCGCCCGCGTATTATTTGGGATCGCACCGCCACCGCTGATGCGCTAAGCGGCACAATTGAGGGGCGGCCCGGTGCGCAGCGGCTCGCAGTGACTTCGGGCGGGACGATTCCCGATCGTGGGCTTTTTCCTGTCTATCTGGCCGGTTCTGAGGATTCCAAAGCACCTAAACGGGTGGGCGAGCTGGACGAGGAGATGGTTTATGAATCGCGGGCGGGCGATGTTATCGCCTTGGGCGCGAGCAGTTGGCGTATCGAGGACATCTCGCACGATGCGGTGCGCGTGAGCCCCGCACCCGGCGAACCTTCACGCCTGCCGTTTTGGCATGGTGAGCGGGTGGGCCGCCCTGTGGCGTTGGGCCGTCGTCTGGGACAGTTTACCCGCGAGTTAGCGAAGTCTGCGGGTGCTGACTCCGGAAGCGAAGACGCCTCAGCGACGGTTGCGATACGCGCCGAGCTGACCCGGTTAGGGCTGGATTCTTGGGCGAGCGATAATTTGCTTGCCTATATTCGGGAGCAGCGCGAGGCTACCGGCGTGGTCCCCACCGATACGCGGTTTGTGGTGGAGCGCTGCCGCGATGAACTGGGAGATTGGCGCGTTATTTTGCATTCGCCGTACGGATATCCGGTGCATGCACCTTGGGCTGTGGCGGTGGGCGCCCGCGTGCAGGAACGGTACGGTATTGATGCCAGCGCGCTTGCGGCAGATGATGGTATTGTGCTGCGTATTCCCGCGGTGGAAGATACCCCGCCGGGTGCTGAGCTTTTTCTCTTCGAGCCCGATGAGCTAGAGGAGATCGTCAAGGATCGTGTGGGCGAATCGGCGCTTTTTGCGTCTCGTTTTCGAGAGAGCGCCGCCCGTGCCCTGCTTCTGCCGCGCCGCGATCCGGGCAGGCGTACTCCCCTATGGCAGCAGCGCCAGCGTTCGGCCCAGCTGCTGGATGTTGCGCGCAAATACCCCGAGTTCCCAATTCTGCTGGAAACCGCCCGCGAATGCTTGCAGGATGTATATGATGTTCCTGCGCTTCTTCAGCTGCATCGGGATATTGCCGCGCGGCGCATCAGCCTGTCGCAGGTGCAGACCGAGGGGCCTTCGCCTTTTGCCCGCACCATGCTTTTTGAGTACGTGGCGGAGCATATTTACGATACGGATGCGCCCGCCGCCGAACGCCGCGCTGCCGCCTTGGCACTGGATCCGGCGCTTTTGGCGGAGCTGCTGGGTACCGCTCAGCTGCGCGATCTGCTGGATCCGCAGGTGATTCTTGAGGTTCAGGAGCGTCTTCAGCGCACCGGGGCGAAGTATCGGGCACGCGGGGTTGAGGGCGTGGCGGATCTTCTGCGCCAGCTCGGTCCGCTCACGGCGAGGGAACTGGCGCTACGGCTGCGCGGGAATGAGGGGTCCGGGGTTGAGGCCGCGCCCGAGATCTCTCAGAGCACTCCAAAAGGCAGCGAAAGTCGATCTAAAAAGGCTGATATTTCACATGAAACAGGGCACTCAGCCGAAAATACCGACGGGGGTCTGCCGGAAGAAGACTTTGAAACTACCCCGCACGCCACCGCCGAAGAGGCTCGCACGCTTGCCGAAGAGCTGGTCGCATCCCGCAGGGCGTTCGTTATTAATCCGCGCTCAAATACGGCGGGCAACACGGAACCGATCTATGCCGCCGTGGAAGACGCCGCCAGGCTGCGCGACGGGTTAGGGCTGCCGCTTCCGGTCGGGATTGCTCAGGCGTACCTCATACCGGTCGCCGCGCCGCTCGAAGACCTGATCTCGCGGTATGCGCGCACGCACATTCCCTTTACCGCAGCCGAGGCGAGCGCCCATTTCAGCCGCATCACGCCGACGGGTTCGGGTGCTATTCTGCCGGTTTTACGCGCTTTAGAGACACAGAATCGACTGTTCTCGGGCGAGTACCTGCCTGAGGAACTGCGTGTATCTCGCGCGGAGGCAGCCGATACGATACCGCTCTCCCCCGCGCCCACGGCAAGCCTGGAATGGGTGGATGCCGAGGTGCTTCGCCTGCTTCGTGCCCGGTCGTTGGCGGCGCTGCGCCGCGAGATTGAGCCGGTACCGCAGCGTGCTTATGGCGCGTTCCTGCCCGCCTGGCAGGGAGTGCGTGCGCAGACGGTCAAGGTTTCGCGCAGGCTCGCAGAAACCACCGAATACGGTGCCTATTACGAACCCGAACGCACGGTTCAGGTTCTCACCGAGAACAAAGGTTCATCCGCCGAGGCATTAGAGGGTCGCGAGGGTTTGCTGACGGTCATCGATCAGCTGGCCGGGGTGCGTGTGCCCGCCTCTGCTTTGGAGACCCTCGTCTTGCTAGCTCGGGTGCGTGATTATTCGCCGCAGCTCTTAGATAGTCTGTTGGCCAGCGGAGAGGTGCTTTGGCGCGGCGAAGGCGAAATCTCCGGCAATGACGGCTGGGTGAGCCTGCATCTTACCGAATCCGCCGAGCTGACCCTGCCCGATTCTTCCCGCACGCAGGCCTTGGATGAGCTGGGTCCGGTGGAACACGCCGTCTTTGAGGCGCTTTCTGGCGGCGGGCTGTTCTTTATGCCGCTTCGTGAGCGCGTGAACGACATCTTGACCTCTCGCGCCGCCTCGGGCGAGGTTGTGCATTTTCCGGAGGCTTCGGAGGTGTCTGCCGCACTGTGGCGCCTGGTGTGGGCTGGGTTGGTCACGAACGATACTTTCGCCCCGGTACGTGCCATGCTGGCGGGCGGATCGAGTGCGCATCCGGTGCGGCCCGCTGCTCCCCTAGCGCGCCCGGTGCGCAGGCGCGGTGCCGCACGACTGTCGGCGGCGCGTACTTCTGCGGGTACTTATCCGCGCAGGTATAGCGGCTTGAGCGGCACTCGTGCCAGCTCTTCTGATCCGCAGGTTTCGGCCCGGGATTCCGGGCGTTTCAGCCATATTAGCCTTCCCCAGAGCCGCCCTCATACTGGGGGCACCGAGTCTTCGCAAGAGGCGGATGCGACCGTTACCGCCTATGCGCGTGCGGAACTTCTCTTAGACAGGTACGGTGTGCTCACGCGCGGCGCGCTCGCCTCTGAGGATGTGCCCGGCGGCTTTGCGGCCCTGTACCGCGTCTATGCGGCTGCCGAGGAACGTGCCCTGGTGCGGCGCGGATACTTTATCGAGGGGCTGGGTGCGGCTCAGTTTGCCTTCCCGGCAACGGTGGATGCGGTGCGCTCCTACACTAATATTGGCACCGACACCCCGCAGAATACCGGAGTAAAGCGAACAAAAACCGAGGAAGTATTCGGTTTATTTGAGGGTGTTCTGTTGGCGGCTACAGATCCGGCGAATCCTTATGGTGCGGCGCTCACGTGGCCTTCCGTCCCCAGCTTACTCTCGGCCTCTTCTACACCCGGCGGTACGGAAGAGGCTGCGCGCGAAGGCGCAGAGACCGCCCAGTCCGTGCGGCATCGTCCGGGGCGTAAGGCGGGTGCCTGCCTCATCCTGCTCGATGGCGAAGCGGTGCTCTATCTGGAACGCGGCGGCAAAACCCTGCTGTCTTTCACGGCCGACCCGCTCAAACTTGAGGCGGCAGCCCCGCTGCTGGCGCGCATCGTGCAGGCGGGTATCGCTGAGAAGATCGTGGTGGAGAAACTCAACGATTGTGATATTCTGGCGACCCCGGAACCGCCGACTCATCGGGGAGCATCGAAGACCGATTCTAACCGGCTGCCCGAGCATCCGGTGGTGGCGTTACGGCGCGCGCTGCTTGCGCAGGGCTTTTACACAACTCCGCGCGGTCTACGGATGCGCCGCTCCCTCTAAACGTATCCTCAGAACTCCGCCACCTCAGCAATACATTTTTCATAACGCTTGGGCACTGGGGTGCTGCACATCGACGGGTGACATACCGTTAAACACGCCGAAAACACCTGCCGAGCAGGGAAGGCTTAACCAGTGAATAGGGGTGGGTTCATTGCAGCGGATATATGCAAGCTGTAGGGTGGCTTTATGCTCCCACCAGAATCACAACAGGTAACCGCAGACCCGAATACCAACACCGTTTTTATGGTGTGGAAATTTAAGAACGATATTTCTCAGCAAGCGTTGCTTGAGGGTTTTCAGAGTCTCTGCGCGCTGGTCATTAACGTGAACCACACCGCCGCCAACCGGTATTCTCCCGAAAAGGCGAACTTGGTGATGGGTATCAGCCACAGCGCCTGGTTAAAGCTAGATCTGCCGAAGCCACTGCCGAAAGAACTCGTGGAGTTTCAGCCGATTCAGGGAGCTAAGCATACCGCAGTTTCAACTCCGGGAGATCTGCACTTTCATGTGCGGGCAACCCACCGCAGCGTTGCCTACGATATTGCCGCAATCATCACCGATGCTCTGCGTGATATTGCCGAAACTATTGTAGAAGTGCACGGTTTCCGCTACTGGGATGGGCGTGCCATCATCGGTTTTGTGGACGGTACGGAAAATCCGCATACTCCTGCATCCCGTGAATACTTCGGCGTGGTCGGTGACGAAGACCCGGAGTATCGAGGCGGCAGTTACCAGTTCGTGCAGAAGTATATTCACGATATGACGGCGTGGAATAATCTGCCCGTATCCGAGCAGGAGAAAGTCATCGGGCGCACCAAGCAGGACGATATTGAGATGCCCGACGACGTTAAACCCAGCAACTCGCATTCCGCGCTGTCTAATGTTGGCGATGATTTCAAGGTTATTCGCGATAATATGCCCTTCGGTACCGTGGGTAACAACGAAATGGGCACCTACTTCAACTGTTATGCCAGTACATTCTCAACCGTGGAGAAGATGCTCAAAAATATGTTTATCGGTGTTCCAGAAGGTAACTACGACAGGCTTTTAGATTTCAGCACCGCCACCACCGGCACGCTCTTCTTCGTACCAACCATGGATATGCTGGGGGATTTTTCGGGTTAAGACACACCTCAAACACGGCGGATACCCCACGCGGTCTGCGGATGCGCCGCTCCCTCTAAAATGCCGAGGTCTTTAGGTGCAGAAAGCCCTGCATCGAGGAGAACCGAAATATTTTCGGTAACTCCCGATGTGGGGTCTCATTGAGAAGCTCTAGCTTAGTACCCGCCGGTCATGGTATCTGCCACGCCAACGCAGATGTCGATAGCTTCATCGACGCGCATGGCGCGTGCACCCGCCGGAGTGTTACCGCGCGGGCTGCCCGGCACTACATGCCGGGCGAAGTAATCGACTAGATGCAGCCATCCGCCTAAAATCATGCGGGTGCGGTCGTTAACGGGCATTTCGGTGCGTTCGAGCATCCATTCCAAGTACTCATCAGGAGTACTGGGAGCATCGCTTTCACTGCCGCCTTCAGCAACATGGGCGAAGTAGGAGCGCAGCTCAACACGAAGAGCCTCCACCGGGTTAGGGTGGTGCTCGCTGAGCGCTTCAAGAACAGCCCGTGCTTCGCGCCGGGTTACCGCCGCCGCCAAAGACTCTTTGCCGGGGAAGTAATGGTACAGCAGTGCCCGAGTAATGCCGGCCTCACGAGCGATGCTGCTCATGCAGGCTACCACAACACCGTGCTGCGCAAAATGAGCCGCCGCGACCTGCAGGATTTGTTCTTCCCGTTGCGCCGGAGTCAGACGCTGACCGCTCTGCCACGTCTTCTTAGCTGCTTTTTCAGAGGCTTTTTGTGCGGGTTCGGTGTGCTTAGCTTCGTTGCGTGCATTGTGTTCCATATATCCCTCTAATCGTTCGATTTCTCGAACCTCTTTTTTTAATAGTACCGCGCTAACCCTAAGCCGCTACCTATAAAACTTAATATGAAGTTTAATGCTTATACGCTGATTTTGCCGCGTTATTAAGCAGTTCCATGCTTCACGGTAGTGAAACAAATTTTATGATTTTATTTATTTATTAGACACTTTTGCGAGGAATATTTCGCATTAACTTCACACTGTTCATATACCACCCAAAATATGAGAGGGTCGTGCCATGATGGCCTAAGTATGTGCTGTCTTCAAGGCGCGGTCCTTATACTTTCACGCAGGAAGCTAGAGGTTTCCACCGAACAGGCCAACTCACAAAGCACGCTACAATCAACCTATGCCGCGACGAGTCAATCGCCACCTCTTCACACCACCCCTGCCCCAGCGCGCGGGCATAGACCCCGTATCGCTGACTCTGCCCGCGTATCCAGCACTGCATGAGACGAGCAAAGGGTCGGATGCACACCCCAGCACGGTGGCTCAGTACCTCATCAGTCGGTTCTCACCCGAAGACCCCGCAACAATCCTCGACTGTTTCGCCCGGCACGAGGTGCGCACCGATGATGGCACGATCCTCACCGACCAATCCCCGTATCTGCCCGGACTAAGAATCTGGTACTACCGCCCACTTCCCGAGGAACCGCCGCTGCCGGATGACCTTCCGGTTCTCTATGAAGACGAGCACCTGCTCGCCGTAGATAAGCCGCACTATCTGCCCGTTACCCCGCGCGGCGCCTATGTCGCGCAGACCGCGCTCACCAAACTGCGGGTACGCGAGAATAATCCTCTGCTCACGCCCGTTCACCGGTTGGACCGCCCTACCGCAGGGATTTTACTCTTCGCCAAAACCCGAGACGCGCGCGGCCCCTTCCAAACGATGTTTCAGAACCGGCAGGTCACCAAAACCTACCTTGCTATCGCCCCGGCACCGGGCGAAGACCTGCGTGAGAGTATGCTGGGCGAGGGTATGCAGGTGTGCAGCCGCATCGACAAGGATCGCAATATTCTACAGGTGCGGCAGTACTCAGTCCGCGAATGCGAGCGCGCGGGTCTTAGCGTAAATGCGGAAACTCTGGTACGCATCCGAGAAATCTATCAAGCACCGCAAAGTGTTCCTCTCAAATCTGGCGCACAAAACCCGTATCTGACCTATCCGGCGCCCGGCGAAGAACTCGCCCTCTACGAACTCACTCCGCACACCGGCAAAATGCACCAGCTGCGGGCGCACCTGAACCTGCTCGGAACCCCCATCTTCGGCGACGTTCTCTACCCGCAGGTTCTGCCAACAGCACCAAACGATGCGTCTGTGCCGCTGCAGCTTCTAGCGCATCGTCTTGACTGTGTACACCCCTTCACGAACAAACCGCTCACCCTGTACAGCGCACGCACGCTTTCTCTCGCACCGCGAAATGTGACACGACCCAAGTACCAATAATGCGATAATGTGGTAGCACCTCGCCTCTTGTGGCAGTATCGTAGGTAGCTTTCATAAGCAAGGAAGAAAGAACGTGACCTCCAACCACCCTTCTGAAACAGTCCCCAGCGCCGAGCATGCGCAACGCGCCTCGCGTGCCGCCGACTCTATCCTCAGTCGATACACCCGCCGCGTTTTTGGCGTACCCGGAACCCTGCTCGGTGCAGTGCAGATGCCCGAATCGCGTGGTCTAGGAGCACGGTTTGCCGAATGGCATTACTGGTGGCAGGCGCACTTACTCGACTGCATTATAGATGCGGGCGAACGTGCCGTCCGTGAAGGCGACACCGAACAAGCCCAGAACATGCTCGCTACCGCCAGGAGCGTGGTACGCGGCATCCATACCCGCAACCTGGGATTTGCAAACGACTTCTATGACGATATGGCATGGTTGGCGCTCGCCGTGGGGCGGCTCAATAGGCTCAGTAAAACAATCACCGGCGCCTCGGACGTTACGGCGCAGGATGCCGGATCGGTACTCTTTGAAAGGCTTAACACCGGCCTTCATTCCTGTGGCGGCATGAGCTGGTCCAAAGGCAAACGAGACTTCTGCAATACCCCGGCAACCGCTCCCGCGGCCCTTGCTTTTGCGCGCATCGGGCAAATAAAAACCGCGCAGAATCTTATGTCCTGGCTCAACGATGTTCTTTGGGACGGCGACCGTATGCTCTACTTCGATGGCGCTAACCTGCGCCCGCAGGATGTGATGGTTGATGACATTACCGGCCACCGCGATGTTCCCTTTGACGTAGAACGCAATATCTACACCTACAATCAGGGCACAACCTTAGCGGTGCTTCTGACGCTTGCGGAATCCTCGGAAATTTCAGACGACCGCCGTGAAGAATACCTGCTGCGCGCCGAACGCCTGATCGTCGGAATCGTCAAAAACCTCAGCGAAGATTTCGAGTTCTCAGACGGTTCACATCATCTCGTACTTCACTCCGGTGACAACGGCGACGGTGCGCTCTTCACCGGTATTCTGGTGCGTTACCTAGCGCAGGCCGCAATGTCCACCATGCTCAGCCCGGAGGCACGATCCCTAGCGAGCGCCCTTGTATACGGCAGCGCCCGCGCGGTGTGGGAGGGGCGCCGCGAATTCGACCCCACCCTGCCGCTGAATGAACCTGGTATTGACCCGAACGAAATTCGTGACCGGGCGATCGCCATCTTCTCGCCGAAGTTCACCGTATCCGCGCGCGATGCGCTCGCCGCAGGTAAGCCCGTGGAACTATCCGGTCAGCTTCAGGCGTGGATGACTCTGGAGGCCGCCGCCCGCCTGAGCGCCGAAGATTAAGTCTTTTCCGGTCCTGGTGGGGTGCGCCACTTATCAGGCCCGTCCCGTCATGCTCTTACACACGAGGTGAGACGGCGCGGGTCTGCAGATGCTCTGACGTGCCGCGCCTGTATAATAGCCGTGCGCACCCCTCCCCGGAGTAAGCACATTTCCCCTAGTCGTACCCGTATATTTCAAAGGCACAGATGAACAACGAGTTCCCCCACCCCGACTTCGGTTTTACCGTCACGAGCCGCCTTGCCGAGACCGCATCCCCGTCTGCCGAGCGTGTTGAGGCTAACGGCGGGCAGTTTTTGGGGCGCACGGGTGTGATTCGCACCCCGCACGGCGATATTGAGACTCCCGCCTTCACGCCCGTGGGTACGAAGGCGACCGTCAAAGCGGTGCTTCCCGAAGCGATGAAGGAACTCGGGGCGCAGGCGCTTTTGGCGAACGCCTACCACCTGTATCTGCAGCCCGGACCCGAGATTCTGGATGCCGCTGGCGGGCTGGGGCGGTTTATGAACTGGGACGGGCCAACCTTCACCGACTCCGGCGGGTTCCAGGTGATGAGCCTGGGTTCGGGGTTCAAAAAGGTGATTGACATGGGAACCGTTGCCGATGCGAAGGGGGCCGATGGGCGCCCGATTGGTGACGACGATGTGGCTCACGGCAAGGAGCGCCTGGCGCATATTGATGATGACGGCGTGAATTTTAAGTCCCATATCAACGGGTCGATTCACCGTTTCACCCCCGAAGTTTCAATGCAGGTGCAGCATCAGATCGGGGCAGATATCATGTTTGCCTTCGACGAGCTGACCACTCTGTACAATTCCCGCGGATACCAAGAAGAGGCGCTGGAACGCACCCGCCTATGGGCGCTGCGCTGCATTGCCGAGCATGAACGGCTCACAGATAAGCGCACAGGCAAACCCTACCAGGCACTTTTTGGGGTGATTCAGGGCGCGCAGTATGAGGATTTACGCCGCAAAGCCTGCAGCGATTTAGGCGATATGCCGTTCGACGGGTTCGGTATCGGGGGTGCCCTCGAAAAGGAGAACCTGGGCACCATTGTGCGCTGGTGCGCCGAAGAACTCCCGGAGGCTAAACCCCGCCACCTGCTGGGCATTTCGGAACCGGATGATATTTTTGTGGGGCTGGAAAACGGTGTGGACACCTTCGACTGCGTCTCGCCCACCCGCGTGGCGCGTAACGCGGCGCTCTACTCCCCCACCGGGCGTTTTAACGTGACGAATGCCCGGTTCAAGGCAGATTTCTCGCCCATCTATGAGGGGTGTGACTGTTATACGTGCGCACACTATACGCGCGCCTATCTGCGGCACCTATTCAAAGCGGATGAGCGGCTGGCGGCAACCCTCGCTTCCATTCATAATGAGCGGTTTATTGTGCGCATGGTCGATAATGCGCGCGCCGCGATTGCAGACGGCACCTACTTTGAGTACCGTGACGAATTCCTCGGTAACTATTACTCTGGTAAGAAGCCCTAAATCAACAACCGTCACGGAGTGTACGATGAGCATCACTAAGGTTCCCGACGAAGAACTTCTCATCTTCGACCATGAGATTGCCGCCCCCGTCGAGCAGGTTTTCGGGGCGTTTCTGAACCCGAATCTGCTGCATCGCTGGTATGGGCCGACGGGGTGGCGTACCCGTGCCGAAGATATTGTGCTGGAACCTTATGTCGGCGGCATGCAGCGGCTATCGATGATTAACGAGCTTGATGCCTCGGTATCATGCGTTCTGCAGAGTCGGTTTCTCGCTATTGATCCGCTCAAGGAGCTCGAATATGCCGAACAGCTTCCGGACCATTTAGGGAACCCCGGAGGCGTGGTTGTCTATCAGCGGTTCCGCTTTTTTCCCGAGACGGTTATTACCCCCGATGGCGTGGGCGAGGGTACGCGCATCACCGTGGAGATCGGCCCCATGCCGGTCTCGGTACACGAGGAGGTACGCGCCAGCTGGCGGTCTACTTTCGCGCGGTTGGATGCTCTACTCAAAGAGGATACGGCATAGGCTCAAGCGGTCTTGAGACTTTTGCAGCAGGAAAAACACCGTAACCGGTCATCAAATGACCACGCACAATACGGGTGGGGAGCGGACAGTTCTGTTATAAGAAACTGTCCGATCCCCACCCGTATTTTATGAATATTGGCGAAGTATTAATCTTTGGACTGATATTCCGGGTTCTTTGGGTCAAGTTCTTTATAGGCACGCATGGCAGCTTCTGGGTCGTCCAGACGCGCCGTGATCTTGATATTATGCCCTTCCACAACGCACTCGGGTGCACCGCGATCGGGGGTATAGTCCAAGAACGGACGCCAGTAGCAGGTGGCATCCTGAATGCGCATAACCCAGTGCTGGGTCTGGTTATCGGGGGTGGGGGTACTGTTGATGTACTGGGTCATGATCGACATGGCGTAATCGCAATCTACCACGCCATCAACCACACGTAACTGTGCGTTGCTGCCCCTCAGGTGACCCTGCTGGCTAATGGATCCGCAAGTCTCCCCTGCACGGCGCACGTTCGTGGGATTACCCGCGTTCGGGTCAGCCGATGCGGTAGTGACCGTACCCGTCTTGACCGCTCCCGGGGAGGTCCACACCTGGGCGGAATTCGAGGGGTTTGGGGTGCTGCTTGAGCTTGCGGAAGGCTGCATGGTGGAGTCATCATTGACCACCGGAGTGCGCTCAGGCATAACAGGTTTCACGCTTGTACTCGGGTTTGCCGATGCGCTGCGGCTCGCAGAGCTGCTTTGATGCGGGGAGGAGGCGCTGGCAGTGTTCTGCGCGTTCGTATCGCCGCCGCCCGAGCAGGCGGTCAGCGCCAGCAGGCAGGCGGCACCAAGAGTCACGAAAGAACGAGTTTTCATAGAGATCTCCTCAACAGTGGGGACATAGTTTCATTGTACAACCGTGCAGGAATTCTCAAGATCTTCATGAAGGTTGCACCACTTCCCCGCGGCGACTCTGCTATGCCTCGCTTGCCGTTCCACCCTTCGGCTTCATGCCTTCTGCTTGCGCAAAGCAGTAATACGCCGGTAACGCCCCGGTGTTATGGTGGGCATGCAATAGTACTCTTGGGGCGATTCAATGTTAACGCCCCTCCTCGATAAGGAAAGAGTAGATATGAAGTATGTGCTTAGTCCGGGGTATACAAACTCAGGACCCGACCATTGGCAAACCCACCTTGAAAACACATATACGTCTTTTGAGCGCATAATTCACGGTAATTGGGACTTCGTAGACCGAGAACGGTGGGTTCAGGAGATAGAAAATACGCTCTGTTTGCTCGACGACGAGATAATTGTGATAGGACACAGCTGCGGGTCAAACGCAATAGCGCAATGGGCTAATACTGACTCGCCCCATAAATTCAAAGTCAAAGCTGCTGTTCTCGTGGCTCCGGCTAATGTCGATGATAAACACCTGCCACCTGACATTACAGCTCAATCCCCCTTGCCGTACAACAAGCTGCCGTTTCCTACGTTAGTCATTGGCAGCGATAACGATCCTTTTATGAGCTTGAAAGTCCTTGAGGATTTAGCCGAAGCATGGGGCGCAGAACTAACAGTACTACCATCGGCTGGTCATATCGCCTCCAGTGATGGCTACGGAGTGTGGCCAGAAGTTGCCGAGCTTATTGAGGAGTTTACAAAAACCTCTTTACAGAAAAAGTGAAGTATTTACCAACATAAAAGTATATATAGCAATGTAAACCATCGTAAGATCCGCTTTCTTGAAGCTACACTAACACTACTATCTTTACCACGTAAAAAGGCTCTTGATGCGAATAAAGCGTTGAAAATCCCGTTCCATTCGTATCAAGAGCCTTTTAATGGCGTACCCCAAGCAATTATTCAGAGAGGTTCGGAGAGTTATCCCTCTGACTATGACAACAGCTGATCGAGGATGCCCGGAAGGTCATAATCTGTATGAGCGTTATTAAAGGTCGTCTCTTTCTTGTCGATTTTCATCGGCTGGGTGTTATACCCTTCCCTCGCATACCAGTCGTGACCGGCTGTAGCCGTGTTGAGAGCGTCCCACCATTCCGGTGTAGTAGCGCCGCGAGTATCTTTTTCGTTCACCCACCAGAACATAGGCTGCGTTTTAATGTTCTGCGGCGCCTGAGTCTCCATGCGCCCATTCTTTCCACCGCCACCGCCAACCATGATGGAACCACCGCCGGAACGCCAGGTTCCCTGCTGATCGGCATCAAGCTCGTAGGTGATAAATTCGGCGCCGCCAGAGTATCCCATAAGCCATACTTGCGATTCATCTATATCTGAATCGGCGATAAACATCTGGGCAAAACTGCGGAAATAGTCGCCATTCCCATCAGCGTTTTCCCACCAAGTGGCGTAATCATTCGCCTCATTTGGATCAAACTCATCGGGCGTATCCACAGAGACAAAAACCTTGTTGTGTTTCTGAGCTGCATTCGCCATACCTTGCATGGTGTCACCTTTAGGGTTGTAGAAGAAAGAACTGTCTACGTCGTCCCGGTTATAGTCGCCATCGAAGTAAAACACCACACCCACGGGCTGTGACCAGTCGATATTATCGGCGTAAACGTGGTACTGCGAACTCACATTTTGGGGCGAAGTATAGGTCAGGTTAGTTCCCGATTGCACCTCTGCCTGGGCGGGGGCTGCCATGACCGAGCCAATCAGGGCAGGAACTGCGAGCGCAGTTAGGGCTACAGTACGCATCTTTTTCGTAGACATAAGTACTCCTCAATTTTTATAACGATAGTTTTTCATAGTGTGTTGAGGAATATAATGCTTTCCGTCTTTTGATACAGAGTGCATACGAGGAACACTATCATTAAAGTTTTTATAGTGATATGAAATATAATTAGCCTTATTTTCTTTCACGAGCCGTACACATGGTTCTCTAAGTGCTTTCTGGATATTCTAGCGTTCGCACTAAGCCATATACTATTCTCAAAATTTACATACCCTGCTATCCTTTTAAACTTTGAGAAAACTATAAAATATTATTCATATACACTAAAAAGTTTCTTAGCGTGAACAACGCCGGATATCTAGCGTTGTGTTCACACCAAGAACCTTTTTCTGCGGTCTCAAAACAGAGAAAAGCTACTGCGTGAAGCTGTGTTTCTCCCGAACAAATAACAGGCTATTTATCAAAGGGCTTTCCAACAGTATTAGTAGCGATACCTTCAAAGAACCCCTCCATCTGCCAGGCACCATCAAGATACCTCGCCTTAAGGGTTCCATCGGAGTAAACAATCTTTCCCCAACCATCGGTATTCTCAGGAATTTCATGCACTTCTCCGTTACGCACGTAGAAGTCTCCATGAAACATTTGTAATCGATAAGGCCAGGAATATTCTTCACCCTTTTTCTCGGGGTGATCGGATCCTAGTCTATATATGAAATTACCTGACTCTTCCCAATACTTACCCTCACGCGTTTCTTCCAAAAGAGCAATACTTTTAAAAAGCTTCTGATCGCCCTCAGTCATTCCAGACTGCTTAATATACGTATCGTCACCCGTTTTCATGGCATAACTTATTCCAGCCGATGCATATGCCCAGCTATAGTACAGCCCAAGTTCAGAGTTCTCACTCATTTCTTGAGGCCTTTTAGGATGCGACCACCCATATCCCTGCTTTTCGCGCGTGGAATACATATAGCCCTCGCCCGTATGCTCCATATCCGCGTTGTTAAGCTCCACATTAAATCCTCGCTGGAAGCTATTCAGCCTGCTTGGGCTAGCGCTGGGCGAAGCGCTTGATGGAGTTTCTGATGACGACGAAGACGTGGAACTCGCGGATGAAGAGCTTGCGAGAGGCGAAGCAGAGCTTTCGGTATTTGACGTATTCCCACCACATGCACTCATCAAGACAGCCCCAGCACCAGAACCAAGGAACAGGAGCGCGGTACGACGATTAACAGCTAAAGATAACATTGCTTAACCCCTCTCTAGGGTGTATTCAGCGAGAAACTAGACATATATAAAGTATCATAGGTCACATATATCTGGTCGGATTGCCTCAGACTCTGCACCGTGACCTTAACTACTCCTTATGCTTACCCTCACCCTAAACGCTCTCTGCCTACCGACTCCTCTTCTAGCCGCATCTAAGCGCGATGGATGTGCCCCGTGCGGCTACGCGCCAGCGCATACAGCAGCAGATTCACCACCGCCGCACCGGTTGCCGTCGCGCCGCCGATCATGACAATAGTGCGCGCATCCCCCAGTATTCCCGGCGTACCGAGTAGGTCACCCACAAGCACCATCGAGCTGAACAGTGAGCCGATAAGAGCCCAGCACTGCCCCTGACGATGCTCGGGCACCTGCATATACACCATGTCACGAATACCCATATTGTGGATCAAGTTGAAGAACCCGCCTACCAGAAACCCAGCTCCCACAATCCAAGGATTCGCCACCAGCCCTTCCAGCAGAATCGCGGCGCCAATAAAGAATCCACCCCACAAAATCGCGTTCACCAGCTGCGGCTTGTACCATCCGCGCCCATAGAAAACGCTAGCGATGAGCGCCCCGACAGCCCACATCGCCAACACGAGCGAATACTCGAATACAGTGTTCGTGATGGATTGCAGGTAGAACACCCCGGCGATGCCTTCCATCGTGGTGGAAGCAACCACGACCGCCATCACAGGTAAGAAAATCACGAGGGCGCGAGCGCTGGAAATAGCCGAGAATCCTAGGAAAATATCTTTCAAACTATCGCGTTTAATCGCATCGGAAAGTTCATGACCGCGCCGTGCTGGCACGTTAAACCAAGCGATGACTGCCGCAGTCAGCAAGAGTACCGAAGAGCCTACTATAGTGGCGGTCATGTTCCAGGTGGCGAAGAAGGCGCCCACAGGCGGGGCTACGATCGAGCAGAACGAACCGATTCCCACAATAGAGGCGGATGCGCTCGACGGGGTCATACCCGGCGCCTTCGGCAGTAGTTTGAATTCGGCGGCGTTAGTGAGATTTCCGGCGGCTCCGTTGAGCACGCTCATGGCAACGATAGTGACCGGATGCGGGAAAAACGCGATGACTGCCACGCAGAGCGAGGATACGGCCAGGGAGCCAGACCAGCAGGCCCGACCCGAAAAACGATCGGCAACCCAGCCCGTAAAAGGACCGAAGAGTATGCCGGTGAAGAACCCGCCGACAGCCATGACGGTGAGCCACCAGGGCTCGGCAATGCGCGAGATATAAACGATGAGGATCAAACCGAAGGATGCGTCTGCGAATCCATCGATCAGGGTGATGAGCAGAAGGGGAGTTTTGAAGTATTGAGTTAGTTTTTTCATGCTTTCGTTTCGGTTCAGAGGGATAGTTGCCTATGCCTCTGCGCCGCCGAACACTATCTGCTGCACGATACACACCTCCTCACGTGGTATTTTGCCTTGAGCCCTCGCGGGTAAACCATCGGGCATGTTTTCTAAATCACATTGTATACGATAGGGTGACCGGGCTGTTGGCCCCCCCCCAACCGCACATACCGCGAGCAGATGGAGCTCGGTTATTTTTTCGTCAAAATACTATCTGCTCGCGGTCAAAGTGCTACGGCATACACTGTGTCAAAAGCTCCCGCTGTTCGGGGGTGAGGCGAGAGAGGCGGGCGGCAGGTGCATCCCAAAAAGCCAGTACAGTGAAGGCACGCACGCACTCGGCATGATCCACCGGGGAATAGATACTGTAACCTACCCGCACCGAGGCGGCGCTCACCTTTTCGACGCGCACATTTACCTTCAGAGGCTCACCCGTATAGGGAAGCTGACCCAAATAACGCACCCCGTGTTCGGCGATCAGAGCCTGCACTCCATCGGGCATGGTTTCAAAAAGCGGGATGGGCGGTGCGGGCAAATTCTGCGGTTTCTGCCCTGAAGACGGTGGCGGTCCGAAGACGGCGATGCGTGCCTCTTCGAGAAGGCCCAGTATTGCAACGTTATTGACGTGCCCGTAGGCATCCATATCACCCCAGCGCGGCGGCACCTGCACGGTCAGACCGGATTCGCCGGTTATCGAAGTTGATGGGTTCGCAGTGGATTGATGTGCGTTCATGCTCTTAACTCTACCTTGTGCATTTTTATGCATAAATACGTATATGGGTAAAGTTTTACAGTCGTACTTCCCCTAACTTGCACTACTGTTAGGCTTATGCAGCGCACTGTAAGAAATTCTCACTAGATCGTCATCTGCTGATACCAAAACATCTTAAATAGCCTTAAATATGATGTTCCCCGGAAGCATCACCGCCTCCGGGGAACACCCAACACACAGACATTTGAACGCATACAAGATCATACGGTTCACCAATAACTATAGACCCTCTTGTAAGCCTATGATGCATTATTGCGGGTTTGTTACAGAAAAACTTTTTGTGAATTTCGCGGTCTTTTGAGAATACCCACAAAACCTTCAAGTGCTACATGATAGATAAAATCATCATTACTTGAGGTTTCCCCTGCAAATTATTATGGTGATGGCTACGGCAGAGCACTCATCACTCCGCACTTCAGCGACGAAACCCAGCATGCGCCGCATCAGCAAAGCACTCTAACGACCGAATTCGGAGGCTGTCTTCAACGCCTCCTCTTCCTCATCTAACGCCGTGGCGTGCTCAGTGGAAGCCTGCTGTGCCTCGGCAAACGCATCCTCATCAACCGTGAGCGTATGTTTCACACGCGCGAAATACACAATCGTCAGAACCAGGAAGTACCCCACACCCACAATCGCGGGAATGAGCGAACCACGCACCATAAACAGGGCAACCCACACGGCGAAAAGCACCATGATGCCCACGCCCGCTGTAACGCGCCCGCCCCACAGGCGGAATGTCGAGCTTTGACCCTCAACCCGCCGGTACACAATATACGCAAGCAAAATCAGTACCCACACGGTAAGCGCACACACCATAATCAGGAAGATCATGGAGAGGAATGCTTCTTGCGGGCTGAACAGCGCCAGCAGAATAGCGATAACAACACCGCTGGTGGAAACCCATACGGCACGCGAAGGCACCCCGGAGGCGTTCACCGCAGCCAGCGCGCGAGGCGCCATACGGTCGGTCGCCAGCGAGTGCATCAGGCGGGCACCGGCATACAGGTTAGCGTTTGCCGAAGACAGCGCCGCAATAAGCACCACAAAGTTCACGAAATGAGCCGCGCCCGTAATGCCCAACTGATCGAAAACCAGAACAAACGGGGAGGTTTCAACCTTCTCGCCCAGCTCGCCCGCCGAACGCCACGGAATAATCGACACCACAATAAACAGCGCCAGCACATAGAACGTTGCCAAACGAATCATCATAGCCTTCGCACTGGAACGCACCGACCGGGCGGGATCCTTGGCTTCTGCGGCGGAGATAGAGATCATCTCAATACCGCCGAAGGAGAACATCACGACCGCCAGTGAAAGCCAGACCGCGCCGAACCCGTGGGGCATAAACCCGCCATCATTGACAAGATTAGCGGTGCCGACCGCCGCATGTGAGGGCAGTCCGAAGAATACCAGACACAGACCCACCAGAATAAAGGCGATCACCGATATAACTTTGATGGACGAGAGGAAAAATTCGAGCGCACCAAAGGATTTCACGCTCGTGATGTTCAGAATAATAATTGCTACACCGAATACTGCGATGCCCGCCCACAGGGGCAGCTGCGGCCACCAGTAATTCAGGTAGGTGGCCACAGAGACCAGTTCTACGCCGGTGATGACCACGGTTGCGGTCCAATAGGCTAATCGTGTGAGAAACCCGGCATAGGGGCCAAGGTACCTGGTGGCGATAGCGCCGAAACCGCCTCGCACCGGATAACGCACCGCCATCTCGCCAGTGGCCGCGCCTATGACGGAGGCGAGCGCCGAGCCGATAGCATACGCAAGAATAACGGCTGGTCCGGCCATAGCGATTGCCCGCCCGGACCCCAGGAATAGGCCGGTGCCAAGCGCCGAGCCCATAACGATCATGGTCATCTGTCCGTGCGAGAGGGAACGCTTGAGTTCGGCGCGGGCGGATTTATTGCGTGGTGCTCCGCCAGCTGGATGCGCAGCGCCGCTTCTATGCCTCTTAGCAGGTTGAGGGGTGTGGCCGTCGGTCATGTTTAAGCCTTCTTCGGGTTCTGAGTGCCTGGACTGTGATGTTGTGAAAATGTCAAAGAATGAGTGTGTTTCTAGGGTAGTACATCGCCCGTATTAACCGCGAGCAGATAGTATTTTGACGAGAAGATAGCGCTATCTTCTCGTCAAAATACTATCTGCTCGCGGTATAGCAACAGACTATGCGTCTTCCTTCTGTTGTTCGGCAAGCGCGTCAAGATCGGCACGCGGGAAACCGCCGCGTTTTTTCGCCAACACCACGTAGAAAACGGAGATAATGGCGAAGAACACCACGCCCGCCTGCACGGATACTACGGCGCTCGAATCAGGAAGCATGAAAAGGGCGACCAGCGTGGCAAGCACCCCGGCAAGCCCTACACCCGCCGTAATGCGCCCACCCCAGACAGTGAATCCTGAGGAGTTCCCCTGGTGCTTCTTGTATGCCTGATAGGTCAGCAGAATCATAATCCACACCACCAGGACGCATAGGGTGACCAGGGCCATCAGCAACTCGAAAATATTACTGATTTCTGCCACCGCCATGACAGATGCGATCACCACACCCAGGAAAGAGAGCATAAGCGCGGTGACGGGCACGCCGTTATGGTTCGTGGTGCCCGCAAACGTGGGTGCCATTTTATCGCCCGCAAGCGCGTGGAGCAGGCGGGTTGCCGCATACAGCGAGGCGTTCGCGCCCGAAAGCGCGGCGATCAAAATCACGAAGTTGGTAATATCTGCCGCATAAGGAATGCCCAGTTCAGAGAACACCATCACGAAGGGCGATTGGTTGAGGTCTTTGCCGGTCTGCGCCGCCTGCTGCCAGGGCATCAGGCACAGAATAATCAACATTGAGAGCACGTAGAAACTGGAGAGCCGCCAGATCATGGCCTTGACGCTAGTGCGTACCGAACGGGCCGGGTTCTGCGCCTCTGCGGCGGAGATGGAAAGCATCTCAACACCACCGAAAGAGAACATCACAATTGCCATCGAAACCCAGACGGCGCCGAGTCCGTTGGGAAGAAGCCCACCGTCGTTCACGAGGTTTGCGGTACCCACCGCAGCGTGTCCGGGCAGGCCAACGAACACAAGAAGCAGCCCCAGCACGATAAAGACGATAACCGCAATTACTTTAATGGAAGAGAGGAAAAATTCTAGGGCTCCGAAGGATTTAACGCTCACCAGGTTCAGGATGAGAATCAGGATGCCGGAGGCTGCCACCGTCACCCACAGCGGAATTGCGGGGAACCAGTACGAGAAATATTTGCCGACCGCCACGAGTTCGGCGCCGGTCAGCGGCACAGTGGTTGCCCAATATGCCCAACGGCCGATATACCCGGCGTAGGGGCTGAGGTATCTGGTTGCGATGGTGCCGAACCCGCCGGGAACGGGGTGGCGAACCGCCATTTCGCCCGCGCATGCCGCGATAATAGCGGCGATCATGGAGCCAACAGCGTAGGCGATGATAGCACCGGGTCCCGCAATTTTAATGGCGGAACCAGAGCCCAGAAAGAGGCCGGTCCCCAGGGCGAGACCCATCGCAATCATAGTCATTTGACCGTGCGAGAGGGAACGTTTCAGTTCGCCGTTTTCTGCCGGTGCCGTCTTAGGTGCTGAGGCGTCCTGTGCTTTACTCATCAGGTGGTGCTTTCCATTTTTTCGTTCATCGGTTGGGCGCCTGCCCTCGTATGTCGCGTCGAAACCGAGCGCGGCTCGGTACCCGGTCTGTAGCAAATGTGGCAAAGGCGTATCGAATAACTATCCCGCGCCGAGCATCATCTATGCAACTTTTTGCATGGGTTTGTGCGTGGCGAAACAGATTTTCCCTATGATTCTCAGAGTTTGGTTATTTTTGGGTGTTCCACGACGTAATGCAAATTTGTGCATAGGATGCGCCACCCACCGCACAAGGATACAGCGCCACAAATATTAATGGCGAGAAGCGGACAACCCATCTGCTTCTCGCCACATCATCAATTTTTCACGGCGGTGTGCAGCATCAGCCTAACCGTCGTACTCGATCTCGTGCCGTTTGAACCAGCCAATCACCGGGTAACTGATAGGCATGAGCACAATCTCAACCAGGCACTTATACACATACCCGACCAGGGTGTAGCTGATGAATTGATCCAAGCTGGTAATCCCCAGAATAGGCGAAGCAATCGCACAGAAAATAATGGTGTCCGCCAGCTCACCCACGAGGGTTGAAGCGATCATACGCGCCCACATAAACCGCCCGGAGGTGGCCTTCTTCATGGCGACCATCACCCAAGCGTTCAGAAGCTGACCCGTCAAATACCCCAGCAGCGACCCGGCAAAAATCTGCCATACGGGACCGAGAATAATGGCGAACGCCTCTTGATTCTCATAGTAGCTGGCGGGCGGCAGGGCAACAGTCAGCAGGAAGCATCCGGCAGCAAACGCCGCTGCCACAAACGAGGCGATAATAGCCCGGCGAGCACGCTTAAACCCGTACACCTCAGAGAGCACGTCGCCGAGTACATAGGCCAGCGGGTACAGGAAGAAACCGCCGTCACTGGGGATAAAGTTGCCGTTCGTGAACGGCGGAAGCTCAAATGGGAGCGGCCCGAATTCGATACCTTTCGTAGCCGCAATATTCGAAATAATCAGAATCACGCAGGATGCGCCCAGCAGCAGGTCAAAATAGCTGCGACGCTTTGCCCACGGCGGGGTCGTAATATCCTGCGGTGCCTTAGCGGGTGTAGACATAGTTCTCCCTGAAAGATTTGATGTGAATGTTGTTTTGAGATTATGCTCGTCTGCCACCCGAGCACTCACTATCTTACCCAGTAACTCCGTTTGAGTGAGAACCTAAAAAGGCTCTTGAGGTGATAAAGCGTAGTTTCGCCAATTTATTCGCATCACGAGCCTTTTTACGGTGCAGGCTGCCTCCTCTTAAACTATAAATATGGGTCACCAAGAACCTGCTCGCTCATCCGTGCGCCGCACAACCGCGCACATCCCGCGTTTGCCCCGAAGCATTTCGGCGGCGATGCGCGGTGCCCGCCGCGCCGGTTCGGTTCTGGAACCCCTGCTCGTTTCCTCCAGCGAACTCATCGGGTACCTTCCCTATCGTGCCTACGGACGAACCCTGCACTATCGGGTCGATAACGCACACTATCTTGAAGCATCCCAGACCGAGCCGCCCGGAATTCTTTTCTTCTTCGACGGCGATTACCTGCTTCGTTCCAACAGCAGGCTGCTCAGCCGCACCTCCAGTTTGCGACGCGACCTCGCCGATATTGCCCGCGAACACCGCATGCTGTGCGTGCCCGTGTTAGCACCAGGAACCCTTGAAGCACCCGTTTTCAATGACCCCACAACCACCTGGTGGGTGCGCGCCCGCAGGAACGGCCGTGTTTTTCGTGCCCTTGCCGCCGACCTCGCCGAACGCTACGGATACGATCGCACGCGCATCTGGCTTGCCGGGTATTCGGGCGGAGCGGAATTTATTACCTACGAACTGTTGTCGCATTCCAACGACTGGCTGCTGGGCGGGGGCGCATCTATGATCGGCGGAGGCGGTTCCGACGGTATTCCGCAGCGTTTCCGTGGGCCCAGCCGCTCCCTAAACGGGATGCTGCTCAGCTGGCATGTGGGAGACCGCGACGGCAAAGCACCGGCTTCTGCGGGCCAGATCTGGTCAGCACAGCGTGCAGCTCATGAGGGTGAAGAGTTTTACCGGGGACGGCAGGCACGCACTATGCTGCGTATTCTGCCAAAGCAGGGGCATCGTGGGTATCCGCTGACCTCTTTGATTCGGGACGATTTGCGTGCCGCCACACGGCTGGGCTACCTCTAAGCCGGGGCTTCTAAATTTTCCGAGCACAGTATTTTCATTCCTAGTCAGGGCGTGATGCGCTCGTTGAGAAATATCTCAAGTTTTTCGGTAATTTTTTGTGCCACAGTCGCAATTTATTGACGTTCTGCGGTAAAGTGTCACTATGCCTCGTATTTCTGCCGCAACAAACGCCGCTCAGCGCGAAAACACCAAACGTGCCATCCTCGAATCTTTCGGGAAGCTCCTCTACTCCCGAGGACTCCCCGGACTCACCATGACCGACGTCGCCAAAAACGCCGGTATTGGGCGCACAGCAGTCTACAATTACTTCGCTGACATGGGCGAACTCCTGGTTGCCTACGCCCTTGACGAAACCGAACGGTTCCTGCACGAACTTGATGAAGGGATCACCGGAGTCACCAACCCCATCGATCAGCTCGCCGTCTATATTCGCTTGCAGATCGAAGACCTCGCCCGCAGACACCTTCCCCCCGGACCCGCCATGCGCTCCATGCTCTCACCCGAGTCTTACGCGCGCCTCGGCAAACACGTAAGCGAACTGCAAATGGTTTTGGCAAACATCCTCTCCGACGCCATCACCGAAAAATACATACCCGAAAACGACATTCGCGAACTTGCGATGCTCGTACACGGTTCACTCTCCTCAAGCGCCGGACGCGCCGAAGACGCCCCCGACGCACAAACCCGCGAACGCCAGATTCAAAGCACCATCAGGTTCATCCAGATGGGGCTGGGCGCCCGGTTTGATGCGGACGGAAACCCCCTCAAAATCGAAGAAACTCAAGCAAACAAAAGCGAGAAAACGACCAACCTGACCGTCGCATCCTAAAGGCGCGCCCCGTTCGGCAGAAAACGAACCAGCGTTAAACGCGAAAGCCCCCGACCGCTACGTCAGGGGCTTTCTTCATCTCCACAAGTTGGCTACGGGGAGCGAGTGCGCATCCGGCTAAAAACCCGGAACCTGATCCAAATCAAGCACCCGCGCATACATCACCGCACGCCGATGCAAAGCATTACGCAACGCCCGATGCACCCCATCCTCCAGATACAAATCATCACGCCACTTCACCACATGCGGAAACAAATCCCCATAAAACGTGGAATCCTCCGCAAGCAGCGTCTCAAGGTCAAGCGTCTTCTGCGTCGTAATCAGCGCATCAAGACGCACCTGCTGCGGAGGCACATTACCCCAATCAGCATGCGACAAATGATGCTCAGGATACGGGCGCGAAGAACCAACCTTCTTGAAAATCATATCTACATTCTAAAATGCCGCTCCCCCAGGCCGAAAAGCCACGCCCACAACACACGGCACAACGCCACAATAAAACCCGGTCAGCACACCAAAAAACAAAAATCCCCGACCTCGAAAACTCGAAGCCGGGGAAAGAGCGGAGGATGGGGGATTTGAACCCCCGAGGGCGTGAACCCAACACGCGTTCCAGGCGTGCGCCATAGGCCGCTAGGCGAATCCTCCAACAAAACACCCAAAAGGGCGAACGGATAAAACTATACAGGGAACCCAACACTAAGGCAATTCTGCCCCAACGAAAGTGCCCAATGCCACTAGGCACCCCAAGGCCCCGACACCAAGTTCACAACCACCACAAAATCAGGTAGACTGGTACGTGCCTCTTACGTGGCGTTATCTTGGAAAACTCCCCCAGGACCGGAAGGTAGCAAGGGTATTCGAGCTATGACGGGTGCGTAAGAGGTTTTTTATATCCAAAAACATTCGCAACAGAAACACACCGTCATAGTGCGCTCACGCGCCCGCTCCGCTCACGCTTCGCGGCTTCAACCTCAGATTTATTTCCTCGCGCGCTCGGAATCTGATAGGAGACGAAGCTATGGCAGGTGAAGCACAGGTTTATTTCCTCGCGCGCTCGGAATCTGAGGCTTCAGCGGTTGCGTAAGAGGTTTTTACGTTAAACTTCGCATATCGTTGCAAAGTTCATCGCATCAGTTTGATGCGCTCGCTTTACAGGGCCCCTGTCAGCTACGCTCGTTCCTCGCTTGCTGACTTCCCTAGGCACTCGCATCATCAACCTTCTCCGATGAACCCAATATCTCGTTTCCCTTGGGGCGGAGGGGCAAGTGTCTCTGGGATTTTAGTGTTTTTTGGCAAAATGATGTTTTCCACTCCCGAATGAAGAAAACGCTCCCGCTTTATGCCTTCAAGAGACTTTTATCTGAGATAACCTGCCCACCATTTCTCACAGGCGAGAATTTAGGCATAAACCATCCCACGCCGATGACGAAACCAAGCCCCAAGCGTGCATCCGTGAACTAAAATAGTGTAGAACCCCGCATCGTCAACCAGAAGGTCATCCGTGAGCACAGCACTCTACCGCCGTTACCGCCCCGAGACCTTCGCCGAAGTCATCGGGCAAGAACACGTCACCGAACCGCTCATTACCGCACTCACCAACAACCGCGTCAATCACGCCTACCTCTTCTCAGGCCCGCGCGGATGCGGCAAAACCACCTCCGCACGAATCCTGGCACGCTGCCTCAACTGTGCCCAAGGACCAACCCCCACCCCCTGCGGCGTATGCGACTCCTGCCGCGAACTCTCCCGCGACGGCGGCGGCTCCCTCGACGTCATCGAAATGGATGCGGCATCCCACGGCGGCGTAGACCACGCCCGCGACCTGCGTGAACGTGCAACCCTCGCACCCGTGCGCGACCGCTACAAAATCTTCATCATCGACGAAGCGCACATGGTCACCCGCGAAGGATTCAACGCCCTGCTCAAAATCGTGGAAGAACCGCCCGAGCACATCAAATTCATCTTCGCCACCACAGAGCCAAATAAGGTTCTCGGAACCATCCGCTCACGCACCCACCACTACCCGTTCCGGCTGGTACCGCCCGAAGTTCTTCTGCCTTATCTCGAAAAGCTCTGCGGCGAAGAGAACGTGCCCGTCGAATCCGGTGTGCTTCAACTCGTCATCCGTGCCGGCGGCGGCTCCGTGCGCGACTCGCTCTCCATTCTTGACCAGCTTATCGCCGGTGCCAACACCGAATCCGGCATTAGCTACGACCGCGCGGTCGCCCTGCTCGGGTACACGCACGCCCAACTTCTCGACAACGTGATTGATGCGTTTTCCGCCCAGGATGCGCCCTCCCTCTTCGAGGCGGTCTCGCGGGTGGTGGCGACCGGGCAAGACCCCCGCCGTTTTGTCGAAGACCTGCTCGAACGCCTGCGCGATTTGATTGTGGTGCAGGCGGTACCGCAGAATGCCGCGCAAATTCTGCAAGGCGTTCCCACCGACCAGATAGAACGCCTCAAAACGCAGGCGCAAGCCTTCACCACGGCCCAGCTAACCGGCGCAGCGAGCACCGTAAACGAAGTGCTTAACTCTATGACCGGTGCCACCAACCCGCAGCTGCAGCTTGAACTGCTATGTGCGCGGCTGCTAGTTCCTGCGGGCAAATCGGGCGGTGCTGGCGGCGATCTCACCGCCCTGGCCTCTCGGCTGGATGCGCTCGAACGTCGTCTTGCCGCCGGTGGTGTGGGCGCGCCTCAACGTGGGGGACGCTCGGGAAATCCCGCAGCGGGTCAGAGTACGCCTTCCGCCGCGCAGAATAACGTATCGCCCAGCGCTGGTGGTTCTGCCGAACGTCAAACTCCCGCGCAGCATGCCGCTCCCCCATTGGCGACAGGCGGCGGAGCATCAAAGAAGGCGGCTGGTGCCGAGGCTACGAACGCATCGGCGCAGCATCGCGGCCCCGTTTTAGGGCAGAACACGAATCAACAGGTGCCTAAGTCTGAAACTGAAGGCGAGCAAAAAGAGAAGCCCCAGAATCAGCAGTCTCAGGGTTCCGCGCCTCAGAATTCAGCGCCGTTGGCCCCTACCGCAGGGAGTACAGGATCTTCCGAAGGTGCGCCTTCGGAGCCCACACCATCCCGTTCGGATCCCTCAGAACCATCGGTCGCGCAGGAAACTCCCGTCAAGCGCGTTACCGTCGCGGATGCAGAAGACCCGCTTGCCTCGGTGCGTGCCAACTGGCGTGCCGTGATTGCTCGGGTGAGTGCGCCGGGCGCATCCGAAAAACTATTACAGGTTGAACCCGTGCGTCTGATTAGCGGCGAACTGTATGTACGGGCAGATATGCCTACGCTCAAGGCGGTCGCTTCTTTTGTGCCGGAGTTGAGCGCGCGCGTAAGCGATTTTCTGCGCAAGCAGGTGCGTGTGCGTGCCGAGGTCGCGCGTCCCCAACCCCAGCCAGATACACGCCCTGCCCAGGCACCCGCCGCGAACCAGGAGTCTTCTGCTCCCGCGCCTATTGCTGACGGCCCGCGTGGCGGCGTGGATGCGTGGAACCGTCACGGGCAGCCCGTCCCGTCTGGGCAAGAGGCGGCATCACAGGGTACAACCAACGTGGATGCGCCCATTACGGCCTGGGAGGTCGCGCCTATTCCGCAAGATTCTGAAGATTCCCCCGCCGAGCTGCACCCAAACGATGCGGCTGAGGGCCAGCCCGCCGCAGCATCACAGCCCGGTTCTTCCCCGCAAGATACAGCGCCTCAAGATTCCCCGTCTCAGCCCAGCGCATCCTCGGAGGCGCAAGCGAACTTGCCTCCCGAAACCGAGCCTGTACCCCCTGAAATACCCGAAGATAGCGGGAATACGAGGGTTCCCGAGGGCGGTTTTGGCGAGCGCGATTCCTTCGCGGCTTCGGGCAGCGGGATTCCGCAGCAGGATTCTCCGAGTCCGCACGAACAGGGTGAGGATAGCGGTAATAAAGATCCTCAGGATGCCGGTAACCATGATGAACCGGCGGACGATTCCGCGCCGGATCCGGGCGAGACGCAGGGTGAGAGCTCTTCCCCCTCAGTGTCCCTTGAGTCTGTAGATACCGCCGAGAACGCCGAGTTCAGCAATATTCCGGCACCGAGCGCATCCGCACCGCTGGCTGCGGGGAATAAGTCGGCTCGGGAGGCTGCCGCATCCGCCCCGGTCTCACCTTTACCACCCCTGGCTCAGCGGCCGGATTCAGCGGACACAAAGCCCGAAGAGCCGCCCGCCGAATCCGAGCAGGAGACTGCCCCGGCACGCGGACAACGCGCGCAGCAGGAGCAGAGCGATGAAGAAGATGTCGTTTCTGATGACGACGAAAGAATTGAGAATAGCGTTCATATCGGTTTGCGCGCCATCGAAAAGATTATTGGCGGCAAGGTGATCGACGAACGTCCGCTCCATCAGATTTAGCGCGGCACAACGCGCTCACAGCACACACAGACGAGGAGAAGCATGTACGAGGGCGCAGTCCAAAATCTCATTGATGAACTTGGTCGCCTGCCGGGGGTGGGTCCCAAGTCGGCGCAGCGCATCGCCTTCTATATTCTCAACTCTGACGCCTCAGATATGGCACGCCTGACCAACGCGATTTCGAAGGTCAAATCGAGTGTGAGCTTTTGCGAAATATGCGGCAACGTTTCGGAGACGAAGCAGTGCGTTATCTGCCGTGATGATCGGCGTGATCCGGGCCTGATTTGCGTGGTTGAGGAATCCAAGGATGTGGTGGCGATTGAGCGCACCCGTTCCTTCACTGGGCGTTACCATGTGCTGGGTGGGGCTATTAACCCGCTGGCAGGGCTTGGACCCGAGCAGCTGCGTATTCGTGAGCTGGTTTCGCGCCTGGCAGATGAGCGTATTCAAGAGATTATTCTGGCGATGGACCCTAACCTTGAGGGCGAAGCGACCGCAACCTATCTTTCGCGAATGCTGGTTCCGCTGGGTATTCGCCTCTCACGGCTGGCTTCCGGTCTGCCCGTTGGCGGCGACCTGGAATATGCAGACGAGATTACGCTCGGGCGCGCGCTTGAGGGGCGCCGCGTGATCAGCGAAGGCGCAAGTATCGCTCAGGGGAATGCCGCCGAAGATTTTGAGCAGGTGGTTGACGAAGAGCAGGCGGAACGTGAACGCGCTGATGCTGAGCCAAAGGCGCCGCGTAAACGTTGGAGCGGGAGCATGTTCGACGACCTTGATGATTCCCAGGGTGAGCCCGAGGACTCTTCCTCTGACGATCCGCGCGACGCGAAGAACGATAATTCTCGTGCGGATAGTTCCCCCTCACCTGGCACGCAGACTACCGTTGATGAGGCGCTTATCGAGCAGGCGCTCGATGATTCTGCCCATGCAGACGCTCCGAGTTCCGAAGACTCGCCAAATTCCCCGAAAGAAGCCCAGCCCGAGACCCATAAATCTGCGGCTCAGGCTGAGCAGATTCCGGTGGATATTACGCGCGCTGATGCCTACCGCATCCACGCGCACCGGTCGGAGGATTATGAGGCGCGCATCCGTAAAATACAGGAGGGGCCCTTACGCACGCCTACCCCGGAGGTTCCGCCTCTGCCCGGTGCCAAATACGTTAACCCGTGGAGCTAATAAGCCCTGCCGTTCTGTAAAAGTGGGATGTGCACCGCTCGGTTCCGCAGAGTCATCCGTAACAGTTCTTCATATTTCACGTTCTAATACACATACGTGCACAATTCCCACCGCGCGCCGCATCCGCCTACTATGTAAAGAGCCGGTAAACTAGCCGGTGGCATACTCAATACTGACCTGGAGATTCAATGAGCCTGATCGTCCAAAAGTTCGGCGGTTCTTCCGTCGCGGATGCCGAGGGTATCAAACGCGTAGCCCAGCGCATCGTGGACACCCAAAAAGCGGGCAATGATGTGGTCGTGGTTGTCTCCGCGATGGGCGACACCACCGATGAACTACTCGACCTTGCCGCTGAAGTAACCGCTACCGTTACCCCCTCGCGCGAGCTCGATATGCTCCTGACTGCGGGCGAGCGCATCTCGACGGCTATTCTGTCGATGGCGGTCAACGATCTAGGCGCGAAGGCGCAGTCTTTCACGGGTTCCCAGGCGGGCATGATTACTGACGGCGTGCATGGCGCGGCGCGGCTTGTGGAGGTCAATCCAGACCGTATTCGCCGCTCTGTTGAGGCCGGAAACATTGCGATTGTGGCGGGGTTCCAGGGTGTTAACCGCCAGAGCGGTGACATTACGACCCTTGGTCGCGGCGGTTCAGATACTACGGCGGTCGCTCTTGCGGCGGCGCTTCATGCGGATGTGTGCGAGATTTATTCGGATGTGGACGGCGTGTTCACAGCCGATCCGCGCATCGTATCAGCCGCGCATAAGCTCAATACTGTCACAAGTGAAGAAATGCTTGAGATGGCGGCGAATGGCGCAAAGATTCTGCATCTGCGCAGCGTGGAGTATGCCCGCCGTTTCAATCTGAAACTGCATGTGCGTTCGTCATTCTCGAATCTTGAAGGCACTCTTGTTATCCCGGAAAATTCCGCGGAACTAACCCCCACCCATGTGAAGGAGATTCCCTTGGAACAGCCCCTGATTTCTGGCGTTGCGCACGACCGTGGACAGGCAAAAATTACCGTGGTGGGCGTGCCCGATATCCCCGGATCTGCCGCTAAGGTTTTCGGTCTGCTCAATGAGGCCAAGATTAACATCGATATGATCGTGCAGAACGTCTCGACCGACCGCCCGAACGTGACCGATATTTCCTTTACGCTCAACCAGGCGCAGGGTCCGCAGGCGTTGCAGGTACTTGAGAAGACCCAGGCCGAGATCGGTTTTGAAGAGGTTATTTATAACGAGGCAGTGGGTAAGCTTTCGCTTGTGGGCGCGGGAATGAAGACCAACCCGGGTGTTTCGTTTACCTTCTTTGAGGCGCTGAGCAATGCGGGCGTGAACGTCGAGATGATTTCGACCTCCGAGATTCGTATCTCGGTTATCACCGAGCTTTCAAAGCTTGATGAGGCGGTCCGCGCGGTACACACCGCCTTTGAGCTCGATGCCGAAGGCGAGGCCACCGTATACGGCGGAACAGGTCGCTAGCTTCGGAGAATGCAGATAAGTCACTCTGTGACAGTACTTGACGGCTCGTCGTGGCGTGCCCGTGCCGCTGAGCATGAGCGCCGGGCGGGTCGTTTTGCTGACCCGTTTGTGTGGCGGCGCGAGCGGGGGCAGGCGCATCCGGTCGAGGATTTTCTGTTTACGTACTACACGCTCAAGCCCGGTCAGTTCAAGCGCTGGCATCCGGGGGCTGGTGTCATTCTGCTGGATGCCGCCGAGCGCACCAGCTGGAAATTCTACCGTGCGGCAACCGAGGACGAGCTCCTTTCAGCTGGGCTCTCCCCCGACGATGCGCACGCCCATGCCGAACGCGGCGACGCAGTTCTTGTGGACGTATCCCAATTCGTGGACAAACGCGGCACCGCCCTCACGTTCACCCGCGAAATTCTGTCAAATACAGCCGATAAAAAAGCGTTTTTTGGGTGCTTTGGTATGCACGAATGGGCGATGGCGTATAAATCAGTTCAGAACAATATTCGTCACGACTACCTGGATCTGCGTTTGGGTGCTGAGGGTACCGACCGGGTGGTTGAGTCGCACCGCATCCGCTGTTCGCATTTCGATGCGTTCCGGTTTTTCATGCCTCAGGCGGCACCCATGAACGAGCTGCAGCCCACCCGTGAATCGCAGCGCACACTAGAACAGCCCGCTTGCCTGCACGCCAATATGGACGTCTATAAGTGGGCATATAAGCTGATTCCACTCATCGATTCGGCGCTCGTGATGGACTGTTTTGAGCTTGCTTGGGATGCGCGCGAACTCGATATGCGCGCCGCACCGTACGACCTTCTCGATTGGGGCTATGAGCCTATTAAGGTAGAGACCCCCGAGGGTAAAGCCGAGTATGTGCGGTATCAACGCGAGCTTTCGGAGCGTTCGGTGACGCTGCGCCGTCGCGTCTTGAGCCAGATTGAGGGCGCTCTCGATCGCACCGCCGTGGCTTAAACTAATTTCTCCCCCGCCGGAAAACGAGGGAGAAATACTTGTGGTTGAGTTTATCTATCGCGATAGCCTGTCTTTTTCATCCCGAGGAGCATCTTCGAGCTTTTCTGAAGTGCCACACTCCTCAAGCCCGTATGTATTCGGTGAATATTTTCAGCGATCGTTATTTACTTAGTGGTGATTGTCCTGCACGGCTTGTGCGGTGACTCAGCGCGGTGCATCACCGCCCACCCCGGAAATGATGGCTCATTCCGCTCGGTGGAACGGAGTGAATTAACATAGCCGCGCGCTATGCCTCTTCAAGCCACGGTGGTTACGCGGTTGATGCAGCTCAGGGTTTGCCCGTTTTGTTTTCTGCCAGTGGTGATGACAGGAGTGCGATGAGGCGCCGCTTGAAAACTGACGCGACATCATACACGTTCTTAGAGAATTTGTAATCATATATTCTCTGTGAACATAATCACTTTAAACAAAATGTGAGCAAAATGAATCGTTGATGTCACTTTTATGGAGCAAAAGTTTACAACGGAAATATACTATACAGCATGCGAGATTGGTTTTTATAATTTACATGTAAATAGTTTATGTGAAATCAGCAACTTTGAGATTAGTTTACCACTCAAGCATACTTTAAACATTGACACGACGCTTGAAAACTAGCTGAGGCGCGCATCCTGATATGCGTAATCTCCAAAATTATTCTTTAATCCGCAATTCTGAAACATCACCTGCTAAAGACTTCAAAATTCCGATGTTCGCTCACAGAGAACGATTTTTGAGAAGAATTATTACGCTTTCCTACAAGGAGTTTTGATTCCACACTTTCTTCTTGGTAAGGCATAACTCACCATGAGTATCTTCATATTTCTGCGCATCTAGTTTCACGTTCCCGCACCCGCCGCTCTTTCACCGATACCGCGATCAAAATTCGCTCGCCGAACGGGCGTCAAGAAGCGTGCTTGCGGTAACATTAAGACGGCTCAATCAGAACTCATGCACCCAAGGAGTGCCCGCACATGGCCCGTATTGTTGTTGATGTTATGCTCAAGCCCGAAATTCTTGACCCACAGGGTAAAGCTATCGCTCACGAGCTGCCCCGTATCGGTCTAAATTCCTTCACCGACGTTCGCCAAGGCAAGCGTTTTGAGCTGACCGTCGAAGGCGAAGCTACCGAAGAGCATCTTGCGCAGGCACGCCAAGCGGCAGAAGAGCTACTCTCAAACCCCGTCATCGAAGACGTTGTGAACGTCTCGGTTCTGGAGGACTAAGAGCATGGCAGAATCACTCGCAGCACACGAAGTTCCCCTTGTTGGCGACTTCAGCGTCTCGGCACCCAACCCCGACTTTGCTGATGCGCGCATCGGCGTTATTACTTTCCCCGGCACCCTCGATGACCGCGATGCGGCGCGTGCCGTACGGTTAGCGGGCGGAACCGTCGTCGAACTTTGGCATGACGACGAAGATCTCAAAAACGTTGATGCCGTCATCATTCCCGGCGGGTTCTCCTACGGCGACTACCTGCGTGCAGGCGCTATCGCGGCGAAAGCACCCGTCATGCATTCGGTCATCGCAGCAGCAAATACAGCGGGAACATCGGGCTCTGCTCCCCTGCCGGTGCTGGGTATCTGCAATGGTTTTCAGATTCTCACCGAGTCGCATCTGCTCCCCGGATCCATGATTAAGAACGATCACCGCAAGTTCATTTGCCGTGACCAAACCCTGCGCATCGAAAATAACGCTACCTCGTGGACCGGATCTTACGAACCTGGGCAAGAGATTGTTGTTCCGCTTAAAAACCAGGACGGTCAATACGTGGCGGACGCCAAAACTTTAGAGGCGCTCGAAGCCGAGAATCGCGTGGTGTTCCGATACGTGGGTTTCAACCCGAACGGTTCACGCCACGATATTGCCGGTATCAGCAACGAACGCGGAAACGTCGTCGGTCTGATGCCCCACCCAGAACACGCGGTTGAGCCCGGTTTTGGTCCCTCATCCTCCGGGTTCGGTGATGTTTCACTACGAGGCGGTGCCGATGGCTTGGGCGTCTTCACCTCCGCTCTTTCCAACCTGATCAACGCCCGCTAGACGCACGACGACAAGGATAGACACAAGCGATGAGCGAGAAGCAGTTTAACCTCGATACCGTCGAGCATGCGGCGGAAACCCCCGATACTGAACTCCCCTGGGCAGAGCTGGGGTTAAAGGAAAACGAGTTCGAAGACATCAAGAAGATTCTGGGTCGCCGCCCGACCGCGGCCGAGCTGGCCATGTACTCGGTCATGTGGTCCGAGCATTGCTCCTACAAATCCTCGAAAGTGCACCTGAAGCAATTCGGCGCCAAGGTTACCGATGAGATGAAAAAAGACCTGATGGTCGGCATCGGCGAGAACGCTGGCGTAACCGATATCGGCGACGGGTGGGCGGTAACCTTCAAGATCGAGTCACACAACCACCCCTCCTATGTTGAGCCTTATCAGGGTGCGGCAACCGGCGTGGGCGGTATTGTGCGTGACATTATTTCGATGGGTGCACGCCCGATCGCGGTTATGGATCCACTGCGTTTCGGCGCTATCGACCACCCGGATACCGCCCGCGTGGTCGGCGGCGTGGTCGCGGGTATTGGCGGCTACGGTAACTCTCTGGGGCTGCCCAATATTGGCGGCGAGACCGAATTTGACGCCTGCTACCAGGCAAACCCCCTTGTCAATGCCCTGGCAGTCGGTATTATGCGCCACGAAGATATTCGCCTGGCAAACGCATCCGGTGTGGGCAATCAGGTAGTGCTCTTCGGGGCACGCACCGGCGGCGACGGTATTGGCGGCGCATCCGTGCTGGCTTCAGAGTCCTTTGACGATACCAAGCCCTCCAAGCGACCCGCCGTGCAGGTAGGCGATCCCTTCGCCGAGAAGGTTCTGATCGAATGCTGCCTGGAACTCTTCAAGGGTTCCGTGGTCGAAGGCATTCAGGATCTCGGCGCTGCCGGTATCTCCTGTGCAACCAGTGAGCTCGCCTCCAATGGCGAGGGCGGCATGCATGTAGACCTTACCAAAGTACTCTTGCGAGACCCCACCTTAACCCCCGGCGAAATTCTGATGTCGGAATCGCAGGAACGCATGATGGCGGTCGTTTCGCCCGAGAACGTCGAGCGTTTTGAGGCGATTATGAAGAAATGGGGCGTGGAGTACTCCTTCTTGGGAGAGGTGACCGATACCGGTCGCCTAACCATTGAATGGGACGGCCAGGTGATCGTTGATGTAGACCCGCGTACTGTGGCGCACGATGGTCCCACCTATGAGCGCCCCTATGCGCGCCCGGCTGGTCAGGATGCACTCCAGGCAGACCATTTCACCGGCTCCACTGCCGACGATGCACGCCCGCGCGGCGAACAGCTGGGCGAGGCTATCAAGGCGTTCATGGCGTCCCCGAATATGTGCTCCAAGTCCTGGATTACCAACCAGTACGACCGCTACGTGCAGGGCAACACAGCCCTCTCTATGCCGGACGATTCGGGCGTGGTGCGTGTGGATGAGAACACCAACCTGGGGGTCGCGCTGGCGACTGACGCATCACCACGTTTTGCCTACCTTGACCCGTATGAGGGTGCGCGCGCATCCCTGGCGGAGGCATACCGTAATGTGGCAACCGTGGGTGCCCGCCCGGTCGCGGTTTCGGACTGCTTGAATTTCGGTTCCCCCGAAGATCCGGACGTCATGTGGCAGTTTGCGGAAGCCGTGCGCGGTCTTGCCGACGGCTGCATGGAGCTGGGCGTTCCGGTCACCGGTGGTAACGTCTCGCTGTACAACCAGACCGGTGGTAAAGCCATTAACCCGACCCCCGTGGTCGCGATGATGGGCGTAATGGACGACGTTACCCGGCGCACTCCCTCGGGTTGGGCTCCGGAACACGACGGTCAGGCCATCTACCTGCTGGGTACCACTCGCGACGAGCTAGACGGCTCAGAATGGGCGCGTTTCAAGGGCCATCTGGGTGGTCTACCCCCGAAGGTTGATCTGGCGGTTGAACGTCAGCTTGGCGATATGCTCGTAAATATGTCGCGTGACGGCATGATCGATGCGGCACACGACGTTGCCGCCGGTGGTCTTGCCGCAGCACTCGCGGAAGCATGCCTGCGTTTCAGCACCGGGGCGCGCATCGGGCTGGGCGAAGTTGCCGAACGCGACGGGCTCGACCTGTTCACCCTGCTGTTCTCGGAATCCTTAGGTCGCGTGGTAGTTTCCGTCCCGCGTTCTGAGGAGGTACGTTTCAAGGATATGTGCACCGCCCGACAGTTCCCGTTCGCGCGCATCGGCGTAGTGGATGCGCTCTCGAACGCGCTTGACTTCCAAAACGAAGTCTCCATCAACCTTGATGAGCTGCGTGCCGCTCACGAAGGCACTATGGCGGCACACTTTGGTGAGGTGGCGCAGGGCTAGATCCCTCTATCGGCACAACCTCCCCTATGCAAAAGCTCTTGATGTGAATAAAGCGGAGTTTCCAACGCTTTCTTCACATCAAGAGTCTTTTTCTGCCTCAAGGCACTCCCCACCTGCGCTTTCACACGATAGACTGGAGGATAGGTTACATAAACCGTTCACACCGATAACACATTCGCCCCGCCGAACCGCATCTAAAAAAATGCACAGACACAACAGAAAGATCACCATGACCGCAGCACCATCCGTGCAGGTCTTTACGCCAGACATACCTAAAGCGGGCAGAATAACGCTCGCGGCATTCGCTCTCTTTGTTATCGGTTGGCTTATCTATATCGAGTTCACGGGCGGACTAGACTTCAATGTCTACCGTTTCGGCGCCATGACCATCTTCGATAACGACGGCATGCACAAAGATCTCTACGCCCGCAATCTCCTGGAGTACGGCGACTTTAGGCTGCCCTTCACCTACCCACCCTTTGCCGCGCTCGTGTTCTTACCGTTCGCTTTTCTGCCCGCGTGGGTGGGTATCGCCATCATGTATGCGATCAGCATCGGTGTTGCATGGTGGCTGGCAACCCTTATCTATAACTACGCCACCGACCGCGGCTACAGCATCCCTTTCCAGGAAAGACTCGGCACATACGGCATCATCGCTGCTCTCACGTTCATCATTATTATGACCGGACCGTGGCGGCGCGGGCTCTCGCTGATACAAATCAACCCCATCATTCTTACGCTGGTGCTTGCCGATTTTATACGACCGGCAACCCGCATTCCCCGGGGTGCGCTTATCGGCATCGCGGGCGGTATTAAGCTCACCCCGCTTGCCTTCGGCCTTATTCTGCTCATGCGCAAAGACTGGCGCGGCATCCTTACCCTAGGCGCTTCTTTCGGCACGACCATTCTTCTTGGGTTTATCTTCCTTCCGCAGCAGGCAGTTACGTTCTGGACGAGCGCCGTTTCGGATTCCGGCCGTGTTGGAGGTATTAACTTCGCCGATAATATTTCGATTCAAGGCTGGCTGATGCACCTGGGTCTGCGCGAGCCCACTCTGAGGCCTGTATATTACGCTCTTGCGCTTGCTACGATCGGTCTCTGTGCGGTGCTTCTGCGCCAGCTTATTCGCCGTAATCTTGTGCTATCTCAGGTGGCGGTCGGCGGGTTTTTGATGGTGAGCATCTCCCCCATCAGCTGGTCGCATCATAACGTCATGTTCCCGCTGATTATCATGGCGCTTATTCTTGACGCTTTCCTCCTGTTTTTTGCGCACCTGCCTGCCTGGTTATCCGGTACCGCACGTGTTTTGACGTGGGTGGCGTTTATCGGTCTATATATTTCGCCTATGTGGCTGGGAGCTGCTATCGGTGGAGGTTTCAACAGTCTCAATCATCTTGCGCAGTATGCCTTGTTGTTTTCGACCGTGCCGATCCTGTGTCTCTATGCCGTCATGGCTCTTTGGGCAGGTTCGGCGCTCACCCCGGCCGTGCGCATAACGCAGAATCGCGATCGCGCGGTCGCGGCGGGTCCCAAACCCGAGCCTCAGGCCGCGTAGCAGCAGGTAGTGTCATGTGCAGTTGAGTTACAACGCGCATACGGCGGTAACAAAGGATGCGGTGGTTTGCCCTCTCTGGGGAACCACCGCATCCTTATATGTCTGCGTCACAGGATGAATGCCTAAGCACGTGTCTAAATCTGCCCTATAAGTGTCATATAACGGTTATTTACGTATATTTTTCAGTGATAATAAACACTCTGAGGCGCTATCTACACAAGTGTAACAATCTGTCACAAATGGTCCTGATATGGCTCAAACACGAACTTTGAACATCTATCGAGACGCTTACAGACGGCCACTCTGCTCGCCTAGCTGAGCAAAAAGCGCGGCATTAATACGGAATCCTTCCATAGCCTCGTCAATCAGGGCTTCACGCTGCTCTTCGCTCAAAGGAGCGCGATCAAGAAGCTCCCGATATTCATCCTTGAAGACCTTCGGCTTGGGAAGCTGCGGGAACGAGTACATGGTCAGCGCATCCCGCGCAATACCGTAATGGCGCGCCACCAGAGCCGCCACCGCCTGTCCACCCGAGAGGTCCCCCAGATAGCGCAAATAATGATGCGCCAAGAACCGCTCGGGAGCCTGCGCGGTCGCCTTAATACGCGCCACATATTCGATAGTTGCCGGCAGTGGGGCATCAATCTCGGTCTGTCCTAGAGCACGAATATCATGGTGAATCGCGGCGGTACGATCCAACCCTTCCAGTGTGAAAGGATCGGTCAGTGGGTTACCGGATTCACGCAGATTCCGAGAGATTTCCTCCAGTGCTTCATAGATATAGGTGTACTGGTTGATGAGGCGTAAATACGCGGAAGTATCGAGTTTTCCGCCCATCAAATCCTCCATAAAGGTAGAGTGCTCGGCATTATCATGCACGCGCTTGGTGCTAGCTTTTAGTCGAGCCGAAAACCGCTGTTCGACAGCATCGGGAGAGGTGGTTTCGGGGGTAATAATGGCGGTCACGGAACGCCTCCTGATTGAGTTGAGAGTCATGAATATTTTTGATGACACAGTGTCACCAAATCAATAAATGACATAGTGTCACTAAATTTTTGGTTTTGCAACACCGCTGCCAAAAAATTTTATTAAGGGGAACCTCATCATTAAGCAAAGTACTACAATTAAGCTACACAAGTCTTAGCTAATAGGTCTAGACTAAGACTGCTCATTACTAAAACCACGAATAAAGGACACACATGTCTATGTCGCATAACGCGAAGCGCTCATGGGCGTTTCTAGCGTCTGCCGCCGTTGGCCTCAGTGGCATCGCCGCCACTCCCGCCCTAGCGAACCAACCCGCACCGACCGCGCAGATCGTCTCTGAGCAGGCGCCAGCTGCCGCATCACAAAGCCTGCAGGATGCATCCGTAGATTGGGGCGTCAAATCCTCATTCCGCAAATACATCACCGGTCCTGTCGCCGGTGGTTCGCAGGAGCTAACCGGTGCTACCTCCAATGCGGATGGTTCTTATCACTTCACCGCCGCTGAAGGTACCGTCGAGGCAGACGGTTCGTACCACGTTAAATTCACCGGCTCCAGCGTGAAGTACACCGGGCACCACGGCGTGCTCGAAGTAACTATCAGCGACTTGGAACTTGTCATCAAAGACGGGCAGGGCAGCCTATACGCAAATATCAACGAACGCCCCTATAACGGCAACACCACCCCGAACCCGCCCGTACAGCACGATCACACGCTGATTGGTACTTTCGATGCTTCCTCCCTGAAAAACGAAGGCGGGCAGCTGACCTTGGCAGCATCTGATGCCACCAAGGTGAAACTCAGCGCAGAAGCAACCTCAGTGTTTGCCGGGTTCTACCAGGCAGGTCAAGAGCTGGATGCGCTGGCATTCTCCGCGAAGCTCGTTACCAAGCAGGCACCGGCACCGGAGAAACCTGCTGATCCGACCCCGGAGCCGACTCAGCCTGCACCAGAACCGAGTAAGCCTGCCGATCCTACTCCTGAGCCATCTCAGCCTGCACCAGAGCAGAGTAAACCTGCTGAAACACCGGCTCCGCAGCCTCCACAGAGTTCCGAGGCTCCGGCACCACAGCCCTCTCAGACTTCTGAGGCACCTGCTTCAAACCCTTCAAAGCCTAGCGAAGCACCCAGCTCTCCACCGGCACCGCAGCCCTCACAAAGCTCGGAAGCCGCTAAGCCCGCACCGGCTCAGCCTCCGGCTACCAATGCAGTGCCGAGAACCGACGTGCCGAAAGGTCAAGGGCACATTATTGAATCCGGCAACCTGACCTGGAATATTCGTGATTCCTTCCTGCACTACCTCAACACCATTGCGCGCGGTAACATCACCGTCGAGGGTCTGTCGAAGAACGCGGCGGGCGGGCTCGACTTTACCAGCGCATCCGGCTCGTACGATGAGGCAACGAAGACCGGTCAGATCAACTTCGCGGGCAAGGTGCACATTAGCGGGCATCACGGCCAGCTCAACAGCAGCTTCGAGAACACCCGCCTAGTCATCAAAGAGGGCAAGGGATACCTGGTTGTCGACGCCGAAGCGCTCAACATGCAGGGCGAAAACCGCACCTTCAAAGATCTTGTACTCGCCGAGGTCGATCTGAGCGGTGCAACCTTAGAGAATAACGTGCTCTCGGCTAAGAATGCAGCCGTTACCGTTACAGTCGAGGGGTCCGAGGCGATCTTCGCTGGGCAGTACAATGACGCCGACAAGCGCGCTATGGCTCCGCTCTCCTTCAACGCAAAGCTCGGTTCTCAGCTGGTGGAAAATAAGGTTACCGACACCACGGTTAAGGGTTCTAACACCGGCAGCGGTTCGACGAACCTAGGTAATAACGCGAATGCGGGTATTGGCGGCACGAACTTTGGCGGTTCCGTGAACAATGGCGGCGGCAGTGCCTCCCATTCCCATAACGGCTCCACCCCGGCTGCACACCCGAATGGCGGTAAGAGTGGCTCCTTCAGCAGCGTCTCGAAGAACCCCGCCCAGCCCGTCTGCACCCCGGTGACCGTGACCAAGCAGGTTCCCGTTAAGGCAGCGAACAAAGCACCGGCCGCATCCGCAGATGGTAAGGTTGCCAGCGCAGACCTCGGGTGGGGTGTACGCGATTCCTTCCGCAACTACATTCGCGGCGGCATCGCTAACGGCAGCTGGGATCTGAACGGCACCACCTATTCCAATAACGCCTTCCAGTGGGCGAAGGGCACGGGTTCCTTCAAGGATGGTAAGGGCTCAATTTCCTTCACCGGCTCGGTGCATTTCACCGGACACCACGGAATTCTGGATACCACCATCTCAAACCCGCGTCTGGAGATCAACGGTAAGACCGCTGTTCTCTACGCAACGGTGGTCGGCAACGATATGGACGGCAAATCGCAGAATTACGGTGAAGTTGCTCTGCTCAACGTTGATGTGAGCGGTTTGCAGGTCTCTGGCGATAAAATTTCCATCAGCGGTGCGGGAACCACCATTACCGCTGAGGGTGCTAAAGCGTTTGCAGGTTTCTACGAGGCGGGTAAGGATATGGCTCCGCTGAGCTTCTCGGCATCGCTTTCGGGTACACAGCCCGCGGGTAACACCACCAAGACCCAGGCCACCCAGACTGTGACCGAAACCGTATATCAGGGTCAGGGATGCGATTCCCTCAACGCACGCGGCTCTCATGGTCGTCTGGCACATACCGGTGCCAGTGGTGTAGAGGTTGGGGTTGCTAGTGGTCTGGCCTCTCTGGTCGCCGGTATTGGTGCCGTGCTGTACACGCGCCGTCGCAAGTCCTCCAGGATGTCTGAGCGCTCCGAATAAACCTAAGATCGGCCTATAAACCACCGGCATATGCGGCGGTTCTTAGACTCGGGTTTATTCCTCGGTGGAGCATCCGCACCTCATAACTCAACGGATGCGCTAGGGTGCGGGTAGTATCGACTGCCCGCACCCTCACCCTAAGCACACGCTCTCATCACGAATACATACACTCACAGTTTTAGCCGATAGGAACTCTTCATATGGCTTTTCGTCTCTCACACTCCGGCGCAACAACACGCCCCAAACACCGGCACGGCAGAACGAGCGCATCGCAGAAGGTTACCGCCGCGCTATTAGCGGCATCCATGTTTTTTATCTCCGGATGCGGCATCGGCACCCAAAATCCGGGCAGCACGAGCGCATCCTCGCATTCCGCGGTTGATGAACAGACCACCAAGTCTGAGCTTGAGAACCTCGCACAAGAGCTCAGGAGCAATGTTTCTTCCGATCCGAAATCGCTGACGGGCCCCAGCAGCGCGAAGAACACCCCCGAAGTTCAGCCGATGGTTGAGACTCCTACCCCGCAGCTTCCCGTGACCTTCAAGGATTTCAAGGGTGATGAGGTGACTGTTAAGTCGGCAAATCGCATCCTGGCTCTTGACCTGTATGGCACTCTCGCGCAAGAGGTTATCTCGCTGGGTTTGGGTGATCGTCTGGTCGGCCGTGTGACGTCTTCAACCGAGTCTTCGTTAGCGAAGCTGCCGCTCGTCACTCAGAACGGCCACGATCTGAACGCGGATGCGATACTCGCGACCAACCCCGACCTTGTGCTCTGGGATAAGAGCAATGGTCCCGAAGAAGTTGTTGAACAACTGCGCGATGCGGGCGTGACTGTGGTGGTGTTCGACCATGAGAGGCGCATGGATAAAATCATTCCCCAGCTCAAGGCTGTGGCACAGGCTTTAGGTGTGCAGGAGGCGGGCGATAAGGTTGCCGAGCGCGTGCAGAAAGACCTTGATTATGCCCTGAATACCATCAAAGAAGTTGCCCCTGAAGGCGATAAGAAACTGTCGATGGCATTCCTGTACGTGCGCGGTAATGCCGGGGTATTCTTCATTCTCGGTAAGGACTCCGGCGCGGATGATCTGATTGCCGCGCTTGAGGGCAGAGATGTGGCTTCCGAGCAGGGAGCGCGCAACATTGTTCCCGCGAATAGCGAGGCGCTGGTCAAGGTGAACCCGGATGTCATTTTGACTATGACTCACGGCGTGGAATCCACCGGCGGCTTGGATGGATTCTTGGCACGCCCGGGGGTTGCCGAAACGAACGCGGGAAAGAGCAGGCGTGTGGTTGATATGAACGACGGGCAGATTCTATCCTACGGTCCGAATACCCCCGCTGTTCTGCTTTCCCTAGCCCGCGCTATCTATGCACCCCAGCGTTAAGAGGCTCCACCTGTGAATTCGTCCAACCGCACTGATGCGGCGACTCCCGGCAGCGCGGATTATCGCAGCAAACGCCGCATTCGTATTCTCGCAACTTTTGGTTTTCTGAGTATTGCCCTGATCGTCATAACCGTGGTGTCTGCGGGGTTGGGTCAGTACAATATTCCGACCGATCATGTGGTGGCTTCGCTGGGGCGCCGCTTGGGTATGATTCCCAAGGATCCGACCGCCTATCTTGAAGACAGCACCCTGTGGAATATTCGTTTTCCGCGTGTGCTTTTGGGGCTGCTTGTGGGCGCTGCCCTGGGATGTTCGGGCGCGGTCATGCAGGCGGTTTTCGGCAACCCGCTGGCCGAGCCCGGGGTTATCGGTGTGTCTTCGGGCGCCGCGGTGGGAGCATGTATAGCGGTCGTTTTCAATCTCGAATTCTTCGATATTTACACGGTTCCAGCTTTTGCCTTTGGCGGTGCCCTCGCCGCGACAGCACTGGTTTATTTTCTCTCGCGTTCCTCAGGTCGGGCGAAAGTTCTCTCCATGATTTTGACGGGTATTGCGGTAACGGCGGTGGCAAATGCCGCAATCGCGTTCTGCCTGTACCTGGCCGATAATGTCAGCCGCGACCGCATCGTCTTCTGGCAGATGGGATCGCTCAACGGGTCTACGTGGAAGGCTCTTGCCAGCGTGTGGTTCGTGATCGTGGCGGGGTTGATCATGTGCTTGATGATTTCACGCAAACTTGACCTGTTGGCGCTGGGCGAGCGCGCGGCGCAGCATTCCGGGGTGAACGTTGAGCGTCTGCGCGGTGTTGCGATTGCTGCTACGGCGCTTTTGACGGGTGCGGCGGTGGCTCATGCGGGCATTATTGCCTTTGTGGGGCTTATTATTCCGCATCTGCTTCGGCTTATTTTGGGGCCGTCTAACCGTTTGCTGCTGCCCGCTTCGGCACTGGGCGGGGCGCTGTTAATTGCGCTTTCCGATTTGGGGGCGCGCACGCTCATCCCGGTCTCTGACCTGCCGATCGGTATTTTTACGGCGCTCGTGGGTGGCCCTACGTTCTTCTTCCTGCTGCGCCGTTCGATGGGGAAGGGAGGTCTTTAATGCTTACTGTTGATGGGGTGTCGCTGTCGGTGGGCGGGCGGAGCATCTTAGAGGATGTCTCTTTTGAGGTTCAGGCGGGCGAGGTTGTCTCGCTCATCGGTCCCAATGGTGCCGGTAAGTCCACGATTTTGGGGGTTATTGCAGGCGATACTAAGCCCGATTCCGGTTCGGTGCTGCTCAAGGATAAGCGGGTGAGTGAGTATTCATATCTTGAGCTTGCGCGTCTGCGTGCCCTGCTGATGCAGAAAACTCAGGTGGCGTTTTCGTACCTGGCACACGAGGTAGTGGCGATGGGGCGCACCCCATGGCGCGGTACCGAGCGTGCGCATGAGGACGACGCCGTGATCGAGCAGATGATGGCGCGCACGCATACAGAGATGATGGCAAATCGCGATGTGACAACCCTTTCGGGCGGCGAAAGCGGGCGCGTGCATTTGGCTCGTATTTTTGCGCAGCAGACTCCCCTAGTGCTCTTGGATGAGCCGACGGCGGCGCTGGATATTAAGCACCAGGAGCAGACCCTGCAGATGAGCCGGGAGCTTGCCGCCGAGGGTACGGCGGTGTTGGCGGTTCTGCATGATCTGGATGTGGCGGCGGCGTATTCGGATAGGATCGTGCTGCTGGATAAGGGCCGTGTGGCTGCCAACGGTACCCCCGCTCAGGTGTGTACCGAAGAGCGGCTGAGCCGTGTGTATCAGCATCCGATTGAGGTTTTGGAGCATCCGGTGACGAAGCGCCCTCTGGTTCTGCCGCGGCGCTAAAGCGGCACCGTGCTTTGAGTCGTCCTTTTTCTGGGCTGCTACCCCGAATATTTCATGCCGGTATCCGACGGATTCTCAGTATATTCCCAGTTCGGCATATAAGCCCTGTGCCATGGTTACTTGTTAGAATAAAGTAATGCCCGGCGTAGGGTTATTTCTCGTGATAAGAAGTCTGAACTCGCCCGGGTGCAGCCCAAACTATATGTATTACTCTTCCCCTACCCCACGAAGGAGAGTACCCCATCCATGAGTTCTGACCAGCACAAGACAATGCTGTCTGAAGCCTCCGGTTATGTTCCCGAATATTCTGCTCAGGCGCACAGCGGTTCCCAAGAGCTTGCTGTTCACGGGCTCAGCAGCGATGAGGTTGCTAAGCTCACCGCCGCCGGTAAGGTCAACGCTCAGAATAATAAGTCTTCCCGCACCTTGTGGAGCATTATGCGGGCACACCTATTTACGGTATTTAACCTGGTGCTTGGGCTGTGCGGTCTGGTTGTGATTCTATACCAGCGTTGGGCTGATCTGCTCTTTCTGTTCGCCGTGGTGGCGAATGTGATTATCGGTTTTGTGCAGGAGTACAAGGCTAAACTTGAGCTCGACCGTATCTCTCTGCTTGACCGTTCCCCGATCACGGCGGTGCGCGATGGCGCTATGATCGAGGTTCCTATGGAGTCCCTGGTTGAGGGCGATGTGGTAGTGCTCAAACGCGGCGACCAGGTTCCTGCGGATGCGGTGGTCCTGACCTCCGACTCGCTAGAGCTGGATGAATCCCTATTGACCGGCGAGAATGACCCTATTCCGAAACGTCCGGGCGATATGGTGCTTTCGGCATCGAGCGTGCTCGGCGGTACCGGGCGCGTACTGCTCTCGGCGGTGGGCTCCGAGTCCCGCGCAAGCAAAATTTCCGATGAGGCCCGACAGTTCTCGCGCATCCAGTCTGAGCTTCGCGATGCGCTCGACCGCGTGGTGCGGTGGATTACCTTCGGCCTTGCCATCATTATCCCGATCGTGCTGTGGGGCCAGGTGCGCGCGGCGGGCGGCCTTGAGGTTGTCAATCGTGATGGTCTCTGGGAGAACGTCGCTATCGCGGTAGTTTCGTCAGTGGCATCGATGATTCCGCAGGGTTTGGCGCTTATGACAACTTTGGCGTTCGCGGCGGCGGCTGTGGCGCTGGGACGTAAGCACAATATTTTGGTGCAGGAACAGCCCGCCGTTGAGGTGCTCGCCCGTGTGGATACGGTGTGCTTCGACAAGACGGGCACCCTGACCGAGGGCGGCGTGATTTTCGATTCGGTACGTTCGCTGACGACTCCGGCCGAAGCAAAAGCACCTGATGAAAATCAGGCGTGGCGCGCATCCCTGCCGCAGGGCTGGGACCAGGCGTTGGCGTGGTTCGGTCATGATGAAAACGCGAACCCAACCGCAGCAGCACTCACCGGCGGGTTCGAACAGGCACCCACCGAGCAGGTCAGCGGCATTGTGCCGTTCTCATCGGCGTTACGCTTTAGCGCTATCGAGTTTAAGTCTTCGGGAGCCTGGCTTCTCGGCGCTCCCGAGGCTCTGCTGAACCAGGGCACCGAGGAACGTGAGCGGGCCCGTGAACTCGCATCATTGGGTCTGCGCACGATGGTACTCGCGCATGCATCCGCCGTGGTGCGCAACGATGGCGGAGACCCGGTGCAGCACATCCCCGCCGACCACACCCCCGTGCTCTTCGTGATTTTCCGCGAAAATGTGCGTTCCGATGCCCCCGAAATCGTGGACTACTTCAATCGCCAGGGCGTAACCCTCAAGGTGTTCTCAGGCGATAACCCGTACACCGTGCAGGCAGCTGCGAAGACCGCCGGTATGGATATTTCTGCGGGCGCGATTGATGCCTCTACCCTGCCGGAAGACGGCCCCGAACTCGCCGAGGCCGCCGCAACCCACAATATTTTCGGTCGCGTTTCGCCCGAGCAGAAGAAGAACATGGTGATCTCGCTCAAAGAGCAAGGGCACGTCGTAGCAATGACCGGCGATGGCATTAACGATGCGCTCGCCCTCAAACACGCCAACCTCGGCATTGCGATGGGCAACGCGGCACCCGCGACGAAAGCCGTCTCGCGCCTAGTGCTTCTGGACGGCAAGTTCTCTTCGCTTCCCGCCGCCTTGGAACAGGGCCGCCAGGTGATTGCGAATATCGAAATGGTGGCAAACCTATTCCTAACAAAGACCGGCTTTGCGATCCTGCTGGGTGTGGTCTTCGGTCTGATGGGGCTGATCTTCCCGTTCCTGCCCCGCCAATACTCGACTGCAGATTTCCTGATTGTGGGCGCATCCTCTTTCGCGCTAGCGTTGCTGCCGAACTCACGCCGGTATGTGCCCGGATTCTTGCGCCGCGTGCTGAATTACACGATTCCGAACTCTATTATCGTGGTGGCGATGCTGGTTCTGGTAAACCTGGCGGCGCTGTTTATCTTCCGCCCGGAAGGCGATATACGACAGGTTCAAACGGCGTCGTTTATCACTCTGGTGATTATGGGGCTGTGGAATCTGGCAGCGGTAGCACGCCCACTCAATACCGCACGGATGCTTCTCTTCGGAGCGCTTCTGAGTGTCTTCTTCGCAGCCCTTCTGGTACCGCTTCTCGTCAAGTATCACCAGTTTGAGATGCCGTCGACGGAACTTCTTATGCTCTCTATCGGCGCCGGAGTACTGGGTGCCGTGCTGATTGAGGTGAACGCGCATCGTAGTCGCCGCTGGCAGAAACGCAGCTACCCCGAGCTTGAGGTGGCTTCGCTGAGCTTCTTCCCTTCCGCGACCAAATAGCTCAAGATCGCATCTTCCCCTCAGTAATCTCGTCTAAGAACCGGTGCCGTAACATCTAATGAACGGCACCGGTTCGGCGTTTAACCTCTTTCGGTTGCTCTGCCCCGCCCTAAGAAGATACCCACCGCAGACCTGAACGGCACATTTTACACTTTCTGAACTTTCAAAACCTCATCTTGCGCTCGCGCAGGTTTAAGCCTAAAGTTACATGCAGACATTGTGATTCTTAGAATCACAAACCATAGAACACAGGGTTGTTACTGGTAAGGCAGGCAAGACCTGAGTTGCTGAGTCCCTTGAGGGAATAGATTCCCTAAGGTTCATCGTTATACCCACGATGCTTTGATGCATCACGGTACGGCGGCATGCAGCTCGGGTCTTTTTTGTTTCCCTCGGAGCGTTTTGCTCTGAGGATGCCGCCGGTAACATCCCTAACACACTATTCACTGTGCAAGGATAACAACGTGAAAAACCACGAACTTGGCGAGAAGATTCTGACGGGACTTGGCGGTTCCGAGAATATCGCCCACTTTACGCACTGCGCAACGCGTTTGCGCGTAACTCCCGCCGACAGGAGCAAGGTCAATACGGACCAGATTAAGAGCATCCCCGGAGTGCTCTCGGTCATTGAGCAGTCCGGTCAGACTCAGGTCGTGCTCGGCGATCGTGTTGAGGGGGTCTACAATGAGATGCAGACCCTGCCCGGCATGGCGAACCTTGGCGAAGATAATGCTGGTTCCAAGAAGGCTTCCGGGGGCAAGAAGGCTGGCTGGCTCACCAATATCTTCGATGTGCTCTCCGATTCCTTCCGTCCCCTGCTGTGGGCGCTGTTGGGCACCTCCATGATTCTGACCCTGATCGTGTTCTTGCAGCAGTTCGGCTTCTTCGGTCAGTACACCGACCTGACCGGCCAGAGCGTGAACATCGATATTGTGAACGGGCCGCGACTTTCCGATGAAGCCGCCGGTAAGGCGCTCGAAGCCGAATGGATGAAACAGTTCGCTTTCTGGTACATCCTTAAGGCCGCCGCGCTGTCGGTACTGAACTTCATGCCCATTATGCTTGGCGCAACCGCCGCAAAGCGTTTGGGCGCAAATATGTGGGTTGGTGCGGCTATTCCGGCGGCGCTGATGACCAGCACCTTCCAGAGCCTCACTAAACTCGCCGACCCGGCTACTAAGATGCTTGACGTATCCATTATGGGTCTGCACCTGCCGCTGTACGCCTACGATTACACCGGTCAGGTATTCCCACCCCTGCTGGCAGTTGCCCTCTTGGCACCGCTGGAGCGTCTGTTGAAGAAGATCATTCCGAATATGCTGCAGATGGTCTTCGTGCCCATGATTTCCGTTATTATTCTGGTACCCGTAACCGCCTTCGTGGTGGGTCCCATCGGTATTGGCGTGGCTATGGGTATCTCCGACTTCCTGAAGAATGTTAACGATGTAGCTCCGGGAGCTGTGGGTGCGCTAATCGCAGGTCTGTACCTGTTCATGGTTCCGCTGGGTCTGCACTGGCCGCTGAACGCCGTGATGATTAACAACCTGCAGACCTTGGGTACCGACTTCATCCAGTCCCCCATGGGTGCTTACAACTTCGCCGTCTTCGGCGCGGTCACCGGTGTTGCTATTAGGGCTTCACGCAATAAGGAGCTTCGCCAGACTGCGGTGGGTGCTTCTATGTCCGGACTGCTCGGTGGTATTTCGGAGCCTTCTCTCTACGGCGTGGTTCTGCGCTACAAGCGGGTTATTCCCCTCATTCTGGTACCGGCTGTGATCGGTGGTGCCACCATCTCCCTGCTGGGGGTCAAGTCGCACGCTTTCGCTTTCACCTCACTCCTGTCGATCCCCGCGATGCAGCCTTCTGCCCTGTACGCTCTGGGCTTGGCAATTGCGTTCGGCGGCGCGATGACGGGTGTTCTGCTCTTCGGGTATGAGTCCAGGAACGCTGCAAAGACTGCCGAGGCTCCTGCAGATTCCGCACGGGATGCGGCGGCAAGCGCATCGGCGAAGAAAGATTCCGCCGATCAGGCCGGGTCAGCATCCGCAGCTGCTACAGCGCCCGCACTAGAGGCAGGTACCGTTCTTGAGGTGGCTTCTCCCTTAGAGGGTAAGGCCGTGGCGCTTTCCGAGGTTCCAGACCCGATTTTCGCCGCCGGTAAGCTCGGCGAGGGTGTTGCGGTTGAGCCGACCGGCACCACCGTGGTTGCACCCGCGGCAGGTAAAGTCGCCGCCACCTACCCCTCCGGTCACGCGGTGGGCCTCAAGCTGGATAACGGCGTGGAACTTTTGGTGCACGTCGGTTTGGATACCGTGAACCTCGATGGTGAAGGCTTTACCGTCAAGGTGAAGAAGGGCGATCAGGTTGCCGCAGGCGATACGCTGATCGAGTTCGATCCTGCGGTCATTAAGAAGGCTGGTTACCCGCTCATCACTCCGGTGATTGTGACCAATACCCGCAAGTTCGCCTCGGTTGAGGGCGTTGTGGGTAATGCAAATAATGCATCCACCGTTTTGAAGGTGACCACCAAGTAGGTTTTCCGATGCGGCAAAAGCCCCGCGTGCAGTTGAACTGCATGCGGGGCTTTTGTGTATTCTTCCATTGTTTAGTCATGGCGGCGGAGCCTCTTATGCCCCCCCCCGCTTCGTATTACGATTCTTTCTCCCACCCCACGTTAATCCACACATTGGGGTCGTAATAGGGCGCTGCGAAGAGCGCGGGGCCATAGTTAGCGAGTTTTTTGCGCACCGCAAGATAGTTGGGCCCGTTGTACAGCGGAATGTAGGTGGCAACATCCTGCTGATGCTTCTGTTCGATGGCGTTGGCGCGTTCCAGCTGCTGGTGCGTATCCTCGGTTCCCAGCATCTGCGCCGCCATGCCGCGAATTTCTTCGGTGCTCCAGCCTTCCTCGGCGGAAGCGTACAGGTAGTTAACCGCCTCCACGGGGGTTGGGGTGATGCTGTACCCGGTGAAAACCGCATCGTAGTCGCCAGCGGCGAGCGCAGTGCTGTATTCGTTGGCTGGGCGGGTTTCAACCTTGGCGTCAATCCCCATGCGCTTGAGTTGTTCCATCATGAAGTTGCTCATGGAAGCTACCGTTGGCTCGGTCGTGAAGTTGGTGATGGTCAGGGCTGCTTTTTCTTCGCCTTTGGTGTAGATACCTGCGCGGGTGTATCCGGCTTTTTCGAGGATTTTGACGGCGTTTTCGATGCTTGATCTGCTGGGATAGTTGTTGCGGTACCCGTTTTGGAGCGGTAGGAAGCAGAGCGAGCCGGGCAGGGTTTCTTTCCAGCCAAGCTGTCCGAAACGTATGTGCTGAATCTGTTTGCGGTCGATTCCGGCGACCACGGCCTGGCGTATGGGCAGCGGAACTTTGCGGGGGTTGAGCTGTAAAACGCCCGCGTAGAGCGCCATTCCGCGGCGAATTTCGATGTCTGCAACACTCGTGATGTCGTTGTAGGCGCTCACGGTGCTCACGTTAACAACATCAATTTCTCCGGTTTTGAAGGATGCGCGTTCCTCGGCGCTGTCTTCTATTTCGTACCAGGTGATGCTATCGAGAAGGGGCTGTGTGCCCCACCATGCTGGATTTCGCTCGACTCTCAGGTATCTTTCGGCGGTATTCCACTCTTGAACTTTGTAGGGTCCCGCCCAGTATTTATCAAGGGGTTTATCAAAGCCGTTGTTGAAGAGCTCCGGGTCTTTCAGCGCCGGGTGCAGGAAGATGCAGAGGCTTCCATCGGCTGGGTACCACGGGGTTTTCATGGTAATGCTGATGGTGTGTTTGTCACCTGCTTCTTCGATGGAGGCTATTTGTTTCCAGGCTCCCCCGTCGTGTATTCGGTAGTCATTGCCGCCGCCGTCTTTGCCGCGCAGGATTTCCCAGGTGGTGCGCAGTGCCTCAATGTCGATAGGTGTTCCATCGTTGAACGTGGCTTTTGGGTTGAGCTTGATGCTGATGGTTTGTGTACCGTGCGCGGTTTCGGCTTTGAACTCGGTAACGTAGTCGGGATTGGTGGTGAGGTTCCCGGAGTAGTCGCTTATCCATCCTCCGGTGGCGGCCGCCGAGTTCACGGCCGCGTGAATAGTGAGCATTGAGATGCCGTACCCGGATTCGGAGGTGATGTTAAAGTTTGGTCCGATAGCGGGATATGACAGGTTGAGGTTGCCGCCTTCGCGCAACTCGGCTCTATCGCGCGGATTGGTTGCTGTTGCTTCTTGAGAGTCTGTTCCCCAGCCCGAGCCGGGCAGTTCTGAAGCGTTGGTTCCGGATTGGCAGGCGGTGAGCACGCCGATTCCTGAGAGCGCAAGAGTACCAGTGAGCAGGGTTCTGCGAGAGACAGATACGTTCTTCATCGAAGCTCCTGAGGTTCCGGGGAGAATCTGTGCCGGGTGAGCTAGTTCACCGTGGATGGGTAAAACATACCGGATGCACAACAGTGAAACATCCCTGCTTAATTATATCCCGGCTATCCTGCCTTTTGAGCTTATTTCATGCGGTTTCATATGAGGAAAACACATTTATAAGCTCAACATATCAGGAGACATGTAGGAGTTCGAACAAAAAAATAACACTCTGGAAGTCACCAATTAGATGTTTGGTTAACGTAGCAATTCACTCAGAAGGATCCGCACACCATAAATGGTGTGCGGATCCTTCTGAATTCATATATTTAAAAACTCATAGGCGGACCTTGGGGCCTTCCTGGACCTCCTGGGCCTCCTCCAAGATATGAAGAACCTGCACCAAAAGCCCCCAGGTTACCCGCAGGTCCCTTCCAAGCAGGAGGATGAAATATTGACTGGATAAAAGAATCAATTTCACTCTCATCATTCACAGCGTGACCTGCCGGAGCGGTAAAGGCGATAGAAGTAACCGCCAGCACAGTCGAAATACCTAACGTAGTCAACTTTTTCTTCACGGAGTCCCTCCTTAGTACTAAACAGAATATGATACTAAGACTCAGTATCTAGCTTTCAGGATCTACAGCATTTAGCATATGCCATAGATACACAGTCTACATATTGATGCAAATAAATATCAAGTACTAAATGAATCTTTCATACACTTAAAATGTAAAGTTTCTGAATCTAGTCCTTCATATTTTACATGATGCACGTCACCATATAGAGTGTAAAGATACGCAGGATCTAAGTTCACGCAGTCACAATGTCAGGAGCCGTTCTTATCTTCAAAAACCGCAAATCATGCAACGGAACCAACGTTGAGGCGACTCTTGCCGAGATCTCTCACCGGGAGGATCGAGGGAGTACACGCCCTCGCACCACGACGGTCGAAACGCCTCATACCAATGAGCAGCGCCCCGATCCCCAGCCGCGACCTGCACACTCGGCAAGTTCAGAAGACGCCACTTCATCGGTAAGCACTTCTTCCCTGAAACGTTATATCTTTGTCTTCACCTGGACGATCATCCTGTACTTCTACGTCTTCTGGCAGTATCTTTTTGGAGACCTTGAGGGCCACCGCCCGTTTCTCTTACTTCCCGCCGGTATCTATGCGGATTTAGATTCAAAAACCGCTCACGGTATTCCCGAGCACTGGATGACTATCGCATATTTCGGGCTAGGCGCGGTTCTGATATCTATCGCCTATCGCACGTTGAATCTTAAGTCCGTCGGTTTCGGACTGCGGAAGCCCAGTAATTTTCGAGGATGCCTAGCCCTCATATTTGCAACCTTTGCATGCTTTGGGGCTATTGCGCCGGGAATTCTTATGGATCGCTATGCCCTGCCTCCCCACCTCACCGCCAATGTGTATGAGGGGTGGCTGAGTGTGCAGCATTCAGCAGACGGCGCACTGCCCCTCTACATATGGTGCACACTCACCCTGACAGGGTTATTCCTAACCGTGTACCTTGAAAACGTGCTTATCAAGCTACGGCTGCCTCTATGGGCGATTCTGACTATCACTTGCGTGGCGGGTGCCCTCCCCTGGCTGCGTTACGATTCTTTTAGCCGTTTTTTCGGGATATTCTGGACTATTGCCATTGCCTTTATCTACTTGGCGACTCGCACAGGATGGGGGCTTATTGTGGGCAACACCATCTATGTGGCGTTTCTGGTGGGCATGACCTACGCCCACACTATTCACGATGATGCCCTGCTCTTCGCCTTCGCAACACCCTTCACTCTTTTAATCTTCGCCACGCTAATCTTGCCGGTGGCTGTCGGCGGCGGAGGTATATACCGCCTTCACTGGTTGGAATTACATAGGACCAGCACAGACCCTCAAGGGCTTCATCTCAGCGACTACTAGTATCTTTCAGAAAACAGCCCAGCAAAAGCAAATGCCCCCAACCGCATATCGGTCAGGGGCACTTCGGCTCAACAATGCTGCAAGATTGACTACTCCTGCCAGCCTACATTGACCCATAGATTAGCATCTGTATAACTTGTCTGGAACAAGCGAGGACCGTAGTTTGCCAGCTTACTCTTCACAGCCGAGTAGCTCGGACCATTAGCGAAGGGCAAGTAAATAGCAACCTTTTCCATGTGGAGCTTCTCTACCTGATTGGCAAGCTTAATCTGCTCATCTTTAGATTCAGTTGCCGAAATCTTAGCAATCAGCTTATCGATTTCGTCGTCACCCACACCGTTGTTAATATCCTTGGTGTAGAAGTACTGGGGGCTATCTGCCATAATCGCGCCTACAGCCCAACCGGAAAGCGTACAATCGTAACTCTTCGTACCCACGACAGAGTTAAAATTCGACTCTGGCTGATTATCGTTGGTTACTTTAATACCAGCTTGTTTAAGCTGTTGCTCTATTCGCTGGAATTTTGCTTGGGTGACGGTATCACTGCCGAAAGTAGTAATCGAGAATCCTGCAGTCTTACCGTCCTTCTGGTAAAAGTCACCGCTCTTGGTGTATCCTGCTTCTTCCAGAATCTTCTTGGCAGCATCTGCTCCCGAATCCTTCGGAACGTTATCCTCATATCCCTTCTGGAAAGGCATAGCGAGCATAGACCCGGGCATTGGTTCTTCCCAACCAACCTGCTTAAAGGTAACATCTGCTAGTTGAGAACGATCAACCGCCGCAAAAGCAGCACGGCGAACCGCCAGATCTGTAACGCGAGTAGCATTAAACTGCAAGTTCTGCACACCAGTATTCTGACCTGAACGAATTTCAGTACCGTTCTGCCCCTTAACAGCGCTATAGGTTGCAGCATCGGTAAATCCTGCGGCATCCAGTTCACCGTTCTTAAACGCAGCCCGAAGAGAATCGATACCCATCTGACGCCAGATAATCTTCTCCAGCAACGGCTTCTTCTCGCCCCACCATTTATCATTTGGAGCCAAAGTAATAACCTTCTCAGAAGAGTTCCAGTTACTTACCTTAAAAGGACCAGCCCAGTATTGATCCATAGGCTTATCGACAAAACCATCGTTGAACAGCTTCTTATCAACAAGAGCAGGATGTGTAGCAAACGTACCCAGGTCATCCGATAGATAGTATGGAGTTGAGAGAGTAATCTTCACATGGAACTTGTCACCATCGACAGCTTCAATACTTTCCATCTGCTCCCATGAAGGGTTGGGGATGATGTTGTAGCCTGAGTCTCCGCCACCCTTATAGATCTCCCAGTATGCTTTGACTGCTTCAACGTCAATAGGAGTACCGTCATTAAAGACAGCCTTGGGGTTAATCTTGAATTCTACGGTCTGAACCCCATCTTTAGTCTCCATCTTGTGTTCCAAACAGAAATCTTTGTTGATAGAGCGTTCGCCTGCAGGGTCCGTATTATAAAAACCAACAACGGCTGGTATGTTACAAGGGCCTCCAAAAGCTGCTAGGTTCTCTGTGGTATAGCCGCTCTGAGTCATGGTGTTGAAGTCCGGGCCCAAAGCACTTACGGAAAGTTTCAGTTCGCCACCCTTCTTCAGTGAAGAGTAGTCTTGCTTGTTAATCTGCAGATTCTTGACAACTTCTTCCGCGCTAGAAGCTGCTTTGCCGCTTAGCTTGTCATCTTTTGAACCGCCACACGCAGCCAGTAAGCCAACACTTCCCAGGGCGACAGTGCCCGTCAGCAGGGTGCGGCGGTTGAAGGTTCTCTGAACGTTCATGAGGATTCTCCTTTACTGCCTCGAGTCTATACGATGTGACACATCACCTATGATTCAAGGCACATACAACAATGTTGCTTTTATAGTACAGAACCCCCTACCCCACCGCAAATAGTTTTCGCGCCTTACCAATCTACGGAATTTCTACCGTGTAAACCCGTAGATTCTCCCGTCATATATTCGCTTTTTTTAGAATAAAACTAATTTTTATCCGCAACTGCGATAAGGCGTGAGCAGATAATATTTTGTCGAGCAGATAGCGGATTGCTATCTGCTCGACAAAATATTATCTGCTCGCCGGGTTAGGGTGAGTGCAAATGTGCATAACACCCACCCCATCCGTCAGAAAACGAGCAAAACTACTTCACCCAACCAACCTTAGTCCAGTCGATGGTCTTGAACAGGAACGCACCATAGTTAGCGAGACCCTTCTTCGTGAAGACGTAGTGAGGACCGTTAGCGGCGCATCCTAAAAAGGCAAGTTCGGCGGTATGCTTCTTCTCGATCTCGTCGCATTTAAGGTTCCGCTCTTTATCGTCCTCAATCAGAAGCATTTCCTCGATCATGGCGTCAATCTCAGGGCTGCCGATACCGTCACTATTGGACGAGTGGAAGAACTGTTGGGTGGCGACCGTAGCATCGGGGTTATTCGCCTCGTATCCCGCGAACGTGATGTCGTACTCCCAGTTGCCCAGGACCCGACCGAAATCACCTTCGGGATGCTGATCGACCTCAATATTGAGCCCGGCTTCTTTCATATTCCGCGTAAAGGTCTGAGCCATACCCTTATCAACAGGATCGTCGCCAAAGATCACGATCTTGTAGTGAATCTGCTGCCCATCTTTCGCGTAGAAATCGCCGTCTTTGGTGTATCCGGCATCCTCAAGCACCTTCTTGATGGCGTCTTTGGGGCTGCCCTCTACCTTGGGGAACGCGTCCTGATAGTACTCCGAGAAAGGCATGTGGAGCATTGATCCGGGTATCTCTTCTTCATAGGGCAAGCCCTGGTACCGAATCTTGGCGAGGGCTTCCCGATCAAGCCCATAGAAAATAGCCTTCCGCACGGCGGCATCCTTGACCCGCCGGGGGTTCACATCGATACCGGAAACATGCAGGCGCACTCCCTTGTGGAGTTCCGTGCCTGCCACCGCCTTAAACTCGGAGTAGGCAGAGGCGGTCCCTGCAGCCGCAGCATCGATTTCGTCATTCTTGAAGGCCGCTTTCTTCGCTGGTTCATCCATCTGCCGGAAAATAATCTTCTCCAGCACGGGCTTATCACCCCACCATTTATCGTTCGGCACCACCGTAATGGTCTTCTCGGAAGAGTTAAAACCACCGTCTTTGATCGTGAAGGGCCCACAGCCCCACTCGGGATGCAGATTATCCACAAAGCCCTCATTGAAGACCTTAGGATCTTCCAGTGCCGGATGCAGAATAAAGGTGAATAGGGCGTTCAAGGGGTAGAAGGGCTTCGAGAATGTCACCTTCACGTGAAAGTTATCTTCTTCGGCTTCCACGCTTTCAACATATCCATAAATATCCGAAGATACAATGTTGTATTCCCCGTCAGCCTTTTGCTGAGTTTTCCAGGTGGTCTGCAGGGCTTTCACATCAATAGGCGTTCCGTCGTTGAACTTGGCCTGGGGATTCAGCACGATTTTGACGATAACCTTCTCACCCTCTTTGCCGGGGGTGAAAGACTGGGCATATTCTTTCCTGAGGGTCTTAGTACCGTCAAAGTCTAGGGTCCACAAGCCTGCATCATGAATAGTACTCATGATGGTCTGGGTATCGGTCATATTGCCCGACGTAGTCCGGGGGTTGAAATCTGGCCCCATTGACCCGACCGGCAGCCGCAGGGTTCCGCCCTGTTTCAGCTCAGAAACCTCGTGAGCATTGATGTCGTAGAGGTCTTTAAGGTTTGCACCCTGCCCGGGAGCGGTAGTTTTTCCGTCCTTCGCACCGCCGCCACATGCGGAAAGCACACCGACGGTTCCAGCTGCCGCAGCTACGCCCAGCAGAGACCGGCGAGTCAGTGCATGAGGAATGAACGCTGCTGGGGTTTTGCTGATGCTCATGATGTGTTTCCTTACGTGTATGCGCCCTGCGATGGGCTTGGTGTTTCAGAGGCTTTGAGATAACTTATGCAGTTCTATGCATAAATTATCTATACCCAGAACCATACACCGAACTTCATGTGAAAGTTAAGAAAAACAGCAATAATGTGTTGTAGATTACATATTTTTATGCATATTTACGTAGAATTTGAGTATGTATTTCCGTATCTTTCAGGAAATAATGAGCATAACTTACGATAATATAGAATATTTACTGAATATCATGTGTGGCTATGAGGGCACAGACAAGGCGCATCCCCACTCCCCCGCGAGGGAAGGTAGGATGCGCCTTATGTATATTTGTGAAACGTTCCCCTAATTTCTAAGGGCTATAGCTCAACCGACTAGTTTGTGAATCCAATACGCGACCACGCCGAAGGGTTGTACTGCGGATCGTCGAAGAGAAACGCACCGTAGTTCGCCAGGTTCTTCTGGCAGCATACGATCTGCGGACCGTTGTAGAAGACGCTGCTCGTAGCAAATTCCTCCATATGCTTCTTCTCGATCTCGTTGCACTTGAGGTTACGTTCTTTAGCATCCTCAATGGAGAAGAGCTCCTCAATCATGGCGTCAATCTCTTCGGAACCAGCCCCATCGTTGTCTTCGCGGGAGTAGAACTGCTTGGTGCCCTCAGTGCCATCGTCGCTGTTTACGCTGTACCCAATGAAGCTCAGTTCGTGCTCCTTGGCAGACATCACCTTGCCCAAGTTACTAACAGGCTGCTGATCAACATCACTCTCAATGCCCAGATCACGAAGCTGCTGAGAGAGGAAACGCGCCAGAGATTTTATGGTGTTATCCTCGCTAAAGTTGTTCACCACTACTTTCGCGCGTTTGCCATCCTTTTCATAAAAATCGCCGTTTTTAGCATATCCGGCCTCTTCCAGAATCTTAGCAGCCGCAGCCTTCCGATCGGCTGCCTGCGGCATACTATCGGCATAGTACTCTGAGAACGGCATATGGATCCTCGATCCGGGCAGAGCCTCGTTGAACGGCAAACCCTTAAAGCGAGTATCGGAAAGCGCCTTACGATCCAAGCCCACCATAATGGCGCGGCGAAGCGGAGTATCGACTTTGACGGGGTTCATCACCACACCGCCTGCAAAGAGGCGCTGGCCCTGGCGGAACTCGGCATTCTTAACATTTTCGAGTTCCTTGTATACGCTCACGACGTTAGCGTTTACGGCATCAAGCTCGCCATTGGCAAAGGCAGAACGCTGCGCGGGGGTATCGAGCAGGCGGAACGTGATGGATTCGAGAACCGGTTTTTCGCCCCACCATTTGTCATTTCGTGTGACGGTCAGCGTTTTCTCGGTTGAGTTCCAGCCGCCTTCGGCAACCTTAAACGGCCCTGCCGCATAATCGGAATTCGGCTTATCCACTAGACCATTGGCAAAGAAATCGGTATCCGTCATTTTCGGATGCACCACATAGCTGAAGAGGCTGGCAATCGGGTATGAAGGCTTCGACATCGTGACCTTCACGCGGGTTGCGCTGCCGTCTTCTTCGATTGACTCAATATTTGGGTACAAACCAGTGCTCTGAATCTGATAAGTCTTGTTGTCTGAAAGAACTTTATGAGTCGCTCTTAGCGCTTCAATATCGAGCGGGGTACCATCGTTGAATTTTGCCTTTTCATTCAACGTGATATGCAAAACCTGTTTGCCGTTCTCCATTGCGGAGGTGAACTCGGTGCAGAAGTCGGGGTTGGGTGAAGTTTTGCCTTCGTAATCTTGCTGCCACAGACCACTCGTGAGCAAAGAATTATACGAAGAGATAGCACGAGCATTATCGCCAACGGCGCCCTGAGTATGCAGAGGATTGAAATTTGGTCCCAAACTGGTAACCGCCAGACGCAGCTTTCCGCCGGATTTGAGGGCAGAAATATCCTGCTTATTAATTTTTACGAGGTCTGCGATATTCGCACCTGCCGTTGCTGCAGCCTGAGTAGAGCCGGAACCACCGTTCTTGCCGGAACAAGCCGCAAGCATACCAGCGGTGCCCAGTGCAGCACCACCTGCGAACAGGGTGCGGCGGTTCAGAGTGGAGTGAGCTTTCACGAGCGTATTCTTTCTATCACCGACAAACGCACAGTCTAGCGCTACCGCCCGTGGTAGCGGCGTTTGATACATCTTAATTGTATTCATAGAATTGCAGAGCGAGAATTTATTTCCTGCAATCTCAAATACTGGTAATTCATATCACTATTTCGCTTTATCGCATAATATAAATTTTTATCTCTTTAAAACGTTGCGGGGATGATTCTCATAGAAGAATCACCCCCGCAACACACATGCGGTTCTACGAAACCGACTCTAACGCTACATCGGGAAGGTCTGCACCATCCGGGTAGTAGCAAGCATAACCGTGGTCTTCGCCGTCAAGCGTGATAACCTCGGGTTTTTCTTCCAGGCACCGCTTCTGCTTATCCTCAGGAAGCAGCTTAAAGATGGGGCACCTGCTGGAGAAGCCGCATCCTACCGGGGCATTGACCGGAGTGGGCAGGTCGCCATCCAGCATGATGCGCTGGCGCTTAGCCTCAACCTCCGGGTCTGGCACGGGAATAGCCGAAAGCAAAGCCTTGGTATACGGGTGAATCGGGTTATCAAAGACCTGATCCACGTGACCAATCTCGACGATGCGCCCCAGGTACATAACCGCAACACGGTCAGAAGCGTGGCGAATCACGGCGAGGTCGTGCGCCACCATCAGGTAACTCAGCCCCAGGCTCGCGCGGAGTTCCTCAAGCAGGTTAATCACACCCGCCTGAACGGAAACGTCCAATGCCGAGACAGGTTCGTCCAGCACCACAAGTTTCGGGTTTACGGCAAGCGCACGGGCAATACCAATACGCTGGCGCTGACCGCCGGAGAACTGGTTCGGGAAGCGATTCACGTGATCGGGCTGCAGACCCACGATCTTCATCAGCTCAACCACGCGCTTCTTAATATCTGGACGCTTCATGCCCTGGTTTTCCAGGGGCTCAGCAAGAATCTCGTACACGGTAAAGCGCGGGTCGAGGGCGCCCGTGGGGTCTTGGAAAACCATCTGCTGGTTCTTGCGCAGTTCAAGAATCTCGCTAACAGATTTATGATCCTGCGTAGAGACTCCGTTAATCAGAATCTCGCCATCGGTTTTCTTGCTGAACTCCATAATTTCCAGCAGCGTGGTGGTTTTACCACACCCGGATTCGCCCACGATCGAGAAGCATTCACCCTCACGAATATCGAAAGATACGCCGTCCACGGCCTTTACGGTACCCACGCGGCGCTTCATGAGAGAGCCCTTCATGAGCGGGAAATGCTTCTTCACGTTGCGCACTTCAAGCACCGGCGCGCGATCTTCGCGCGGAGTGCTTTCGAACTTCGAAACGGGAGTTTCAGGAACGGTATAGAGCTCTTCGGCCGTCTTACTGATGAGGTCCTGCGAAATAGTGCAGGAGGAGTAGTGCCCTTCACCAGCGCCCTTGAGCGGAGCAAGCTCGGGCTCACCAGCATCGTCCTTGCAGCATTGACCGCCGTTTTTGGCGACGGGGCAACGCTCGCGGAACGAGCAGTGATCCACCGGGTACAGCAGATTCGGCGGAGTACCTTCGATGGGCACCAGAGAGGTTTTCTGCGAACGGTCCACGCGGGGAACCGCACCCAACAGACCGATGGTGTAGGGATGGCTGGGGTACTTATAAAGGTCTTCAGCCTTAGCGATTTCTACCGGTTTACCCGCGTACATCACCAGAATGTCATCGGCCATACCGGCGACAACACCCAAGTCGTGGGTAATCATGATAGTTGCCGCGCCGGTTTCATCCTGCGCCTTATCCATAACCTCAAGCACCTGCGCCTGAATGGTGACGTCAAGCGCAGTGGTAGGCTCATCCGCAATAAGCACGCGCGGATCGTTGGCAATTGCCATTGCGATCATGATGCGCTGGCGCATACCGCCGGAGAACTCATGCGGAAAAGAACGCAGACGGTCGGCTGGGGAAGGAATACCCACTAAGCGCATGAGTTCGATAGAGCGATCTTTAATCGCCTGCTTGCTCATACCCTTATTGTGGATTTTAAGGACTTCGGCAATCTGATCCCCGATAGTGTACACCGGAGTTAGCGAAGACAGCGGATCCTGGAAGATCATGGAGATGTGCTTGCCGCGGTATTGGCACATTTCCTTATCGCTCAGACCCAGCAGTTCGGTGCCGTTGTATTGGATAGACCCGGTAATATCGGCGGTCGTGGGATGAAGCCCCATAATCGCCATAGATGCCACGGATTTGCCCGAACCGGATTCGCCAACGATACCTAGGGTTTTACCGGCGTAAAGATCAAAATCGACGCCGCGCACCGCATGTACAACACCGTTTTCGGTATTGAAGCTAACGTGCAGGTCTTTAACACTCAGAACGGGAGAAGTGCTCATGAGTTTTATGCCTCCTCATTCTGGGCGGATGCCTGAGCGTCGGGACTGGGGTCGGTTGATGGTGCTGCAGCGCCGGCTTCCTGAGCCTCCACGTCTTCGACCTTAGATGCCGATTTCTGGCTCTTAGCTTTCTTTGACTTCTTGATCTTACCGACCGACATGGAAGTCGGGTCGAAGGCGTCGCGCAGGCCATCATTCATGAGCGAGAGCGGCCCCACCAGCAGGAAGAAGAAGATAACGGGGAACCAAAACATATGCGGCAGGGTATTAAGCTGCTGCGCGGCATCGGAAATCAACGACCCCAGTGAGTAGTTCGGATAGGTAATACCAATGCCGATAAAGGAGTACGCAACCTCAGAGAGCACAGCGATCATGATGCCGGTCGTGAAGTTCAGAACGAGCATCGAGCCGATATTCGGTACGAGGTGCCGCAGCACGATCTTGAAGGGGTGTACGCCCATGTAACGTGCTGCCTTCACGTAATCGCGCCCAATCAGGGATTGCGCCATCGCACGAATCACACGGGCAGGTCCCATCCAGCCGAATACAATCAGCACAGAGGAGAGCACAATCCACGTGGGAACGGTCTTCTGAATCTGCTTACCGATCTGACCGTTGATGAAAATCGCCAGAATCAGCAGCGAGGGAACCATAATCATGGTTTCCAAGAGGAAGAGCATAACCCTGTCGATCCAGCCACCAAAGTACGCCATCACGCAACCGTAGATCGCGGAGATAATGACGGTGGCGATACCCACGACCAAGCCGATTTCCATTGAGGTCCACACGGCTTCGCTCATCATGGCGAAGAGATCGTTACCGCCCACGGTGGTGCCAAACCAGTGCTCTGCGGAGGGGCCTTCACCGCCAAGGGTCATAAAGTCAGATTCGGTTGCGGAGTACTTGGAAACATATTTGCCGAAGTACCCGAAAAGCCCCACACAGATAAAGACGATAAGCCCGAACACCGCAGCCTTGTTGCGCAAGAAGCGGCGGAGGATAATCACATTCTTGTTGAGAACTTTAAAGTCACCATTCTGCACGACAGGTACCGTGCTTGTTTCAGTTACCTGGCTCATGAGATCCTCACTCGGGGGTCGACGATCGTGGTCGCGATATCGGCGATAATGGCACCGATGGCGAACAGCACGGAACCGTAGGCGAGAGTAGCGGTCGCAGCGTTCACATCCTGCTGACCAATCGCATCAATAGACCATTTACCGATGCCGGGCCATGCAAACACGGACTCCGCGAAGAAGGCACCCGCAAAGATGGTGGGAATGGTGTATGCAATCGACTGTGCCACCGGGATGAAGGACACACGCAGGGCGTGGCGGGTAATCGCCTGGTTACGGGTGAGTCCTTTCGCGCGAGCGGTACGCACGAAGTCTGCGTTCACGTTATCGAGCAGGTACTGCCGCTGAGCAATCTGATAGCTGGCCCATCCGAAAATCGTCATACAGAAGGTCGGCACCACATAGTGCGCCGCCATGTCTATGGTGGTATCCCAGAAGCCTGTTACACCGGGCGTCGAAATACCGGTCACATAGAAAATCTTTTCACCGCCGTTTTCAACCACAATGTTGTTAATGGCGGTCGCTCCCTGCTGCACCACGAAGTATGCCACGGGGGCAGGAATAATATAGACGAGATAGGAATAACCGGTAATAACTCGGTCGGAAAACTTGTACTGACGTGCTGCCGAGTAAACACCCAGAGCCACACCGATAATAATGGTCAAAATAGTCGCCGCGAGCATCAATCTGGTAGAAACCCACAGACGCTGACCGAATTCCTGATTGATATATCCGCTGTTTGGGCTGCGTCCCCAATCAAATTTGGTGACAACATTCGTCAGCCATTGAATGTATCTATCCCACGCACTCATTTCGGGGTCTAGCCCGAGGGATGCGAGGGTGCGATTCACCTGTTCAGGCGAAGGGCGCGGCACCTTTTCCTGCTCCAAAAGGGCAGGTTTTAGCGTGGTAACAGCCGCAAAATAACCCATAGTCGTGGTTAAGAAAACCATCACGAGGTAAGTGAGCGACCTCCGGAGGATATACCTAAACATGGGGCGGTTCCCCTCCTAGATATTCTGGTTTCGTAGGCATGTGTGTTACAGCTTCCGTCATCGGATAATCCAGTGACTACAGTCACTAGAAGCGTAGTCCCTTTATCTTATATTTACATTCGGGTATCCACCAAACCCACATCGCCTTAAAATCAGCCGACAAACACCATTTTGCGGGGTGCTGCGAGGAGTTGGGAGGCGGCATCCCCGGTATCGCTATCAAAATAAGGTTCGGCAAAAAGTTACGAAAGATTTACACACACCGAAGATTTGTGGCGTCATATTTTTTCAGAACGCCTCAAACCCTCTCCAGACCCCAAAAAATCCACGAAAAACCATGTAAACAGGAGCAAAACCAACATCTAAAATAAGTAGGTCCTAACTTACATTGTCGGGATTTACGGCAAAAATTTTATGAATTTCATATCAAAAGCACCCCGTATCCTGTGATTTATGAACGACATCACAGGATACGGGGTGAGAATGTATCTCTTTTACACGTGACTTTCTACGTTCGTGAAAATTCTAGAACCGGTTACGGTACTCGCTCGCAACAGCACCGGTGCGGAAAGCACGAATATTGTGAGCGATCAGTTCCTCCGGATTTACGGGGCGCCCACCGGCGGCATGCGGGGTGATTACGATATTCTTCGCATCCCACAGGGGCGAATCAGAGGGGAGCGGTTCGGTCGCCGTCACGTCCAGCGCAGCGCCCGCAATCGAGCCGGAGTTTAGGGCGGCGACGAGCGCATCCTCATCAACAGTGGTACCGCGCCCCACATTAACCAGGTAGGCGCGCTTGGGCAGCAGCTGCAGCTTATGGGCATCGAGCGCTTTGAAGGTCGAATCGCTGGTGGGAAGCACCATCACGAGAATATCCGTAGTCGGCAGGTATTCATCGATTTGTTCGGTAGCAATCACCGGGAATCCGGAGCGCTCCCCCGCGCTCTGCGCAACGCCAGTTACGTTCGCGCCGAAAGCCTTGAAAAGCCGCGCGGTCTCTTGGCCAATCGAGCCGAAGCCCCACACGAGCACATTGGCATCAAGCAGGGTTGTGACCTGGTCTTTCGGATGAAGTTCCTGCGCGCCACCTAGCTCCTCAGCCCAACGATGCTCGGCCGTTGCCTGCGCCAGCGTCGGCAAGAAGCGCACGAAGTTCAGGGTCAGCGCGAGCGCATGTTCCGCAACGGTTTTTGAGTGCAGACCCACACCTGCACAGATGGCGGCGTCTGGGTTGAAGCCCGCCGCGCGCACCGCATCCGGTCCCGCAAGAAGCGCCTGAATAAGCCCCACATTTTTCATGCGGCGAGCGGAATCCGCGAGCTGATCGGCGGTATTCGCCCAAGCAATTAGAACTTCGGCATCGGTATCTTCCTCGGCAATAGGTTCCGTGGGGTTGTAGTGCCGCACGGTATCGCCGGGTTCAAGCCCTAGTTTCTCTTCGTCGAGCGTAATTGAAGTAGGGATCAAAATCTTCATGGGTCCTCCTGTGGATGGTGCCTGCGGGTTGGCGTTCAGCGACGAAGGCAACCTGCATCCCGTGTGAGGGGGTTAACAGTTATTCCCCTCCAGCATAGCGTGCGAGGGGAATAACTGTATAGGGTTACCTAAGAAGCCGTTAGGGCTTGGTGCCGTGCGAGGGGTCGCTGGTGTCCTCTCGACCCTCGCCACGAGGCTCGGTTTTCGCCGTTTCATCGGATGCACTACCGGCAAGTTCCGGGTCAATCACGGTATGCGATTCACCCTGCATCTTCTTGAGGCATTCGGCATCTTTCGCCGCCATTTCGGGCGTGATGACATCAATGGCACCGGTTGCCGAACGCGCCACATCGGTAGTAGTGTGCGTTTCGATGGTGGTGGCGAGCGCATCCTCACGGATGAAGAGAAGCAGAAGCGCGGAGATTAGCCCGAGCGGTGCCAGGTAGAGGAAAAGTGGGATCAGGGCATCATTGTAAGCGTTCACGATAATGCCGTGAATCGGCTCGGGAATCCGGCTGACGAGTTCGGGAGTCAGGGAGGAGGTTCCGTGTTCCCCCGCCGAGGCTACTGCTTGCGCGGGCATGCGTTCACTGAGCAGGCTGCTCAGGCGCGAAGTAAACAGACCACCCACGAGCGATGCGCCCACGGTTGAGCCGACCTGGCGGAAGAAGTTGTTTGCCGCGGTGGCGGTTCCTACGACGGTGATGGGGAAGGCGTTTTGCACGATGAGGGTGAGGAACTGCATCGACATGCCCAGGCCCGCGCCCATGACCGCCATGTAGCTGCAGAAGATCCAGGTGGGGGTGCTCGGGGTGATGGTGGAGATTAGGTAGAGCCCGAGCGCCACGAGTGCGGTACCGGTGACCACATATGCCTTGTATTTGCCGCGTGCGGAGACCAGCCGTCCGGTAATAATGGAGACCACAAGCAGGGCGCCCATGAGGGGAATCATGAGCAGACCCGCCACGGTTGCGCTCACGCCCAGGGACATTTGCAGGTAGGTGGGGATGTACTCGACGGCACCGAACATGGCAACACCGAGGGCAAGAGATGCGCCCAGGGTGAGCAGGAAGTTGCGGTTGGTGAAGAGGTACATGGGCATGATCGGCTCTGCGGCGCGGTTTTCAACCGGAATGAAGATCAGGGCCGCGACGACGGATGCGATGAGAAGCCCAATAATCTGCGGGGAGTTCCAGGCGTACTGGTTGCCGCCCCAGATGGTGGCAAGCACGAGCGCGCTGGTTCCTGCCATGAGAATAATACTGCCCAGGTAGTCGATCTGCCGCTTTTCGCGGTCTTTGAAAGCGGTGTGCGGGAGCAGAAAAATGACGGCGAAGATTGAGAGTACGGCAAGCGGCAGGTTAAGCCAGAATGCCCAACGCCAGCCGGGACCCTCAGTGATCCACCCGCCAATGAGCGGCCCGGCGACCGAGGAGAAGGCGAAGACGCCGCCGATAATACCCATATATTTACCGCGTTCGCGGGCGGGGATCACGTCTGCGACCACGGATTGGGAAAGAATCATGAGACCGCCACCACCGACTCCCTGGAGCGCGCGGGCGACAATCAACCAGGTCATATCGGGGGCGAGCGCGCCGATGATAGATCCCGTCATGAAGGAGAGGATGGCAAAAATCAGGAAGGGTTTACGCCCGAACTGGTCGGAGAGTTTGCCATACACCGGCATGGTGATGGTGGAGAGCAAGATGAAGGTGGCAATCACCCAGCTCATATGCTCCACGCCGTGCAGTTCGCCCACAATGGTCGGCAGTGAGGGCGCGAGGATGGTTTGGTTCAGCGCCGACATGAGCATCACGATGACCAAGCCGGAGAACATGAGCGCTATTTGATGTTTTTTAGCTTCAGCCGCGGCGGCTTCAGCGGTTTTGTCTGAGTGCGACGTCATTCCTAGTTTTCCTTCAGCAGGGCTTGAAAAGTTTTGACGGTTTTGTAGATGCGCCGCTCGACCTCGTCTTCGTCGGCAATATCCTTGGCGAAGTGCAGCTGCCGCAGCACCGCGGATGCGAGCTGGACCGTGGCACGGGTGCGTTCTTCGGCAGTTTCTGTCAGCGGCATATTTTCGGGGCGGGCTATCAAAGGGCCGCGCCTTCCTGCGGCGTTGAAGGCATCCCAATCGACGGTGTTGAGGTAGTCGATGAGCACCTGTTCGCAGTTGATATGGTGCACCTTTAGCCGGTGCCTGAATTCGGGGAATTCGTCAATGCGCTCCCGGAATTTCGCGTGATCGGCAAAGTTGAAGCTGTGCCGCACGATGTACAGCAGCAAATGGGTGATACGCACGATGAGATTGTCGTTCTCGTGCGCCCGGTCGCTGGCGAGCAGCTCGTCGGTGATGGCGGGGGCGCGCAGGCCGAGCACCGCATCCTCTTTGGTTCCGAAGTAGTTGAAGAAGGTGCGGGGCGAGATTCCGGCTTCCGCAGCGATGTCTTCGACAGTACTGCCGCGCATACCGTGCTGGCGGGCTAAGCGCAAGGCGGTTTCGTGAATGTTCACCCAGGTGCGTTCGCGGCGGCGTTCACGCAGGCTTGTCTCGGCATGGCTCGGCTCAGGTTTTTGCATAACTGCAATTATTGCATTTCTGCATTTTTTGCACAACTGCATTATGTGGGCGACGCGGCGTGTTCTGCCTCTCCCCCACAGAAGACAAGATGCTAGGCATAATAATAGGGTGAACTTTTTTTCACCCGGATACCTCGACTTCCTACCCGATTGGCTCAGGATTATTCTGTTCTTCGCAGACCTGAGCATCCGTGTGCTGTCCCTATTCTGGCTGCCCTACAACCGCAAGCCCGTGGTCGCGCTCGGCTGGCTCATGGCTATCTTCTTCATCCCGTTTATCGGGTTCCTAGCCTTCCTGATTTTCGGGTCCTCTCACCTTCCGCAATACCGGCGCGCCCGGCAGCACGCCATGAACGACCTGATCCGCGAGACCACCGGCGGCACCCCACAGCTCACCGACTCCGACGGGCTCAACGAAGCAACCCTGGTCGCCAGCCAACTCAACTACAAGCTCGGTTCGCTCCCCCTCGTCGGCGGAAACTCCTTCACCCTGCACAATGACAACCACGAAGCCATGCGCATCATGGCGCAGGAAGTCAACAAAGCCCAGCGGTACGTTCACTTCGAGTTCTACATCACCGCCTACGACGAAGCCTCCAAAGTACTCTGGGATGCCCTCTTCGCCGCGCAAAAACGCGGCGTGCGGGTGCGCGTGCTCATCGACCATATCGGCTCGCGCAAATACCCCTCATACCGGCAGCTGACAAAAATGCTCAACGAATCGGGTATCGAATGGCGCCTGATGCTGCCCATCAAACCCTGGCGACTACAATGGCAACGCCCCGACCTGCGCAATCACCGTAAAGTCCTCGTGATCGACGGCGCAGTGGCTTTCTCGGGCTCGCAAAACGCCATTCACCGCTCCTACGACCTCAAAGAAAACGTGCGTAAAGGCCTGGAATGGAAAGACCTCACCTTCTCGTGCACTGGACCCATCGTCGAAGAGCTCAACGCCGTGTTCGTCTCCGACTGGTACTCCGAAACAAACCAGCTGATCCTCGAAGAAATTGAGGCGAAAATCCCCTACGTTCCAGGCTCAATGCGCGCCCAAGTAGTTCCCTCCGGCCCCGGGTTTGAGACGGAAAACAACCTGCGCCTGATCAACTACATGATCTACAACGCAGAAAAACGCATCACCATCTGCTCACCCTACTTCGTACCCGACGAAACCCTGCTGCAGGCACTCACCAACGCCGCATTCTCGGGTATCGAAACCACCGTGATCGTCTGCGAAAAAGGCGACCAGTTCCTCCCCAATATGGCGCAGCGATCTTATTACGAGACGCTGCTGCAATCCGGGGTACGCATTCTGCAATACCCCAGCCCCACAGTGCTGCATTCCAAGTTCATGTACGTGGACGACGAAATGGCGTTTATCGGCTCATCAAATATGGACCCCCGCTCGTTCTCGCTCAACCTCGAAGTATCAACCTTTATCGCAGACCCCGCTATGGTGGATGCGCTCGCCGACGTTGCGCGAACCTACGAAAGTATCTGCACGGAACTGCGTTATGGCCCGTGGTCCTCACGCCCGCAGCGCATTAAAGTCACCGAAAATATCTGCCGACTCTGGTCATCGCTCCTGTAAAACATGGACTGGCAACGCCCGTAACATGAGGGAGTTCGCCACGACCGTGCTCTCGAAGCGGTACCTGCGGCCGTGGTGATAACCGCGTTCAAGTGCACCTCTTTCCACCTCTGAAAAGCGGCTGACATGCGGTTTTATACCGATTCGCCATATCCGCGAAGTTTTCCCCACGAATGCAGAAAACGCACGATCGCCCGCACCCGTCGCGGACGCATCGCGCGTCGTCCATTTCTACCCAAAAATATAGTATATAGCCTATCGCCACATGCGATTTCCCGTGTGTATCGCCGAGGGTTTAATCTGCAGCCACTCCGGACTGGGCAGCCGAACGGCCTTCTTGCACCCCGACAGGGCCGTGATAATCGACTCGCACCGGCGGTTGAACTCGACCGTATGTCGCTTATCCACGATCTGCCCCGGAAAATGGCGGTGCATCTTCGACACCGAATCGCTGCTCTCCTGCAGACCGTGCCCGGTATGGCCCGGCACGTGCTTCACAATCACCCGATGCGCCCGAATAGCCGCAGTCAGCTGCTCCATCTCGGCGATAACCCGGGCATCCTGCACGCCCTCACGCACCCAATAATCGAAAGCCCAACGGCTGTGCGCCAGCCGCAGAAGAAAGGTCAGCGCGCCCAAGGAGTCGGTGTTAATAATCAGGCGGCGACCACCGTGATAGAACACGTGAAACGCCGCGAGCATCGCCGAAAGCTCACCGGTCATAATATTCACGGCATCATAGTGGGTGTGAAAATAGAAGCCGTCCTCGCTCACCCCGGCAATGCCCATGCGCCCACCGCGCAAATACTTCTTATTATGGGTGGCGCGAAAGGAACAATCGGTAAACACGTTATAGTCCACCAGCTGATTTTCGGGGACCTCCGCCAGCGTATCAGCGATCATCTGCTCGGTCAGCTGCTCGGCACGATCCTGAAAATAGCGCATCGTCTCGGCGGCATCCGTACCGGCAAGACGCACATGCACCTCACCCAGCGAATGGTTATCGTAAGGGTCAAGCACCTTCTCAAACGCCCGGTACTCCATCGCCTTCTTAAGCTGCTCACAATTACGAAAAAGAAGCTTCAAATCGTGCCGGTCGGCAGCAACCGTCACCAGGTGGTGCGTGTAATCCGAAGGAATAACATCCCAGGCATTAAGCACAATACGCCCCAAAGTCTTCGGGTGCACCACATCGCACGGGTCAAGAAGCGAATGCATACACGATTCAACCACCGGCTCCTGGTTGATGACGATGCGCTCACCGTTTTCACGCGAAATATAGACAAGAGCAGTGAGGGTGCTGTAACAGTATCCCTTAGTCTTACGGGTGTATTCGGCGACCGCGATCACCGCCACGCCCCGAGTTGTATAGCCCGCCGGGTATGAGGTGCTGTAGTCGGGCGCCTCCCAGGTTAGGGTGCACCGTTTAATATGAGCCGGTGAGAATCCCACGTGTGTACACCCCCTTGCCGCATAGTCTCCTTCTTTCGTGTAGTGAGGAATTGTTCCACTATCTTTTATATGCCCGCCGGTGTTTGCGCGCAAACGTTGAACAGGTTATTTTACAGTCAGCGAAGAACCTTAAAAAGGGGAACTAAAACCGTTTCTTGGCGGGGGTTATGGGCGGTGAATGAGAGGTTCTGCCCCGCTCTGGCGCGCATCTGTGCGACGGTGTAGGGTTGGAGTTATCCGGTATATCTAACCTTGAGAAGGAGCACACTATGATCGGTGTTTATGCAGGTGTTTCGGTCAAGCCCGAGCACGTTGAAGAATTCCTAGCATCCGCCCCCGCCCTCGTAGAGGCATCGCGCAAAGATGCGGGCAATATCAGCTACGATTTCGGCCCCGCCGCCGGTGAGACCCCAGCAGGTGAACCGCGCCCTTTCGCATTCATTGAGCGTTGGGAGTCACAGCAAGCACTCGAAGCGCATATGGCGACCGAGCATTTCGGCACCGCTATCAAAACCTGGGAGCCCCTGCTCGCTGCAGAGCTGGATGTGCGCATCTTCGAAATGTAGCGCCAGCCCTCCCTGCTAAAAAGAGCCTTGATGTGAATAAAGCGGCAAAAACTCGCTTTATTCAAATAAAGGCTCTTTTTATGCTCGGTCGATAGGCGACTAGATTCCCTCTGGGAGGATGCGCACCCCGCCCTTATCGGCAGAGGCGGCCAGCATCCCATAAACCTTCAGCGCGTTCGAGACCTGACGTTCGCGCGGCTTAGTGGGCTTCCACGGGAGGGCGCCCTTCGCCTTGCGCCGCGCCTCCAAAACCTCGTCCGGCACATTCGCCCGCAGGATGCGGTTGTGCACGTCAATCTCGATCTCGTCACCGGTTTCCAGCAGGCCGATAGCACCACCGGCGGCAGCCTCCGGCGAAACGTGACCGATCGAAATGCCCGAAGTACCGCCCGAGAAACGCCCGTCGGTAATGAGTGCGCAGCTTTTGCCCAAGCCCAGACCCTTCAGGTACGAGGTGGGGTACAGCATTTCCTGCATGCCGGGGCCGCCCTTCGGGCCCTCATACTGAATCACCACAATATCGCCGGGATTCACGTGCTTCGACAGAATCTCAAACACGGCTTCATCCTGCGACTCAACCACGAATGCCTTACCCACGAAGTGGAAAAGTTCTTCATCAATGCCGGCGGATTTGATGATCGCACCGTTCTGGGCGATATTACCGCGCAGGACCGCCAGACCGCCGTCTTTCGTGTAAGCATGCTCCACAGCGCGAATGCACCCGTTTTCGGCGTCCGTCTCATGCGATTCGTACTTGTTCGCGGTCGAGAACGCCTGCGTGGTGCGCACCCCGCCGGGTGCGGCAAGAAACAGTTCGTGGGCCTGCTCGCTCGCGGTACCGGAACGGATATCCCATTCGGCAAGCCATTCGTCCAGCGAATCCGCATGAACAGAATGAACGTTCTTGTGCAGCAGCCCGGCACGGTTCAGCTCACCCAGCAGCGCGGGGATACCGCCCGCACGGTGCACATGCTCAATGTGATACTTCGTAGAGTTCGGTGCAACCTTCGCCAGACAGGGCACCTTACGCGAAATACGGTCGATATCGTCCAGCGTGAAGTCAGCGCCAGCCTCGTGCGCAATGGCCAGGGAGTGCAGCACGGTATTGGTGGAACCGCCCATAGCCACATCCAGCGCCATAGCGTTCTCGAAGGCTTCCTTGGTGGCGATTGAACGGGGCAGAACGGACTCGTCATCCTGCTCGTAGTAGCGCTTCGCCAGGCCAACAATGCGCTTACCCGCCTGCAAAAACAGCTCTTTACGCGCGATCTGGGTCGCAAGCGTGGTACCGTTGCCGGGCAGTGCCAGACCGATCGCCTCGTTCAGGCAGTTCATGGAGTTTGCGGTAAACATGCCCGCGCATGAACCACACGTGGGGCAGGCGTTCTTCTCAATCTGGGCGAGCGCAGTATCGCTCACGGAATCGTCCACCGCCATGACCATCGCATCCACCAGATCCAGGCGGTGCTCCACAACGCCTTCAACGCCCTCGCCGGATTCCATAGGACCGCCCGACACGAAAATTGTGGGGATATTCAGGCGCATTGCTGCCAAGAGCATACCGGGGGTAATCTTGTCGCAGTTCGAGATACATACGAGCGCATCCGCGCGGTGAGCGTTCACCATGTACTCGACCGAGTCGGCGATGAGGTCGCGTGAGGGCAGGGAATAGAGCATGCCGTCGTGGCCCATCGCAATGCCGTCATCAACCGCGATGGTGTTGAATTCTTTCGCCACGCCGCCAGCCTCACGAATAGCGCCAGCCACCAGGTCGCCCATATTTTTCAGGTGCACGTGACCGGGTACGAACTGGGTGTAAGAGTTGGCAATCGCAATAATCGGTTTGCCGAAATCATCATCACCCATGCCGGTTGCGCGCCATAGAGCGCGGGCACCGGCCATATTGCGACCGTGAGTTGAGGTGCGTGAGCGTAATTCGGGCATGTCTTTACCTTCCGTTGTGATGCATCTATAGATTCTACGCGCAGGCGTGCGCCCAATCATCGAAGGGTTACTTTGGTTTCATATGTTGGCATGCCGTGATGCTTGGTCATGAGCTGTGCCTGTGGCACGCCGAAGGGTGAGTGTGGATGCGGCGCGCACCTTATGCCGCGGGGCGGGCAAGGATGCCGGATCTGCGGCAGATTTGCCCCCTTGAGAATATATCCCCGTGCAGCGTGGAATGAGTCTATTATGCCCCCTATGCTGGTGGGGTAAGAACTCCCGCCGCGTGATTTGCGCCAGCTAGCGAACAAACGCTACGCAAGCGCACGAAGACTCGTACGGCAGCCCCCTTTATCTTCTCCATTGGATGTATCTTCTATGTCTCGCTCCCCCGCACAGTTCCGCAGCACCGTGATCTACCAGATCTACCCGAAGTCATTCTATTCCGCGCACGGTCGGCCAACCGGTGATATTCGCGGCATTATCGAGAAGGTGCCCTATGTAGCATCGCTGGGGGTGGGCATGGTGTGGTTCAACCCGTTCTTCGCCTCGCCCCAGCACGATAACGGCTACGACATTTCCGACTACTACGCCATTAACCCTGAGTTGGGCACGATGGAGGATGTTGAGGAGATGATCGCCGCTTTCGGGGAGCACGGCATCGGGGTCATGTTCGATATGGTGCTCAACCATGTTTCGACTGAACACGAGTGGTTTAGGCGGGCGCAGGCGGGCGAGCGCGAGTACTGGGATTATTTCTATCTTCGCCCGGGGCGGGTTCAGTCTGACGGCACGGTGGTTCCGCCCACGAATTGGGAGTCGAAATTTGGCGGTTCGGCCTGGGCGCCTTTCACCGATACGGCGGGTGAGGTTTATCGGGACGAATCGGGGGCGCCGCTGTACTATCTGCACCTTTACGACGTCACGCAGGCTGATCTGAACTGGTACAACCCCGCCGTGCGTGAGGAGCTCTATAAGGTCGTCAATTGTTGGTATGACAAGGGTGTTCGCGGGTTCCGCTTCGACGTCATTAACGTGATCGGTAAGTCCGAAAAGCTTGAGGATGCGCCCGCCGGGGTGATCGATAAGACCCTGTATACCGACACGCCCATCGTGCATACGCGTCTGCGGGAGCTGAACCGTGCATCCTTCGGGCGGCATGGGGATACTGTGACCGTGGGTGAAATGTCCTCGACGAGCATCGAGAACTGCGTGGGCTACTCCAACCCTGAGAATCGCGAGCTCGATATGGTGTTTAGTTTTCACCATCTGAAGGTGGATTATGAGGACGGCGAGAAGTGGTCGAAGGTGCCGTTCCGCTTTGCTGAGCTGAAGGGGCTACTCAACGATTGGGCGCTGGGCATGCAGGCGGGCGGCGGGTGGAATGCGCTGTTTTGGAATAATCATGATCAGCCGCGCTCACTCAACCGTTTTGGCGACGTCCAGCGGTACCGGGCAGAATCTGCGACTATGCTGGCGACCGTGATTCACCTGCTACGCGGCACTCCCTATATTTATCAGGGCGAAGAGATCGGCATGATTGACCCGGTGTATTCTTCGATTGACGACTACGTGGACGTTGAGGCCCATAACGCTTTTAAGACCCTGCGCGCGCGGGGACTCTCGGAGGGCGAGGCGCTTGAGGTTGTGCGTGCCAAGGCGCGGGATAACTCACGTGTTCCCATGCAGTGGGAGTCTGGGTCCGGTGGTGAACGCGGCGCGGTTGGTTTTGGTACCGCCGCCCCCTGGCTGGCACCCGCGCCCAGTGTGGATGCGGCAACCGGCGCGGGTATTTCGGTGGTGGATGAGGAACGTGACGGCGTGATTTTGCCATACTATCGCGAGCTGATTCGCCTGCGCGGGCAGTACCCGGTGATTTCTGAGGGCAGTTACGCGCCCTACGCGCTCGACCATGAGCGGGTCTTCGGGTACCTGCGTGAACATATCGCTAAAGGCACGCGCACGCGGCTGTTGGTGCTCAATAATTTCTTTGGGGACGAGACGGCGGTGCGTGTTCCTGCCGAGTTCATGCCGGGCGAGGTTCTGGACGCAGTCGCTGGCAGTGAAGGCTCGCGAACTCCAGCGGACGCACGGTCTGCACGTGTGCTTTTGTGTAATTACAAGAATCCACTCGGTCAGGTTAACGGTGTTTCCGGCCCCGATCCCTGCGAGGTTGAGGTTATACTGCGCCCCTACGAATCGTTGGCTTTGATCGTGGAAGAGCCCATCGTTTCTTCTTAGCTCGCCAGATTAATTGCTCGGTTACATGGGCATTTACAGGTATGGTTACATGCGCGAGCAGGTGGTTTTTGGTCCGAGCAGGTAGGAAAATCCTACCTTTTCGGCGAAAAATGACCTGCTCGCGGTTTAAAACGCAGTTAAAGTGGGAGCATGAGTTTTGATTACATGCCCTCCGAAACCTTCCAACGTGCCGACCTTGACTTGCTTCTGAGCGTGCGGATTGATGTGGCGCGGGTGCCGGGTGGCGCATCCCAACGGCAGATTTTGGATGCAGTACGCACCTTCTTGGGCTCTCTTACTCATGACGATTCCGCTGATGGGCACGCGATTGACCCGGTTCTGGGGTTTGCGCGCCCCTACTATGCGGGCGGGTTTACGGTGGGCGTGGTGCCCGCATCCAGACGGGGCAAGGTGGCGCTCGCCGGGAGCCATGAGGGAGCACAGGATGTTGGGTTAGGCAGGTTCAGCGTGCCATCGAACGGTGATGTGGGCTGGCGCATCGTGACGTCGGTGGTGGTCTCTAGCGCGGGCGAGGATGTGCTGGATTCCTTAGAGGCTGGCATCGAATACCTGACGGATGCACTCGGTGACCTGCGGGTGGGCCTTTCCCTCACGGAGCTCCCGGTCGTTTAGAGTCCTCTCCGTTCATCTCTCCAACCGCATATGCTGAGCACCAGAACCTAGTGGCAATCAGAGGCCAGCGCAGAAAAGGAAGAAAGGCTACAACATCCCCTTATCCTTGAGCCAATTTGCCGCTGCCGTGGATGGATCCAGTTTCTTATCGCCGGATACCTCGTCATTGAGCGAGCGTAAATCGTCGGTCGTCAGCACCGCACTGATGCGGTTCAGCACCGCGTGCGCATCCTCGGGAACCCGTTTGGTGTTGATAATGGGGAGTACCTGCTGCGCCGGAATCATGTTTTTCGGGTCTTCGAGCATCACAAAATTGTTCTGCGTAATTGCCGGGGTGGTCGAGTACAAATCTACAACCTGCACGGTGTTATCCTGCAGGGCCTTGACGGTGAGTGCCCCTCCCCCGTCCGCAAGCGAGACGAATTCCGCCGGAACGCACCCGTATTTATCTTTGAGCCCCGGAATTCCGTAGGCGCGTTCGGCAAATTCGGGAGCGGCGCCAATCTTCAGCTCGGTACAGACCTTCGCTAAATCATCCAGGGTGCGCAGATTGTATTTTTGGGCGGTCTGCTGGGTAACGACTAGGGTATCTTTATTTTCCGCCTGCGAGGCATCCAGTGCCTTGAGGTTGTCCTGAAGTACCCCACCGAGCGCTTGCAGAATCTCTTGTTTAGTCTGCGCTGTGGAATTCTCGTCAAGATACAGCAGCAGGTTGCCCGAGTATTCGGGGATCACGTCGATAGCCCCGGAGGTGAGCGCCCCCAGGTAGGCTTCACGCGCGCCAATCCCCAGCTGGGTGCTCGATTTAAACCCGTTTTTATTTAGCGCTTGGGAGTATATTTCGGCGAGAATCTGCGACTCTGCGAACGCTGCTGATCCCACGATAATACCGTCGTGTTCACCGCCGAAAACGTTTTCGCCGCTCAGCCCGCAGGCGCTCAGCGCTCCTAACGTCCCGAAGGCACCGAGGACACCCAATGCCCGCCGCCTGGTAACGCCGCGTGCCATTCCAGTCTCCGCCGTTCCTTGGTTTTTCGCGCTCTTCCCGGATAGAAAAGAACGATCGTTCGTGTTTCGGCGATGCACCAAGCTCATGCGTGCGCCCCTTCCGTGTGCGAGTTTGCAGCATCCAGTGCGCTCTCGTGTTTCGGTTGCCCCTGACGTTTGGATGCTCCGCCGCGCCCGCTTCCACCCCGCAAGGGCACGGGGGTCACGGCTCGCTGCGCCAGGGCCATGAGCGCATCCACCACGAGGGCGAGCACCGCTACCAGCAGGGTTGCCACGAGCATACGCGGATAGTCCCGCACCGCGAGCCCATCAAAAAGGTACCGGCCCAGGTTATTCCCATTAATGTAGGCGGCAATAGTCGCCGTCGCGATCACCTGCAGCACCGCGCTGCGCAGACCGCCCATAAACACCGGAAGACCCAGAGGAATCTCAACCCGGCGAAGAATCTGCCCTTCGGTCATGCCTTGGGCGCGTGCCGCATCCACCACATCCGGGTCAATCCCGGTCACCGCTTCGAGGGTATGCGCCAGCAGGGGCGCCACCGCGATAATCACGAGCACCACGAGCGGCGGAATCGCATTAACACCAAACCAGAGAGCAAGCAGGGTCAGCAAACCCAGGGCGGGCAGAGCGCGCAAAGCGGCGGTAAACCCCAACAGAGCGTGCCCACCGCGGCGAGTATGCCCAGCCCACAGGCCCAAAGGCACGGCAATCACCAGGGCAATCGCAACCGCAAACACGGTGATGCCCAGATGCTCAACGATACGCGCAAGAATGCCCTGAGACCCTTGCCAGTTGGCACCATCACCCAGAAAAGCGAAGGTACGTTCTATAACATTCATGCGGTCCTCCAGGCGGTCAGGCGCCGTGCCGTGAGGGCAAGAAGCGCATCGGCAAGGTAGGCGAGGACGGCGCTGAGCACCACGCCCGTGATAAGTTCGGCGGGAATACTACGCGCCAGTCCGTCGGTAAAAAGCGTGCCAAGCGAAGAAACACCAATAACCGCACCCACGGATACCATCGCAATATTCGCCACCGTCGCCACGCGGATACCGGCAAAAAGCACGGGCAAAGCGAGCGGTAATTCCACCGTGAAAAACGCACGAGCCGGGGTGTATCCCAGGGCGCGCGATGACTCCACCACATGCTCGGGAACCGCGTTAAAAGCGTCTACCCCGGAACGCACCATCAGCGCCATCGTGTAGATCGTGAGCGCCACAAGCACGTTCACCGGCGAAATAATGCTGGTCCCCAGAATCAGCGGCATGAGCACGAAGAGCGCGATCGACGGGATTGTGTAGAGCAGCCCAAAGCCGTGCACCAGGGCGTGCGCACCACTCCGGTAGGTTTTTGCACCGTCTTCCCGCGCGCGGCGGCGGCTCGCATACCGCGCCACCGGAATCGACAGGGCGGTTCCCACAAGTACCGGAATAATGCCCTGATACAGGTGATTGAGGGTCAAATCAAAGACGCGCTGGATGTTATTTCCTAACCAGTCCCAGTGCATCGAATCTGCCAACAACAGGTCCATAGCTATCCCCGCCCAGAGGTCGATGCGGCACCCTCGCTCGATGCTGCGGCTTCGCGTGTGCGGCGGTAGCGTTCGCGGCGAATATACCGCACCTGGCGCATCACATCGGCAGGCAGCAAGGCACCCACGGACTGGCTAACGAAAGATTCCACAAAATCATTAGCGGGATTCGTCAGGATCTCTTCGGGAGCGCCATATTGGGCGAGCTTGCCGCCGGGGGCGAAGACCGCAATATTATCGCCGAGGAATAGGGCCTCATCAATATCGTGGGTTACGAAAACAATGGTCTTATGCAGCTCGCCCTGCAGGCGCAAAAGTTCTTCCTGCAGTTCGGTGCGTACGATCGGATCGACCGCAGAAAAGGGCTCGTCCATGAGTAAAATGGAGGCATCCGCTGCGAGCGCCCGCGCGACTCCCACGCGTTGAGCCTGCCCGCCGGAAAGCTGTGCCGGGTAGCGCTGCGCTAGGGACGCATCCAAACCCACGGTACCCAGAAGGTCAAGAGCGCGTTCTTTCGCCTGCTGTTTGGGGGCGCCGTTCAACAGGGGCACGGTCATGACGTTCTCAAGCACGGTACGATGCGGCAGCAGCCCGCCGCTTTGCATGACGTACCCGATGGATCGGCGCAGCTTGTAGGGGTCTTGGTCTGCAATATTTTGCCCGCCGATGGTGATCGTGCCTTCCTGCGGCTCGACCATGCGGTTGATCATGCGCAGGGTGGTGGTTTTACCGCTTCCTGAAGAACCGACGAAAACGGTGGTTTCACCGGCGGGGATGCTCAGAGTCAGGTTATTGACCACGGTGTTAGCGCCGTAGCGTTTGGTGACCTGGGAGAATTCGATTCCCGCGGTGCGTGTTGCCTGCGCGGAGTTCGACGGTATGGTGTCTTGGGGAGTGGGTGCTGGCATTCGTTCTCTTCCGTATGCGCCGGTTTTGCCGCTGTGTGTACAGGTGTTGTCCAAATAGCACAACGTCTCCACCCTAACGGAAATTCCAAGAAATTGAAACGAACCGGCGTGTTTACCACTCTGCCAGCTACTACGCTCCTCTTCCCCGGTGTAAAAAGAGCCTTGATCTCAAGAAAGCAGCGAAAAATACTCTTTCTTGAAATCAAGGTTCCTTTAGCAGAAAAAGGATGCGGGCACACAAAATATAATGCACAAGACATAGAATACGCAGGCTTGAGAGCAGGGCGCGGTTAAAGAAAAAATCCGCCCCCACTGTAGAAGCCTGGAGGGCGGATTGTGGCTCCGACCGGCGTCGATCCGGTGACCTTACGATTTTCAGTCGCACGCTCTACCAACTGAGCTACAGAGCCTTGCGCATCGAAGCAGATACGCAACGACCGCGTCTTCGTGATGAATTTCTTCACCTGAATCACGCGGCCAGAGCGACCCCGACGGGACTTGAACCCGCGACCTCCGCCGTGACAGGGCGGCGCGCTAACCAACTGCGCTACGGGGCCTTGTTGGATTCGGCAGGGGTATAATCTGCTTCTTCAACATGGCTTTGCAAATCTGAGGATCTGCAAGTACCCCCAACGGGATTTGAACCCGTGCTACCGCCGTGAAAGGGCGGCGTCCTAGGCCGCTAGACGATGGGGGCCCAGTCGATGCGAACGGGTTCTTTCCATCCCGTCGTTCGAACCTCAACTAGTCTATGACAGATTTTTAAGCCGTGCAAGCCGGATTCTTCAAAAACTTCTTCATACCCGCCACACTCCCCCTCCTAAGATATCCCGCTCACCTACATAGTTACTAGTCAGAACGTATTTTATAGTCACCAGAAATTTCTCAAAATTTTTCTGAATAACCCCCGCAAACAGCACGAAATGACCGGGTAAGCGCCGCGCATCCCCTACACAGGTTCAGCAAAAAGGCGTAGAATATGCCGCGCGCACGCGCACATCATGATTTTGATACAAGAAATCCCCGCCGGTTTCGGGCTGTGCCGAAGACCCAGCGGGGATTCTTCATCGCGGTTTATGTACCGCAAAAATCACTGCGTACAGCTATTACTCGCCGCGCGAGATACGAATCATCTCATCACGGTCAACAACCTTCACACGCTCACGCGGCTCACCCTTCGCATCCTGTGATGCCGCACCGAGCGCCTTTTCGTGATCGTCCAGACGGTGCCAGCCTTCCCAAGTGGTGTAGCGAATACCCTTAGAGTCCAGGTAATCACTGAAGGTGTCAGCATCCGGTTCGGGAGCGGTGTACAGGTTCTCGCGATCCTCCAACAGGTGGGTGATGGTTTCAAGCGCATCGCCCTTCGTGGAGCCAATCAGACCCACCGGTCCGCGCTTAATCCACCCGGTAGCATACAGGCCGGGCACGTGCTCGCCGTTTTCATCGACCACACGGCCCTCAACGTTAGTAATCACGCCCTTATCAGCGTCATAGCCAACCTCGGGCAGCTCAGATCCGAAGTAACCGATCGCGCGGTACACGGCCTCCACAGGGTAGTCCACGAACTCGCCGGTGCCCTCAATACCGCCCTTACCGTCAAGCCTATTGCGTTCCATGCGGATGCCCACAACCTTGCCGTCCTCACCCAGAATCTCATGCGGGGACTGCAGGAAGTGCAGATGCAGACGGCGCGATGCGGTCTGCTCGCTCTCCTCCTGGTTGGTAAGCCAGGTAGTGAGGGTCTTCATCATGGTCTTAACCTGGTTATTCGTCTGAATAGCTTCATCCGAAGCCTCGTCGAACTCGAAGTCCTCTTCGTAGAGCACAATATCGACATCGCGGGAGTGTGAAAGCTCGCGCAGCTCCAAGGGGGTGAACTTGATCTGCGCGGGGCCGCGGCGGCCAAAGACGTGCACATCGGTCACGGGCGAAGATTTCAGCCCTTCGTACACATTCTCGGGAATTTCGGTGACGAGCAGATCATCGGCGTGCTTAGAGAGCACACGCGCAATATCCAGCGCCACGTTGCCGTTACCAAGCACCGCGATTTCCTTCGCGTTCAGCGGCCAGGTGCGCGGGTAATCGGGGTGACCGTCATACCACGAGACGAAATCGGCGGCACCATAGGAACCGTCCAGGTCGATGCCCTTAATAGGCAGGGGCGCATCGTAAATAGCACCGGTCGCAAAGATAATGGCGTCATAATGCTCGCGCAGATCGGCAAGGTTCAAATCTTTACCGTATTCGACATTGCCGAAGAATCGAATATCACCGCGGTCAAGTACCTTGTGCAGGGCGGTAATAATGCCCTTAATACGCGGGTGATCGGGCGCCACACCGTAGCGAATCAGCCCGAAAGGCGCGGGGTAACGATCAAAAATGTCGATAGAAACCTCAACGGCTCCAGAGCGTACTTCCTCAGATTTGGTGAGCAGATCGGCGGCGTAGATACCCGCAGGACCCGCACCGATAACGGCAACGCGCAACGGGCGTGCAGCTTCAGACACGTATTTTTCCTTTCAAAGTTCACCCATAGGGCGAGCTTAGCCTTAACATCCTTGCTTATTTTAGCGGTCATGCCTGAGCAAACGCAGGAAACATGAGCTGAACCACTCAAAAGACACATTTTTCATGTTTTTACCCCAGGTTTTGAGGTCTCATCATTAATATTCCTGTCACGACTTCGGAATATGTGTGCGAGCACAAAATCCATCACCCGCGTTACGAGAGCACAATAAAACCCACCAATGCAGTCTCGGTGGGTTTTTCTCATTCCGTCTTCCCGCATTGCCCGCTCTTATTACCCCGCGAGCAGGTGGCTTTTGGCACGAACAGGTAGGAAAATCCTACCTTTTCGGCGAAATCCTACCTGCTCGCAGAATGAATACAGAGGTTAGACCGCGTGGAATTCCACGACTAGTTCTTCGCGCTCGCCAAAACGCACAAGGTGACGCTCCAGCACGCCTGCAAGGCTCTGTGCTTTCTCGTCGTCTTCGGCACGAACCTCCATGATGAGCGCATGGTTCGCATCATCGGCCACCAGATCGCCATACCCACGAAAGATACCGTCGCGATTAAAGATTAAGCGCAATCCACCAGGAATTTCCTCGGTACTAATTTTGCGACCCATATGTGAGCCAAGCTGTTTAATATAACGTGCCGGGCGGTCGGTACTGACCGTGGAACGCTGACGAACGGGCAGAGATTCTGCGGCTGGATACTCACTCATAACATAACAACCTTCTTCATGCTTCAGGATGCGCGCCCAGCGCCAATTCCCAGGCGGCACATATCATCCTTAGGTAACCCTTATCTTAGCAGTGTTGTGAGCGTGTGCCGATGGGGTTTCGCCTACAGCGCGGGTGGTGCCCTCACGGAAAACTTACCGCCTAAAAGCGACCATCATGCGCAGACGCAAAGAAGTAGCCTTTTACGGGTTACTCCCCCTAGAATGTTGTAGTAACAAGAGCGTCACGCCCCACGGCTGGCGCTTTTCTTATGCGCATCCCCAACCGGCGGATGCGCGCCCTACGAGAGTATCTACGGATTTTCACGAATGTCTTCTGAGAACACCGCGGCTCCCCAGACGCCTAAACCCAGCAGTTCGGGCGGCGCACTGGACCGTTACTTCAACATTACCGAGCGTGGCTCAACTATCAGCACCGAAATTCGCGGCGGTTTAGCGACCTTCTTCGCCATGAGTTATATTGTGGTGCTCAACCCGCTTATTCTCGGCCTCACGCCCGATTCATCCGGACGCTCCCTTGGCGTACCGCAGGTTGCCGCCATGACCGCGCTTGTTGCAGGCGTGATGACCATTCTTCTGGGCGGTTACGCCAAACATCCCTTCGCGATGGCGGCGGGATTGGGTGTAAACGCACTATTGGCGACTACGATAGCCACGACTCCTAACCTCACCTGGCCGCAGATTATGGGGTTGGTCGTGTGGGCGGGCGTGCTCATGACCGCCCTCGTACTGACCGGTTTCCGCACCGCCGTTTTCGACGCCGTGCCCGAAAGCCTCAAAACCGCGATCGTGGTAGGTATCGGGCTCTTTATCGCCTTTGTCGGGCTGGTGAACGCCGGAATTATTCGCCGTGCAGAGACCGGCTCAACCCCTGTCGTGTTCGGTGTTCACGGGCATCTGCTCGGCTGGCCCACTCTCGTGTTTATTGTGGGGTTGTTCCTGACCATTATTCTGTATGTTCGTCAGGTGCGCGGCGCTATTCTCTACGGCATGCTCGCATCCACAGCACTTTCGCTTATTCTGGAGGCGGTCGCCCCCTCCGGCAGCGTGCAGGCTAACCCGCTTGGCTGGTCGCTCAATGTACCCACCTGGGACGGCAGCGGTTTTGGTCTGCCCGATTTTTCGCTTCTGTTCTCCGCAGATCTTTTCGGTGCCTTCAGTTCTTTGGGTGCAATGGCCTCAATTCTGCTGGTGTTTACCATCCTCATTTCGGCGTTTTTCGATGTGATGGGCTCCATCATGGGTATGGCAGTCGAAGCCGGTTCTATCGATGAAGACGGCAAGATCGAAGACATCGACCGTCTGCTTCTGGTAGATGCGCTGGGCGCGGTCGCCGGTGGCGGCACCTCAACCTCAACCAACCAGGTATTCGTGGAGTCGGCAACCGGTATTGGCGCGGGTGCCCGCACAGGTCTGGCAAATGTGGTGACAGGTGTGCTCTTCCTGGGCGCTATTTTCCTCTCTCCCCTGGTGACGATTGTCCCCTTTGAGGCGGTCGCCCCCGCAATGGTGTTCGTCGGGTTCCTGATGGTGCGCCAGGCGGTTAATGTTGATTGGAACGATCTTGCCCTGGGAATTTCGGCCTTCTTGACGATCGTCATCATGCCGCTGTCGTATTCGATTGCGCACGGTATTGGTGCCGGGTTTATTTCGTACACGGTTATCCGTGTGGCGACCGGTCGCGGACGCGAGGTGCACTGGCTCATGTACGTGGTTTCGGCGGTGTTTGCGGTGCATTTCGGAATGGGCCTGATTGAGGGGTGGATGCGCTAGAGCATCTTTCTCTCTCCCCCCATCATAAAAAGAGTCTTAATCGTGAAAACTTCAGTCACGATCAAGGCTCTTTTTATCACCTATTTTTACCCCTTAAGGCGGAGATACATCCCCCGCACCCCGCTAAAGACCTGGGAATTTCCTGTCAGTAGCGCATTGAGGGTTAAACGTCATAGAATAATGTGGTAACAAAAGCGTCACACCCGCCATAAGGGTTGGACGCTTTTCTTATTGCGGCGCAAACCCGCGCGCGCATCCTACGAGAGTATCTACGGATTTTCACGAATGTCTTCTGAGAACACCGCGGCTCCCCAGGCACACAAGCCCAAATCATCGGGCGGCGCACTGGACCGTTACTTCAAAATCACTGAACGAGGCTCATCTATTTCAGCCGAGATTCGTGGCGGTCTCGCCGCGTTCTTCGCTATGAGTTACATCGTCGTCCTCAACCCCCTGGTGATCGGCACCGGCGCAGACTCGGCGGGAAATACCCTTGGCGTGCCGCAGGTCGCCGCGGTCACCGCACTCGTCGCCGGCGTGATGACTATCCTCATGGGCGTCATTGCTAAACAGCCTTTCGCGATGGCGGCAGGACTGGGTGTCAACGCGCTGCTGGCATCCACGATCGCAACCACCCCCGGGCTGACGTGGGCAGATATTATGGGCTTGGTGATTATCGCCGGTCTTATTATGACCGTGCTGGTGCTCACCGGCTTCCGCACCGCCGTTTTCGAGGCGGTCCCCGAGAGCCTCAAAACCGCAATTGTGGCGGGAATCGGCTTCTTTATCGCCTTTATCGGACTGGTTGATTCCGGGATTATCCGCCGCATGCCGGATGCCGCAGGAACCACCGTTCCCGTCTCGTTCGGTGTGGGTGGTCACCTACTTGGCTGGCCTACTCTCGTATTTATTTTCGGTCTTTTCCTCACCATCGCGCTGTTTATTCGCAATGTGCGCGGCGCTATCCTCATTGGCGTGGTGGCATCTACCGCGCTGTCTATCATCCTAGAGGCCGTTTTCCATATCGGCAGCGGTAAGGGAAATCCGACCGGCTGGTCGCTCAACGTTCCCGCGCTCAATAATTTTTCCTTCTCAGCCCCCGATTTCTCGCTTATCGGGTCTGCACGATTCGGCGCGTTCGGCGCTATCGGCGTGCTGGGCGCATCACTGCTGGTGTTCGCTATTCTGCTCTCGGTCTTCTTTGACGCTATGGGCGTTTCAGTGGGCTTAGCAACCGAAGCGGGCACCATCGATAAGGATGGTAAGGTTGAGAATATTAACGAGGTGCTGCTCGTGGATGCGGTCGGTTCCGTGGTCGGCGGCGGCGCATCCGGCTCTGCGAACCAGATTTTTGTAGAGTCGGCAACCGGTATTGGTGAGGGGGCCCGCACGGGTCTGGCGAATATCGTAACCGGCGTGCTGTTCCTAGTGGCGATTATCGCCTCGCCGCTGGTGACGATCGTTCCCTTTGAGGCGGTCGCCCCCGCTCTGGTAGTTGTTGGGTTCCTGATGGTGCGCCAGGCTGTGCATATCGACTGGCAAGACTGGGGTCTGGGTATCCCCGCGTTCATGACCATTATTTTCATGCCGCTGTCGTACTCGATCGCTAACGGTATTGGTGCTGGGTTCGTCTCCTACGCCTTCATCCGCCTAGTTCAGGGTCGCGGGCGCGAGGTGCACTGGCTCATGTACGTAGTTTCGGCGGTGTTCGTCATCTACTTCGGCATGGGTATTATCAACGGTCTCACGCACTAGCGTTGGCTGAAATCCCGGGTATATATCAGGTGTAAAAAGGCTCTTTTTGAAGAGAAGCGGCGGAAAACTACGCTTTATTCAGAAAGAGCCTTTTTATACACCTATGGGGGGTGTAGATATGCGCTCGAAAACGTCAGAAATTTCACGGCTGCAGGTATACAATTTCACCCGTTTTTCCTGGTATTCTTCGCATAGGTTTACTTTCAGGTAGACCCAATTCAGCGCACCTATACACGCAGACAACGCGTTTGAATGCGAGCCAGCCCGCACCCTCTTTTCAGAGACGGCGCGGGCTGGCTCAGGTTAAACCAAGAATTCTATCGGTCGCCTGGGCGGCATAATTCTTTCATAATGCGCTCGGCTGCTTCCTGTGCGTGCTCGCCCGCCACGCCGATGTCGCTGGCGTGCAGCAGGTCTGCCGCCACGTGCAGGCGCAGCACCCGCGGAAGGGTAAAAACCTCGCGCAAAATCACGTTCGCCCGCTCGGGTGGAGCAGGTTCCAAACCCCAATTCGGGGCAAATTTTATGAGGTCGCTGGGCAGAATGTAGGCGTCTATTAGAGGGGTTTTTATCCCCGAAAGTTCGTGCCGAGCCCCGGTGAGCGCGAGCGCATCCGCACCCGTTCGCAGCAGGTCGCTCGTATCGTAGGGTGCCACGTAGTAGTGCACAGTCATCCCAGTGCGGTGCGTGTACTGCCGGAGCGCATCGAGCCCGTGGGCGCAGAGGATGCGGGCGCGTTCGGCGGCGATGCGGTGCGCATCCGGGGTAAGCAGGTGCTCTCCCCCGTTGAGATAGAGGGCGAGCTCGTCGAAAGATTCCTGCGAGATAACGTCGCTCATGGCATAAACATAGCAAACACAGGACTAGTTTTTGAGACTTTCATCAAGGAATATTTCTGCCATGCTACCCGATCGGGGGGAACTTAGCTGACCTCGCCGTCCAGGTAGTACCAGGTGCCGTGCACTTTCTCGAAGCGAGATTTTTCGTGCATGGCACCTTTCACACGTTCTTCGGCGGGCGTACCGGGAACTGAACGGTAATACGCCACAAACTCGACCGTACCCGCCGCATCGAAGGGACCACCCGAAGAGCCCAGAATATCCAGCCGGTACCAGCGCAGCGTTTCATCCAGCGTTAACTCGACGGGGCGCGTGTGCGGGTGCCAGCTTGCCAGCAGGTAGGGCGCATCGTGCAGGGCGAAGGCGGTAAACCGCGAGCGCATCAGAGCCAGCGGTGTGGGCGCGCCCAAGGTTCCGGATGCGGCAAACTCGCCCAAGTACCGCCCGCAGCAGGCACCGTATACCTCGCCACTTGTGCAGGGGCAGCGGGTTTGAGGATCATACAGGGTTGTTTCGCTCATGCACCCCATTCTAAAGGGCTACCAGGTTCGGGCATGCGAGAACCCGCCCATCCCGGCGGTCAAACCGGAGAGAGGCGGGTTCTGCACTGTTTTCAATATATTGCGGAGGAAACTCTGAAGCAGAGTTGGTTAGTTCGCGATAGCACGTGCCGGGGTGTCTGCCGTGGAGGGCTTACCCACGTAGGCGCCACGGTACTTCGCGGCCGGGTGTGAGTCTGCAACCTTAGTCTGTCCCTTGCCGAACAGGCTTTCGCGCAGGGTCTCACCCTCATAGGAGGTGCGGTAGCGCCCGCGCTTTTGCAGCTCGGGAACCACGAACTCGATGAAGTCCTCGAAGGAGCCGGGCGAAACGTGGTATGCCAGGTTAATACCGTCCAGGCCACCTTCATCAATCCAGCGTTCAAGCTCGTCGGCCACCTGCTGCGGGTCGCCCACAATAACCTCGCCCATACCGCCAATAGTGCAGTGCTCGGCAATATCCTTACGCGTCCACTGCTTATCCTTGGCCTGCAGGGTGAAGGGGGTGAGGAAGGACTGAATCGACTCGGTCTTCACATAGTTGAGTACCTCGTCCTCGTCGAACTGGGAAAGATCCACGCCGGACCAACCGCCAATAATGGCCTGCGAAGATTCCAGGTTCACGTACTTGCGGTACTCTTCGTACTTTGCCTTCGCCTTCTCTTCGGTCTCGTCCACAATAATGGAGAGCATCGCGAAAACCTTGATTTCGTCGCGGCCGCGGCCGTTCTCTTCGGCGCGGTCACGAATGCGGTCGGTAATAATGCGGGTCAAATCAGGGCGCAACGCACCGATAAACACAACCTCGGCATGCTTGCCCGAGAACTTCTGCCCGCGGCTGGATGCGCCCGCCTGGAAAATCACGGGGGTACGCTGAGGGCTGGGCTCGGTCAGACCCGCACCAGGCACGCTGAAGTACTTACCCTTGTGCTGAATCGGGTGCACCTTGGCGGGGTCGGCGTAGATACCCTTCTCGCGGTCTTTGACGACCGCGCCGTCTTCCCAGGAGCCTTCCCAGAGCTTGTAGCAGACATCCAGGAACTCTTCGGCGAGTTCGTATCGGGTGTCGTGCTCAATCTGGGTTTCGAGGCCCTGACATTCGGCGGCGGAAGGCAGGTATGAGGTCACCACATTGAAGCCCACGCGCCCGTTAGTGAGGTGGTCGAGAGAAGCGTACTTGCGTGCGAGCGTGTAAGGCTGCTCGTAGGTGACGGCTGAGGTCACGCCAAAGCCTAGGTGCTCGGTCACGGCGGCCATTGCGGAGATCTGCATGAACGGATCGTTCACGGGCACCTGAGCGCCACCTTCAATAGCGGGCGCGGCGGAGTTCTTGTAAATATCGTAGATGCCCACAACATCGGCTAAGAATACGCCGTCAAAGAAGCCCTTCTCAAGGATCTGTGCCAGGTCGGTCCAGTATTTGATGGTGTTGTACTCGGTAGCGCGGGAGCGGGGGTGGCGCCAGAGGTCGAAGCTCTGGTGACCCACACAGGTCATGTCGAATGCGTTAACTGCGATGCGCTTCTTCTGCTCAGCCATCTACGTTCCTTTCGCGAATGTTCAGGTGTTCCTGCACCCCGCGCGCCGCCTCCTTTATAGGTGGTGACCTTCTTGGTAGTCCAAGTTGTGCAGGTGGCGCATTCGCGCCGTACTTGCTTCGTGTCCCTTGAAGCCAGATCATCATCTGGAGCACCCCGCTACGGGAGAGGGTTGCCGCCCGGCTAGCCAGAGCTTTACACCGGGACTCATAATCCTTGATTTTGAGTGTATAAGGGGTGTCGTGGTTGGTGCGATATTATGACGAATATTAATGTTTGTGACTGTCGCCCGTAATATTAAGGGCCGCGTACGTCGCCCGGCGGACAGCAGTGTTCTTTCGAATGCGACGGCAAAATTCGGGAGCAATAGTTTGCAGCGGGAGCGTGTTTCGACCGACTCGTTACCCGTCAGCTTCGGAATACTATCTGGCGCCTCGCACGTTCAGAACAGCGTTAATCAGCGGCTGCAAACTATCGCTCCCGGAAGGACTCTTTAGGAAATGAGGTCCATTTCGCGGGCGTCATCCGCAGTGATGGGGTTTATTTCCACCTTGGGCTCAGGGATAGTCTCGTCAGCACCTCGTCCAAACACAGCTCCAAAGCTCAATTTTTTCAGGTCGCTTGGTGCCGTCAGCCAGCCTTTCATTCCGTCACGGTTAAGATCAAGAGCGTAGATTCCATGGTCGATTTCGCCATTACCGTTGAGATCAACCGGTCCATCCGCTGGCCTCGGTACAGCCTCTGGATTGGGCCGATACAGGTACCCACGAGCTTGGGGACCAAAGCCTTTGCGTTCGTCCAAGACCCATTCGTTAAGGGTCGGCATATCCTGCTGCAGGTATCCGAAATATTTGGTTCCATCAGCCTTGGGAATGCCAGTGAGCTGATAGTTATAATTCATCACGCTGAAGTACTGTGGTTTACCTTTTTCGCCTTTCTCATCGGCATCACCGCCGTGCTGCAGGCCGAGGTTGTGTCCCAGCTCGTGAATAAAAGTACCCACGCGAATATCGCTCATATTACCTTTATTGTTATTCCAGTGTGTCTTCCCCACAGTCACCATGAAATCACGACCTCCCAATTGTCCCAATCCTGATGAACCGCTCTCCCCATTTTGTTGTTGCACGTAGTAGTCGCCCCAAACCATATAATGAAAGAGTCCATCACGACGCTGATTAAAATGAGAAGCTTTAAACCTGGCCCAGTTCCCAGGGTTGTTACCTATATCGTCGCTGAGCACTTGCCACTTGACCTGTTCGCCTCCTCCCAAGTTGTACTTAGGTCCCCGGGCGGCACCGGCATCCAAGTGCAGATTAATACCCGTTCTGCCGTCGGGATTGCTGATATTTATATCCGCGAAAGATTGCACGATTCGATCCAGTTCTTCCTCACTGGCAAGCTCACCGGGCATATAATCCATCTCGACAAAAATGTCTTTATGGTTGGGATCCGCGCCCATCTTAGGGAAATCGATCTCTGGTATGCCATCGTTGTTGATATCGTACCCGTCTCTTTCCAGCTCGTCGGGAATATGATCGCCGTCGCGATCACCCGAGTTGGGGCTCTGAACGGGATCTATATTCTGGTTCTGCGCGTGCGCAGGCTGAGCGGGCTTCGCCTCCACCGCAGAAACGGGCAGAGAATTCAGAGGAGCAACAAGCACCAGGCTGACAAACGCCAGCATCAGGCGCACTATAGTACGTAATTTCATGAGAGATATTCCTTATGTCGTTGTGTTGAGCGAGAGGAAATCTTACATAGAGAGTGAAGTGAGTGGTATTCATCGGCGAGAGCCTGCGGGTGTTGCGGGTTCTCGAATGCGAATACATCTTGGGCGGCATCACGATGCCGTTTGAGCAAGAAAGTGGTATATGAACGGTTGTGCGGGGTAAAGCCCGGGAGCGAAGAGGTGCAGCGAGAGCGTGTTTCATCTGACTCATTGCCTCGCCAGCTTCGGAATGTTATGTATGTCCTCGCACGCTCGGAATAACATCCCTCAGCAGCTACACCTCTTCGCCCCCGTTTTGGGAAGAACGCCGAATGATTTAGGGAATAAGGCCCAGGTTGCGGGCGTCATCCGCAGTGACCGGGTTTTCTTCCGCTTCAGGCTGAGCCACAGGACCGCCAGCTCCAGCCTGAGTAGGCGTCATATCAAAGTTGAGCTTCTTCAGATCACTGAGAGCAGTTAGCTCATTTAGTATCCCATCGCCATTGAGATCTACCGAGACCGGAGAATTATCAATAACGCCGTTCCGATTGAAATCGATGGGTTGATTTGCGGGTTGAGTAACGTCTTTCCCATTTTTATCTTTGTACGTATACAGGTATTCGCTCGCTTGGGGGCCAAGGCCGTCGCGTTCGTTCAGTGCCCACTCCTTGAGGGGCGGCATATCCTGCTGCAGGTATCCGAAGTATCGGGCTCCGTCCGCCTTGGGAATGCCGGTGAGCTGATAGTTGTAATTCATCACGCTGTAGTACTGAGGCTTGCCGTTGAATTCGTCAGTACCGCCGTGCTTCAGGTTGAGGTTGTGCCCCAGCTCGTGGATAAAAGTGCCCACGCGAATATCGCTGTTGGCTCCTTCCCAATAGGTTTTCCCAACGGTCACCATGAAACCGGGAGAGCCTAGAAGCCCTACTCCTGATGAGTTTCGATTTCCGGTTTTATTATCCACATAGTAATCGCCCCAGATCATGTAGTCGAAACCGCTGTTGTAGCGGGCAGAATCAAAATTACGAGCCCTGATATTTGCCAATTCCCCAGAAGACTTCATATTGTTGGTGAGCATTTGGTGCGGAACCTCGTTGCCGCCTCCCAAGTTATACTTGGCACTCCGGGCAGAACCTGCATCTAGGTGAAGATTAACGCCTGCCCTGCCGTCAGGGTTAGTAACATTCAAGTCAGCGAAAGACTGCACGATGCGGTCCAGTTCTTCCTCACTGGCAAGCTCGCCGGGCATGTAGTCCATCTCAACGAATACGTCTTTGTGGTAGGGATTTGCGCCCATTTTCTTGTAATCGACTTCAGGTCTACCATCACCATCAGCATCGTATCCGTTGGTTTCCACGCTGTCGGAAAGCCCGTCACCATTAGTATCAGGTGAAGCCACCTTCTGGGCGACACCCGGGTTACCAGGGGCGAATGGCAACGTGTCTGCCGAGGCGGGCAGGGAATTCAGAGGGACGAGAAACACCAGGCTGACGAATGCCAGCATCAGGCGCGCTATAGTACGTAGTTTCATGAGAGATATTCCTTGTGTCGTTGTGTTGAGCGAGAGGAAATCTTTCTATGAGTGAGCGGTATTCATGGTAGGGAACCTATGGTGTGGCAGATTCCCACATGCAACGATGCGCATTAGTGGCATTGTGGTGCCGTTTGAGCAAGAGAGTGGTATATGAACGGTTGTATATGAATAACCGATAGATTAAGATTTCACCTGCATCCTAGCACCGTAAAATTTTATAAATCTGTGACATAAAACAAGTTTTGGGAGCGGACCACATCACAGGAATAAGTAAAGGTTTCCAGCAACATAACCCGCTCCCGCACGCTGGCAGCATACAAGGCTAGAGAATAAGACCTTGTTCTCGTGCATCATCAGCCGTTATGAGATTAATCTCAATCTCTGGTGAAGGTTCAGGGCTTATCTCACGTCATATCTTCCGCGTAATTTGAGGATGCTCAGATCGGGGCGAGTAAGCGTTTTATCGTAAAGATTTCATGTGTATCTTACATTGTTTAGGATTTTTGGGGTATATCCCGTAAAATTATTACTGGCGTGTAATCCGAGCGCCACTTATTCACCCAACCACTCATAGGAGTCATTGTGACCCACGCATCTACGCGGGGAGGTCTGACGCGCCGTCGTGTTCTGGCAGGCGCCGCATGGACAACCCCAATTATTGTTTCTTCCGCTGTAGTTCCGGCTTATGCGGCTTCGTATGATGACACGCGCCCTGACTACGGTATTTTTACCCAGGCGTTCGTCACCCACCAGGAACTAGACACTAACAGTTTCCTGGGGCTAGATTCATTTAGCGGCCCGGTTGAGAACGAGCACGCCAGCGTTCCGGCAGGTTCCAGTGGCCTCTACTCGGCTGGCGGCGGTAAGTTTACCCCCGGCGGCAGCATCGGCAAGGCAAAGTGGGGCGGTGCAGGTTTCTGGTTCTCAGCGCCCAAGGCAACCACTAAAGACGGTAAGCAGACATACTACTCGGGTACCACTACCCTACTCGCCGGTGCGCGCCTGCGCTTGGAGCACCGTTTCGTTTTCCCCGACTGGGCCGAGATCGACGGGGCAGAACCCCCGGGCTGGAATAAAAATACTGACGATTTTGCGGTTTCCCTCGTCGTCAATCCCACACCAGAAAACGGCGATAATCCCCAGCTCGTCGCCTTCAACGGTGGTGCTATGCACGGTTACTTCAGCGAGATGACCGCCAACGGCAATGAGCTGATAGGCTACGTCGATATTACGCTTGACCATGATGTTGTAGCTTCCAGTCATAACGGCGGCGGGACTCAGGTCTACAACCAGATCTTGGCCAGCCAGTTCGGTACACATTTTGAAGATTTCTATCTCGAACGCTACGGTGTGACCACCACCTTGACGATCCTCAGCGGCACTCTGCGCTATGAGCCCGAGAACGGTGCCCCCAAGAGTGATATTGACCTGACCGGTCAGCAGGCTGTGGCCTCCATCGATCATGTTGGCGAACCTGAGAATCCAGATCCGAGCACTCCCAGCACCCCCAGCGACAAGTCAAAGTCCAACTCGACGGGATCAACGGGCGACCAGAAAAACAAGGATCAAGAGAGCGACTTCATCGTCCGTAACGATATTCAGATCGATCCTAACGACTGGTTATCCGGGCAGAAAAACCCTAACGGGGCCTCGAAAGGCTCAACTAACGCACAAAAACAGAACTAATCGGTAATTTTGGGTGAGTAAACGGCACTCCCACCGGGTAAATCCTCTTAACGAGGCGCATCCCGGTGGGAGTGTTTTTCTTGTACTGTTCGCGAGCAGGTGGTTTTTGACCCGAGCAGGTAGGAAAATCCTACCTGCTCGCGGGTATGGGGTGTGGTGTGGATGCGTGGGCGTGGGTGCAATGTTGCGGAATGTTACGAACGTGGCACATACACGCGCAATATGACGGGGTGTCTTTGCACCTGCGCCAGCTACAGGGTTTACTAGATTGGTAATCCATCTAGAGCGACCGAGAGACCTGGCTCGACGACGTCGCAGCAACCTCGCCTGCGGTGGCGCATCATGCGCCTTCATAACGCCGAAGGTGCTAACGCCAGCAACCGATGGGAGATACTGTGGGACTTCCCTCCCCCTTTTCATTCACGAATCCTCTAGCACCCACCCCCAACCCCGCGCACGAATCTGACGAGGCGCGGGTAGCGTTCTGGGAGAAACAAGCCGAGCGCTTAAGCTGGGGCAAGACCTGGGACAACGCACATACCTTCCACAAACCGCAGGTTATCGGAACCGACGCTGAGGGCATCGAAGAATACTCCGTACCCGAGATTAAGTGGTTCGAGGGCGGCAAACTCAACGTCGCCTACAACTGCGTGGACCGCCACGTGGAGGCTGGCCGCGGCGACAAAGTAGCCCTCTATTTCGAGGGCGAACCCGGCGACCGTGAAGCTATCACCTACGCCGAACTGCAGCGACGCATCGCCCGCGCCGCTAACGGCCTGCTCAAACTCGGCGTGCGTAAAGGCGACCGTGTGGTAATCTACCTGCCGGTTATTCCCGAAACCATTATTTTCACGCTTGCGTGCGCGCGCATCGGCGCAATTCATTCGCTTGTGTTCGGTGGCTTCTCGGCGGAAGCGCTGAAATTCCGTGTGGAAGACACCGGCGCGAAGGTTCTGATCACCACCGACGGGCAGAACCGCCGCGGCAAGGTCGTGCCCGTGAAGGTGAACGCCGATGAAGCATGCTCGGGTGAGAACAATATCGAGCATGTGATCGTGGTGGATCGTACAAGCGCCGCAGACCCCGTAGCACACGCGCAGGTTCCCTGGACGACCGGGCGCGATATTTGGTACCACGACCTGGTGGACGATCAGCCCGATACCCATGAGTACGAGCTGCATGATGCAGAAGACCCGCTGTTTATCATCTATACCTCCGGCACCACGGGTAAGCCCAAGGGCCTGGTGCACACGATGGCGGGGTATTTGGTGCAGACCGCATACACCCACGCGCTGCTGTACGATCTGCTGCCGGACTATGTGGATGAAGACGGGGTGCTGCGTCCCGATGAGCTGTCTGCCGTGAACGACCCGGCGAAGGTTGAATCGACCGTGCACTGGTGTACCGCCGATCTCGCGTGGGTGACCGCGCACACCTATGAAATCTATGGTCCGCTTGTGAACGGGGTGACCGAGGTAATTTTCGAGGGCACCCCCAATACTCCGCATTACGGTCGTCATTTCGAGGTTATCGAACGCTACGGCGTCACCAATTATTACACCGCGCCCACCCTGATTCGTTCCCTCATGGGAGCTTTTCCTGACGGCCCCAAACCCGGAAAATACGACTTCTCAACTGTGCGTCTGCTCGGGTCTGTGGGCGAGTCCATTAACCCTCAGGCGTGGAAGTGGCTGCGCAAGCACGTGGGTGGGGGTACCGCATCGTTTATCGATACATGGTGGCAGTCCGAGACCGGCTCGACCATCTGCTCCCCACGACCACATGACCCCGCCTTCGCGCCCGAAGGGACCTTCCCCGAAGGCACCCCGCACTGCACTCCCCTTCCCGGATGCGCCACCCGCGAAGTCCCCGGCGTCTCGGTGCGCGTGGTGGACGAGCACGGTGACCTCGTTGAGCCCGGCAAACAGGGCTTCATTGTGGTCGATAAGATCGGTCCCTCCATGGCGCGCACCGTCTGGGGCGACCCGCAACGCTACCTGAATTCCTATTGGAAGCACTACGGTACGCGCGGCTGGTTCCTCGCCGGTGACGGCGCAAAGGTCGATGATGAAGGCAATGTGTACATCCTGGGGCGCATCGACGATGTGATCAACATTTCCGGGCACCGCCTCTCGACCATCGAAATTGAGTCTGCGCTCGTGACGCACCCGGCCGTGGTGGAGGCTGGCGTGTGCCCCGTAGAGGACGAGCTAACCGGTCACCAGGCAGTCGCCTATGTGACGCTCACCGACGAAGGCCGGGCACTCACCGAAGACGAGCTGAAGACTGTGCTCACCCAGCATGTGCGCGAGCATATTGGTCCTATCGCTAAGCCCAAGGATGTGGTCGCGGTCGCCGATATTCCTAAGACTCGTTCGGGGAAGATTACCCGCCGTCTGCTCGGTGAACTCTACCAGGGGCATAAGCTGGGCGATATTTCTTCGCTTCAGAATGAGGAGGCGCTCGGCGCTATCGCACAGGTGCTCGTAAAAACCGGGCGAGTAGACCCGGAGGCGTTCGCAGAGGATCAGGCGGCATAGGGGTTGTGCCTGGAAGCAGCATCGCGCCGACTCTGATAGAAAGGTTCTCTGCAAGCGCGAACGTTGTACGGACATAGCCCCCCCCCCAATATCCTTAAACTACAGTGCGGCATATAACCTGTTGGTTATATGCCGCACTGGCTATATACACTAGTCAAACGTTATATTCCTCAAAAGGAATTATGGATTCTTCGCTTCCTTTTCCGAAGAAATCGGTTGCGTCTCGTCTGCGGGGTGGGCGTTGGTGGAGGCGGTCACCTTTGCATCAGGATCGACATCAGAAGAGTGTGAATCGTCCCGTGTCGAGTCAGCTTCCGCATGCGGCTCAGTCGTATTCTGCCCGGATGTCCATGCGCCCTTATCCACCGGCTTGGCGAAGAAGAGACACGCAACCATGCCCACAACTGCCAGAACCAGCGCCAGCATCAGTGAATCGTTCATCGCGGTGGCGATAGGTTCGCGCAGGAAGTCGGGAACCTGACCGCCAGACATCCCTTCACCGCCGACGGCGGGGGCGTTCATGGCGCTTCCGCCTGCGCCGGTACCTGAGGGGCGCATCCGCTGCATGGTCTGCGCAATCTGGTCGGCGATCAGACCGCCCATGAGCGTGGCAATACCCGCCGAACCGAGCACACCGGCAACCTGACGAGTTTCGTTATACACGCCCGACCCGGCACCGGCTAAACGAGGCGGCAGGTTACGGGTCGCGGTCACCGCCAGCGGACCCCAAATCATAGAGTTGCCGATGCCCAAAATCGCAAAGGGTATAAGCAGAAGCGCGAGGGATTGATCCGCCGTCATCAGAGCGCGCAGAACGACAAACCCGACTACCAATAGAGCAAATCCCGAGACCGCATACCATTTGGGGTTTGACGTGCCTAAACGCTTACCAATGACCGGAGAGAGCGCACCCGAGAACAGGGCGAGCGGGGCGGTCATGAGTGCTGCCTGGGTGGGGCTCATACCGCGCACCTGCTGGAAGTAAATAGTAGTTGGGAATGCCATTGTCAGGGTGTGCGCGCCCATTGCCGCGATAGCAATATTCGATACCGAGAAGTTGCGGTCTTTAAACAGTCCCAGCGGTACCAACGGCTCTTTACGGTTAACGGCCTGCCACACGATAAAGAGGGTGAACACGATGATGCCCGCGATAATCATGCCCCATACGCTCACCGGGATTCCGGTTCCCCACAGTGACTCGGTGATAGTGCCCCAGTCGTAGGTAGAACCCTCCTGAATGCCGAAGACCATTAGGAACAGGCCGATAGCGGAGAGAACCACGCCCAGCCAGTCGAAGTTGTGCTGTTTGGAGGGGAAATGCGGGATATTCCGTACCGCCAGATAGGTGCCGACCACGCCGATAGGGATATTGATGAAGAAGATCCACGTCCAGCCGGGACCATCCACGAGCAGACCGCCAGCGATAGGGCCCACGAGCGATGCGATACCGGCCGCCGCACCCCACACGCTCATTGCCACCCCGCGTTTATGCGGCGGGAACATGAGCGTAATAATCGACATGGTTTGCGGGGTCATAATCGAGGCGCCTATCCCCTGCACCACGCGCGCAACGATCAGCATCTCCACATTGGTCGAGAGCCCGCACCACAGCGAAGAGAGGGTAAAGACCACCATACCGAGCAGGTACATCTGCTTCTGCCCGAACCTATCGCCCAGGCGACCGGTAATCAGCAGCGGCACCGCATAGGCGAGCAGGTAGGCGCTGGTCACCCAGATCACGGCGGAGAGCGAGGCGTTGAGCTCATGCTGCATATGGGGCAGCGCCACGGTGACGATAGTGGTATCGAGCAGGATCATAAAGAACCCGATCACGAGTGACCACATGGCAACCCACGGTTTCTCGGCGGTTTGCTCCATTGATGGTGCGCTGCGGTGCGTCTTTGATGCGGCTGGCTCTGCCATAAATCCCCTGCCTTGTCTTCTCGGCGGTACCGCCGGGCAATAAAAACCTAGCACTTCATCATAACGCCGTCTTGAGCCCCGCACGAGAATTCTCATCATGCGGCGCTGTCTGAGCGCATCAGCACAGGGAACTCGGGTTCCTGATGTTCTCAGGAAGCACAGAAAAACCATAGACATTGCGGCGCAGCAAGCCTAGCCTGGATATACAAGTATTTTTCAACACACAGGGAGGATACGATGGCTAACGTTACGATCATTGGCGGGCACGGCAAAGTTGCTCTTCTGGCAGAACCGATGCTTCGTGAACGCGGACATACGGTGAACGCTATTATTCGTAGTGAAGATCAGTCGGCAGATATTATGGCGACCGGCGCTAACCCGGTGGTTGCCGATATTACCACCCTGAGCACCGAGGAGATGGCGAAGCTCTTCAAGGATTTACATACAGAAGTGCTGGTGTGGTCCGCAGGTGCGGGCGGTGTAGGTGGTCCCGAACGCACCTATGCGATTGACCGTGACGCCGCGATTCGCTCTATGGAGGCGGCACAGCAGGCGGGCATTCGACGGTACATTATGGTCTCGTATTTGGGGGCCGGAACCGAGCACGGGGTGCCCGCAGATAACCCGTTCTTCGCGTATGCGGAGGCTAAGGCTGAGGCCGATCAGCATCTTCGCGGCACCCGATTGGAGTACACGATTCTAGGCCCCGGCATGCTCACGACCGAGGATGAAGGCGGTATTAGCGTGGGGGTCGATCCGGTGTACCACTCCGATTTGAGCTCTCATACCCCGCGTGCCACCGTGGCGCGGGTGCTCACTGAGGTAGTCGATGATTCCAGCACGATCGGCAAGGGCATCCCTTTCACCGGCGGCGATACCGAGATTCGGCAGGCTCTCGCTCAGGCACCGTCAAGCTCACAGCTGCGCTAGGGTTTGCCGGATGCGCCTGTCCCGGCTAAGTGCGGATGCGCCCCGAGCCTCTTCACGGGTTCGGGGCGTGTTTTTCTCTCGCGCAAGGTTGGTTCGCGCGCCGGGGTGCGGGATGTTTGGTACTTATCCCCGTTCCTGCGCGCGGTCGCGCTCTTGTCATGTCAGATTTGCCCTCGCAGTGTGCGGGTATTATCTCGCGACGAGTTCCGGGGCGGCTATTCCGTTGGTGCCGCATCGCTCGGTATCCTAAAGTACCAGGTATTTTTAGAGCAACTGCAGGAGGTTCCCGTGGGATTCTTCGATCTCTTCGCCGACAAAACCCCGGAAGAGCCCGCCGAGGCGCAGCTCACCGCCTACGTTCAAGGCAGGGTTCAGGGTGTGGGGTTCCGATGGTGGTGCGCCGGGGCCGCCAAACCGCTGGGATTGAGCGGATACGCCGAAAACCTGGATGACGGTCGGGTGAAGGTGATCGCGCAGGGAAGCCGCGCATCCTGCGAGCGCCTGCTGGAGACCCTTAATTCGGGTGATACCGCCGGGCATGTGGACTTTGTGGATGCGTCTTTCACCGAACCGCAAGGCACGTTCAAGGGATTCGGTACCCGGTAGCGCACTCCCCTGCCACCCTGCTAAAAAGGCTCTTTATGTGAATAAAGAGGCGTTTTGGACGCTTTATTCACATAAAGAGTCTTTTTATGCTCCCGATGCACCCCGCAGTATGCCCCAAATACCCGGTAACGTGGAATAATAGTTTACGCACTCATATCATTCACGTATTTCATGAAGGTCTTTGATGACACGCTATCGCTGGGGCATAACCGGTGCCTGCATTCTTTTCTTAGCTGGAGTTATTGTTTATAACCTGCGCGAATTTTTGGCATATGATTATCTGGTCTATTATGCCGGGGGTAAAAGCGTTAACTGGTTTCTTGATTACCCCAGCAGCCTCTATGATCTCGATATTCTTCGTGAAACTGTGCGGGCAGAAAACTTTAGATATATTTTCGGTGACAGCGGCCTGTGGCTTGCGTTTACGTACCCGCCGTTTGCATCGCTCCTCTTTATTCCCGCATCGTTTTTGCCCCTGCGGGTAGCAATCGGTCTTCATCTGGCATTTTTCGTGCCCATTGCCTTCTATTGCGCCAAGGTTCTGCGTGATTATCTGGTAAAGCGCAATTCTCGGCTGCTTTTTGAGAAATATCTTTCGCCTTTTTCCTTTATTGTTTTGTGTGCCGCGCTTATCTTGCTTTCGGCTCCGTGGCGCAATAATTTCTTGTACGGTCAAATAAATCCGTATCTGCTGGCGCTTATTTTGTACGATCTTTTGCGGCCGGGTACCAGGATTCCGCGCGGCGTTTTTATTGGTATTGCTGCGGGCATTAAACTTACTCCGCTCGCCATAGGAATTCTTTTTCTAGTGCGTAAAGAGTGGAAATCCATTATTGCACTGGGAGTTTCGTTTGCGGGAACCATTGCAGCGGGATTTGCTGTGCTTCCGCAGCAGTCTCTCACCTATTGGGGCAGCGTCATCTGGGATCCGTCACGCGTGGGCAACCCAATATCGAGCAATAGCGTGGCGATTCAGGGTATTTTAGGGCGCATGACCTTTCAGGATGGTACCGTGCTGAAGGCTCTGTACGGGATCGCGGCAATCGCGCTCATTGCGGTGGTGGGGTACGCCCTGCGGAAGATGGAGCAGCACAACCTCTATCTATCGCAGATCTCGTTGGCGGTTCTTGTGCCGGTGTTTATCTCGCCGATCAGCTGGTTCCATCATGCCGTGATTCTACCGATTTTTATGGTGTGCGCGGCGGTCGATTTCTTGCCGCTGGCGGCACGGTGGCGTTCTCGTGCGGGGCACATCCTGTGTTATACCTGCTATGCGCTGAGTTCCCTCATGCTGATTAATACGCTTCTAGACTGGGGAAAGCTCGTGGTGCGCTTCTGGCGGCGTGTCGATTTTTACCCGTTTACCGGCAGGTATCCGGGGGTGGATGCGCATACCCTGCTTCTGCGGGCGGCGGATGAGCAGCCGGTTATGTTTGTGACCTCAATTCCGGCATTGGCGCTCGTGGTGTTGGTTGTGCTGTGGGCGGTGCTCCTACGCCGCCCTGCCGAAAATATGCAGTAATCAGAAGGCTCTTAATGCGAATAAAGCGGGATTTCCAACGCTTTATTTACATCAAGAGCCTTTTTACGCAGTGATAGCGGCGGAAAAGCGAGAAGCCAGGACGCACACGCAAACGCCTTAATCACGCCAGATCTCGGCGAATTGGGCGCGTGTCATCATCGCCTGCCGCACGGCGACAGCCACCCGGTTGCCGTACTTGTCGGGACGGGCCGCGCTGGTGCTAATCCCATTGATAATATTCGTGAATCCGGCCTTCACCGCCACCCGTTCGGATGCCGTGTTCCCCGCCAACGCCGTCCATCCGATGGTGTCTAGGGCAAACCCGAGCGGGTCAAAGCCAAAGCCGAGGACTGTGCGTACCGCATCCGTCATGATGCCGCGCCCGCGCATCTGGGGAGCCGTGTAAAACCCTAAGTCTGCGTGTGTTCCGGGCGCGTTTGCGGAGCCTCCGGGCAGGCGCAGGGAGATAGCCCCCGCGAGCACCCCGCTGTAATCAATGGCCCAGGTGAGTTCACGCCCGGCAGCTGCGGCGCGCTGGGTAAAGTCGAGGAAGGTTCGCGCATCGTCGCGCGTGTAGTTCAGGGGGATGGTGGTCCATCGCACGGTTTCGGGGTCTGTGCAGATATGAACCAGTTCGTCAAGGTCAGCTTCACGCAAGGTCCTGAGGGTAAATTTTTCGGTGATGAGTTCCGGAATTCTCATGACATGACATTACCAGTTTCTGCGCTGTTTTGTGAGGCGTGCTGTGCCTGCAATTCCCCAATCGCCATATTGTGTGTCTCAAAACACTTGTAACATACCGACGGACGGTTGATTATTATGAATTACTCATATTAAAATGGATAGGATTCCTCTTGTGAGGAGAACAGAAGAATGCCTCAAGGCCACCGAAGTCACACACGAACCAGCCTTGAGGTACCCACCTAGATCAGGAAAGAAGAACACTATGGCTGTGCTAACTATTGGCGACCAGTTCCCCGCCTACGAGCTGACCGGCGTTGTTCCCGGCAAGCTCGCCGAGATTGAGGCAAACAAGCCCGAAGATTACTTCACCACCGTTTCCTCCGAGGGTCTGGACGAAGACACCTGGCGCGTCGTATTCTTCTGGCCCAAGGACTTCACCTTCGTCTGCCCCACCGAAATCGCCGCATTCGGCAAGCTCGCTGACGAATTCGAGGCACGCGACTGCCAGGTTATCGGCGTCTCCGTGGATAACGAATACACCCACTACGCATGGCGCCGCTCCCATGAAGAGCTCGTAGATCTGCCCATCGTCATGGCATCCGACCTCAAGCGCGAACTCACCAGCGCCCTGGGCGTCCTCAACAAGGACGGCGTGGCAGACCGCGCAACCTTCATCATCGACCCGCATAACACCATCCAGTCGGTATCTATTACCGCAGATTCCGTCGGCCGCAACACCGACGAAGTGCTCCGCCAGCTGGATGCGCTCCAGTCCGACGAACTGTGCGCCTGCAACTGGAAGAAGGGTGCAGAAACCATCGACGCCTTCAAGGAGATGAAGTAATGAGCATTGAGAACCTGCGTAACGCGCTGCCTTCCTACGCGAAGGACATGAACCTGAATCTGTCTTCGCTGCCGCGCATCACCTCGCTCACCGAACAGCAGCTCTGGGGCGCAATCCTGGCCACTGCGGCGGCAACCAAGGTTGATTCCGTTATCGTTGAGATCGCAGCAGAGGCGAAAGAGCACCTGAGCGAAACCGCCTTCGATGCGGCACTCGGCGCGGCAACCATCATGGGGATGAACAACATCTTCTACCGCACCCGCGGCTTCCTCGACGGCGCCTACGACGATCAGCGTGCAAACCTGCGCATGCAGATCATCGGCAAAAACGGTGGTATCGACAAGCTCGACTTTGAGATGCTGGCGCTCGCAGTTTCTGCCGTGAACGGTTGTTCGCACTGCGTGGCTGCCCACGAGCACACCATCCGCGAGGAGGGCGCCTCCAAGGAGCAGGTTAACGACCTGATCCGCATTGCGGCAACCATGGGCGGCGTGGCACAGGGTATTCAGCTGGCTGAAGCACTGGGCTAAGCACACAGCCTCGCCCCCGCGTAATCTCGCGCAAGAAGAGCCTGATAGTGAATAAGCGTTAGAAATTCCGCTTTTCACTATCAGGCTCTTCTTCGTATGGGGCATAGGATAATACGGGTATGCAGTACAGTATTTTGAACGCCAAGAATTCCCTACCAAGCACCGAAGAACTCGTTGAACTGTATGATGCGGTGGGCTGGAGCGCCTACACTCGCACGCCCGAGCGGCTGGTTCCCATGCTAACCGGATCGCGGTACCTCTATGTGGCGCGTGAGAACACGGCGGAAGGGACCGAGCGGCTTATCGGTCTGGTGCGTGCGGTGGGTGATGGACAAACCATTGCGTATATCCAGGATCTACTGGTGCACCCGCAGGCTCAGCGCCACGGTATCGGATCGGCTCTGCTGGGAAGAATCCTCGCCGATTTTGACCGGGAGAGCATTCGCCAGAGGTTCATCACTACAGATATTGTGGACACACCCGTCATCGAGCTCTATCGGCGCTTCGGCTTCACCCCGGTGCAGGATAACGGATGCGTGACCCTCGCGAAGTATGTATTCTAGAAACTAGCACACACCACAGAACTGGAAGGGGCTAAGACCTATGACTGCATACAATGACAAATATTTTGAAGAAATGCGGAGGCAGCCAAAAGGGGAGAATTTACCCCCGTTCCTAATACTCTACTCACCGGGGAAGAAGCTCGGCAGTCTGCTTTGGCAATGCTCAAAGCGGCAACAGGAACTGATGATTATACAGAGCTCGTTAAGATGACTCGCGGCCGCCGCAAGCTCTCAGAGCAGAAAGAACAAGCATCTCAACACTCACCAGTACTGCATATGCGACTGCCTGAAGAACTTAACAAGGGTCTTCGGAATATATAGTGGAATTACTTTCTTAATAGTTTAAAAACAACTGGTGTTTAAATCGGATTTTCTGGTGGGATGTTAGGATAATCAATAGTATTATATAAAAGTATCAATCACATACGAGTGATACTTTGGGAAAAAAATAAAATAGTCCAATTTACTTGACCGTGTACTATGGTACATGGTTTATAATATTCAGGGGGTGAAATAAGATGATTTATCGCATTAGTGAGTTTGCAGATATGAAACTATGTTAGACGACTTAAAACAACGATGTCCAGATGAAAAGCAATTACATTCGTGTCCAATAATAGAAACATTAACATGAGAGATTAATTAACGAAAGGAGCTTTTTTATGAATAAATTTAAGGTAAACATTTCAGGAATGACTTGTACGGGTTGTGAAAAACACGTAGAATCAGCACTTGAAAAGATAGGTGCTAAAAATATTGAGTCTAGTTATCGTCGTGGTGAAGCAGTATTTGAACTGCCCGATGATATTGAGGTTGAAAGTGCAATAAAGGCGATTGATGAAGCAAATTACCAAGCCGGAGAAATTGAAGAAGTATCATCACTAGAAAACGTGGCGTTAATTAATGAAGACAATTATGACCTTCTTATTATTGGTTCTGGTGCTGCTGCCTTTTCTTCGGCAATTAAAGCTATAGAATACGGTGCAAAAGTTGGAATGATTGAGCGTGGAACGGTTGGGGGAACCTGTGTGAATATTGGCTGTGTTCCGTCAAAAACTCTTCTTAGGGCAGGGGAAATCAATCATTTATCAAAAGACAATCCGTTTATAGGTTTACAAACATCCGCTGGAGAAGTGGATTTAGCTAGTTTAATCACGCAAAAGGATAAATTGGTGAGCGAACTTCGGAATCAAAAATATATGGATTTAATTGATGAATATAATTTTGATTTAATTAAAGGTGAAGCAAAATTCGTTGATGCTAGTACGGTTGAGGTCAATGGGGCAAAGTTATCTGCAAAACGCTTTTTAATTGCAACAGGTGCATCGCCTTCGTTGCCCCAAATTTCAGGACTTGAAAAAATGGACTATTTAACTAGTACAACACTTCTTGAGTTAAAGAAAATACCAAAACGATTAACTGTAATTGGTTCAGGATACATTGGAATGGAGCTTGGACAACTATTTCATCATTTAGGTTCAGAAATAACGCTTATGCAAAGAAGTGAGCGACTTTTAAAGGAGTATGATCCTGAGATTTCAGAGTCAGTTGAAAAAGCGTTAATTGAACAGGGTATAAACCTTGTCAAAGGGGCAACTTTTGAGCGTGTTGAACAAAGTGGAGAGATAAAAAGGGTTTACGTAACAGTAAATGGCAGTAGAGAAGTCATTGAATCAGATCAGTTACTTGTTGCCACTGGAAGAAAACCAAATACGGATTCTTTAAATTTAAGTGCAGCAGGTGTTGAAACTGGAAAAAATAATGAAATCCTGATCAATGATTTTGGTCAAACAAGTAATGAAAAGATTTATGCAGCAGGAGATGTGACTTTAGGACCACAATTTGTATATGTAGCAGCCTATGAAGGTGGAATTATTACTGATAATGCTATTGGTGGATTAAACAAAAAAATAGATTTATCGGTAGTTCCTGCTGTTACGTTTACGAATCCGACGGTTGCAACGGTTGGTTTAACAGAAGAACAAGCAAAAGAGAAAGGGTATGATGTGAAGACATCTGTATTACCTTTAGATGCTGTTCCAAGAGCAATTGTAAACCGTGAAACAACCGGTGTATTTAAACTAGTAGCAGATGCAGAAACACTAAAAGTATTAGGGGTTCATATTGTATCTGAAAATGCAGGAGATGTCATCTATGCAGCATCATTAGCTGTTAAATTTGGCTTAACGATAGAAGATTTAACAGAAACCCTAGCACCATATTTAACAATGGCTGAAGGGCTAAAATTAGTTGCACTTACGTTCGATAAAGATATTTCGAAATTATCTTGTTGTGCAGGCTAAGGGAACTTTTTTACAACTCCCTATTCAAGTGAACCAGCTAATGCTTTAAGGGATTTTCTAAGTGAATTTGTGGTCACAAAAATAATTTAACACTGATGATTTCGACATCAAATCTATAATTGATACCTTAACACCGCAGAGTAATAAAGGATGAATAATATGTCAGACTTATTATCCCTACCAGACATTAAAACAATAGAACCGCCACAAGAAAATGAAACCGATATGATGTTTAAAGTTGAAGCAGTCGGACCACCTGAACGTTGTCCTGAATGTGGTTTTGACAAGTTGTACAAACACAGTTCAAGAAATCAACTAATTATGGATTTGCCCATTCGTTTAAAGCGAGTGGGCTTACAATTGAACCGTAGACGATACAAGTGTCGTGAATGCGGATCTACCTTCTGGGAACGCCTAATATCTGTAGATGAAAAGCGTAGTATGACCAAAAGGCTTTTAAAGTCCATTCAAGAGCAATCCATGTCTAAGACCTTTGTAGAAGTCGCAGAAAGCGTTGGTGTTGACGAGAAAACCATTAGGAACGTTTTTAAGGACTATGTGGCACTCAAAGAACGTGAATACCAGTTTGAAACTCCTAAGTGGCTTGGGATAGACGAGATACATATTATCCGTAGACCTCGGCTTGTATTGACTAATATTGAACGCAGGACTATTTATGACATCAAGCCTAACCGTAACAAGGAAACAGTCATCCAACGTCTTTCAGAAATCAGTGACAGGACTTACATTGAGTAAGTCACAATGGATATGTGGAAGCCCTACAAAGACGCAGTGAACACTATCCTTCCACACGCTAAAGTTGTCGTAGATAAGTTTCATGTAGTTAGAATGGCTAATCAAGCCTTAGATAACGTCAGAAAGTCTTTGAAAGCCCATATGAGCCAAAAAGAAAGACGTACCCTTATGCGTGAAAGGTTTATCCTTCTAAAGCGTAAACACGATCTAAATGAACGTGAATCATTCCTCTTAGATACTTGGTTAGGTAATCTTCCTGCTTTAAAAGAAGCCTATGAACTCAAAGAAGAGTTTTACTGGATATGGGATACTCCTGATCCAGATGAAGGTCATCTTCGTTATAGTCAATGGAGACACCGTTGTATGTCCAGCAACTCTAAAGACGCATATAAAGACCTCGTGAGAGCCGTAGACAACTGGCATGTTGAAATATTCAACTACTTTGATAAAAGGCTCACTAATGCTTATACGGAGTCAATTAACAGCATTATTAGGCAGGTAGAGCGAATGGGTAGAGGTTACTCGTTTGATGCCTTACGAGCCAAAATCCTTTTCAATGAGAAGCTCCATAAAAAGCGTAAGCCACGATTTAATTCAAGTGCTTTCAATAAAGCTATGTTATACGATACTTTCAATTGGTATGAAGTGAATGATCACGACATTACAGACAACTTAGGTGTCGATTTTTCCACACTTATTAAGAATTTGGAGAAGGGTGATTTATAAGCCCTTTTCCACCATAAAATCCGAATACCCCTTAACAATACTATCCGAGACCTAGCATCTCAACGAGGACAAAGCACCTCTGAAGTTGCCCGCGAACTACTTGTTAAGGGGCTAGCGGCAGCTTAACTTAAAGTGAATAGGGGGCAGTTGAATCAGCTGCTCCCTCTTACTCTCAATCCCTGAGGCACCGGGCTATACCCAGAGTTTTACCTACGCAAGTTCAGATGCAGATGCGAGTAGGACAATAAATTCTAAGCCGCTTCCTGCCTCTGAAGCCGTTCCTTAGGCTTTTCTGCGGGTGCTTTCGGGAAGCCCATCACCGCCGAGAGAAGAACGAACGCACAGATAATAGAAACCATCAGAATCGTCCTCTCCCCCGGAATCACCGCGAGCAGGAGCGAGGAAATAATACCGCTTCCATATTGGAACGACCCTAAGAGTGCCGCAGCGGAACCGGCGATGGCAGGTTCCACAGAATTTAGGGCGGCGGCGTTCGTACAGGCAGCAACGATGCCGTTCATGCTGAACACCAGGAATACCGGAATCGCCACGCCCCACAAGCCACCCGCATCCGCAGCAACAGTTATCACGGCGAGTATAGAAGCCACCCCGGCAACCGCAGTCGAAATACGCAGCAGAAAATCCAGACTATAGCGCTGCACAAATCGTCGATTGAAACTGCTGAGCACCATCACCCCGATAATATTCACGCCGAAAAGCAGACCGTAATAGCGCGGATCAACCCCGAACCTCGTGATATACACGCTCGACGATGCCGTGATAAAAGCGTAAATCGCCACGTAAAAGAAACACACGCACAGCACGTACCGCATAAAAGTGCGGCGGCGCAGCAAAAGCGGATAACTTCTAAACGCCGCAAGTACCGAGCTGCTTTCACGCTTATTCTCAGGCAGACTCTCGGGCAGGAAAAAGACCAAAAGCAGAATAATGGCACTGATGGTCACAATAGCCCAGAAAGTCAGCCTCCACCCGCCCGAGACCACCAGGAACCCGCCAAGAAGCGGCCCGGCAATCGGCGCAATCGCCATAATAAGCACAAGAGTAGAAAGTACCTGTGCCGCACGCACGCCCTGATACATATCACGCACGATAGCGCGCGCAAGCATAGGACCCACGCACGCACCGACCGCCTGCACCAAGCGCCACAGAACCAGTTCGGTTGTGGTTGAGGCGAGCGCGCATCCGGCAGAACCGACGGCAAAGATTGCCATGCCCAGCATCAGCGGAATTTTGCGCCCGATGCGGTCGCTGACAGGCCCCCAAATCAACTGCGCGATCGCGAACCCGATAAGGAATCCCGTAATCGTCAGCTCAATATTGCCGCCCATCTGCGATTCGATGCTCGGCAGGCCCGGCAGGTAAAGGTCGGTCGAGATAGCCGAGCAGGCCATGAGCGCACTGAGTGTTGTGTAGAGAAAAAGCATGCGGCGCGGATTCTCCACCGCACCCTGTGAATGCGTTGTCACGAAAACCTGAATTCTTGATTGTGTCTGTGTGATGTTTGCTTGCTGTCAGAGGTTCCTCTGAACGTTGAGAAAAAACCTGTGAGAGGCACCTCTTTGATTCTACTCCCCTCTTCCCGAGGATCTAAGGGCACTTTGGGGGTTTATTCGCGTAGGTGAAAACTGTGGGCACCGAGCGCTGAAGGCTCGCCCACTGCCTTCTTCAGGTAATATGCCTAACTCGTGAATCTTATGTATAACGTGAGCACGTCACGCATAAAACCTCATGTCAGGTGAATTTTAGACCGACCGGAGCGCCGCATCCCAGGTGGAGGCGAGGCGCACCGCGGCGGCGACGAGCGCATCCAGCTCACCGGCGTAGACAGGAGTGGAACGCACGCCCGCGCACCAGTCAATCGTGCCCAGACCCAGCCAGGGTTTGCCGGGGAAGAAATCGCGCCGCAGCGCCACACGGCGTTTCCCCAAAGCCCGACGACCGGGCACATAACCACCGCGGCTAATGAAAAATTCATCCCGGCGTTCGGCGACAACCTGCTGATCCAGCACCCGCAGAGCATTAACCCAGCTGGGCTCCCCCGTCTTGGGCAGGTCGGTCAATTCGGGATATTCCTCATCACGCTCGGTCACGCTCACGCCCAAAATATACTGATACCGCACCTGATCCAGCTCGCCGGGAAGCTCACGGTCGGCACTCTGAACCGTTCCGCACAGATGCCGTGCCACGGGCTCGCCCGCCAGATTCACACCCATCAGCGGCAGCTCGGGGCCGTCAAGATACAGCCCCACCGCGCCGGTTCCCGTAATATTTGGGCGCACCGACCAGCCAGGCAGACCATGCTCTAGTGCCTGATGCACCCGCTGAAGAACCTCAAAAACCTGCTCACGTGAAACCGCCATTGCGTTCCTCTCAGCACTTTCAACCTGCGTTTACTTTCTTCCATTGTCTCGCACAGATCTGGCGTATGCGGCACGCCACAAACCTGCGGGTATCGTAGCGGCAGCACACGCGGTAAGATAGCAGACGTTGCGCCTAAAACTGCGGGCCGCACTCCTCTACTCCTGAGCCGTCGAAAGGAGGCCGACCGTGTTCAATATCGAGCCCGAGACGCTGTTCCGAATCGTAGATATTGCAGCCGTAGTGGCTAATGGCCTGCTCGGCGGAGCAGTGGCGCGCGCCCTGCGGTTCGACATGGTGGGCTTCTTGCTACTGGCGGTCGTCTGCAGCATGGGCGGCGGCATGATTCGTGACATCCTGCTGAATGTGGGGCTTCCAATAGCGCTTACCGACGGCTGGTACTGGGTAGGCGCTATTACCTCGGCGGCGTTGGCGTATGTGCTGGATCTGAGCTCAAACTGGGCCACCCGCGCCCTTGTGGTCGTAGACTTTCTGGGCATGGGCTGTTGGGCGGCTACCGGCACCATCAAATCTCTTACCCTGGGGCTGCACTGGCTCCCAGCAATCGCGCTGGGGGTGACAACGGCGGTTGGCGGCGGGGTGATCCGCGATATTATGGTGAACCGCATCCCCGCTATCTTCGGCGGAAACTCGCTTTACGCCACGGTAGCGTTCGTGGGCGCCGCCGAAACGGCAATTTGTTTCAGGATGCTGGAACGCCCTCATGTGGCGATCGCTATGTCTGTGCTCACCTGCACGGTGTTGGGTATTGTGGCGCGGTGGCGCGACTGGCGACTGCCGATGCCCACCACGCTGAAGGTTCAGCGCCCGCGCCTGCTGGATGTATTCCGTCGCGACCACGAACATCTTGAGAACGAAGGCTGGGCACCGGGCACGCCGCTCACAAATCAGCTGGATGTGATTACAGAGGACCAGATTCAGGCGTACCGCGACCAGCTGCATCGTGAACGGGAGCAACGCGGTAAGTAACGGGCCTGTGTTGCTTTGTCCTGACAGGTTCCTCAACGCTGTTCGGAAAGAAACGATAAAGGCGGCGGGATGCTCATGTGTGCCAAGCACCCCACCGCCACAAAAGTACCCTGCGACCGCCGCGAAAGCCCCCTGTCGCAAGGCACTCGTATTAGCATACCCGTAAACCTATCCCTAAGGGTAGGGTTTTAAGCTGTCAAGTGGTTAACCCGATTTAGATTTTCGGGTGGAAACAATATAAATATATAATTTTGTGTTTCTGACGATTATTTTCCTTCGGCTCGATGCGCCAGTGCCTCATTCAGACGGCGAAAACCTTCTTGGGTATTGTCAAGAAGTTTAGGCATGAGGGGCACAAGCAGACCACTGAAGATTTCGGACTGTATCAGGTGAGTACCGCCGCCGGGCAAGGGGTTCAGTTCAAAGCGGTGCTGACCGTCAAAAATTCCCGGGATTCCAAGGCGACCCAGCCATTCAAGACTCTGATTTTCGGATGCTTCCAGCACGGTGGGGCGGAAGGTCATAGGGCGCTTGCCCGGTTTCATCGTGAGTGTAAGGCGTTCTCCAGCATGCGGCACACCTTGCGCCCGAATAATAAAGGGGTTCCATGCGGGATACTCTTCAAACCGGGTCAGGATTTCCCAAACACGATGCGGTTCCGCCTGGATAGTAATCTCGGCGCGGATACTGCGGCTCATCATCAACACTCCTATACACAATAACCATTCTTTTTACTATGTATTCCAGTGTATACGATGAACTTCGGGGGGCATCAGGTTATTCACGACAGAGGTGGAAGCGCACGACTATCTTCCCAAGCGCGGGCTTTATCTTTTACTCATGCTGGGCACTATCCAAAACCGGGAGCGTTTTCTTCGTTCGGGAGCAGTTTAACTGCTCCCGAACGAAGAAAACGCTCCCGGAACTCAGCTTTCAGCCGCAGACCCGAAGTACTACGCCGTGACCTGGCGCTTCGAGGAAATCACGCCGGTATTGAAGCCCGCAAGGTGAAGTCCACCATGGAAGCGTGCGTGCTCGATCTTCACGCATCGGTCCATGACCACGTTCAGCCCAGCTGCCTCACCAATTGCGGCAGCTTCCTCATTCCACGAGCCCAGCTGCATCCACACGGTTTTCGCGCCCAGATCAACCGCCTCCTGAACCACGCCCGGGAGGTCTTCATTGCGGCGGAAAATCTCGACGAGATCGGGCACCTCAGGTAGGTCCTGAAGCGAGGCGTACACCGGCTGCCCCAGCACGGTCTTGCCTTTCGCCGCAAGAATCGGGTTCACAAAATACACTGTATACGGCGACGAAGACAGCAGGTAGGTTGCCACAAAGTTTGAGGCGCGCGAAATCTTATCGCTCATCCCCACAATCGCGATAGTGCGGGTATTGCGCAGAATGTTCAGCCGCTCGGGGGCGCTCGGGCCTACCCAGGTACGTTTCTCAGTCATTAGTTGCCCTCCTTCGCGGGTGCATCCTTGGAATCTGAGGCGCCCGAAGCTGCGGCGCTATTCGGCAACGCACAGGCGGCACCCTGTTGCGAGTCAGCCTCTTCAGCGGCGAGAGCCTCTTGCGCCGCAACGAGCTTATCGGCGCTAGAATCGCCCACACGTTCACCCGCGTGATTCATGCCAGTCGCGTGGGTGAGCGCCTGGTCAAGGTCCCAAATAATGTCTTCAACATCCTCAAGCCCAACCGAAATACGAATCAGGTCTTCACCCACGCCCGCCGCGGCAAGCTGCTCGCTGGAAAGCTGCTGATGCGTGGTCGAACCCGGATGCAGCACCAGAGTGCGCGAGTCGCCAATATTCGCAAGATGCGATGCCAGCACGAGCGCACTAATGAACTCGCTGCCAACCACGCGGCCGCTCGCCTTATCGGTACCCTTCACCCCGAAGGAGAATACAGATCCAACGCCCAGCGGCAACAGTTTTTTCGCGCGTTCGTAGTGCGCGTGCCCCGGCAAACCGGCGTAGTTCACGTAGGCGATGCGCGCATCCTCAACCAGCCAGTCCACGACCTTTTTCGCGTTGGCGAGGTGCGCATCCATGCGCTGCGGCAGGGTTTCGACGCCCTGAAGCAGGTTGAATGCCGACTGCGGCGAGAGTGCGGGACCGAAATCGCGCAGCTGCTCGGAGCGCAGTTTTGTGAGGAACCCGTATTCGCCGAAGTTCCCCCACCACGAGACGTTATTGTACGAAGGCACCGGCTCGGTCATGAGCGGGAAGTTGCCGTTCGCCCAGTTGAACCGTCCGCTCTCAACAACCACGCCGCCGAGGGTGGTTCCGTGCCCGCCTAGGAATTTGGTGGCGGAGTGAATTACGATGTCGGCCCCGTGTTCCAACGGGCGAATCAGGTACGGGGTTGAGATCGTGGCATCCACGACGAGGGGGACTCCCGCCTCATGGGCTACAGCGGCGAGCCCTTCAAGGTCTGCGATTTCGCCGGAGGGGTTGGCGACAACCTCCGTGTAGATTGCCTTGGTGTTCTCGGTCAGCGCCGCCTTGTAATCCGCGGGGTCGGTGCCTTCTACGAAGGTGGTTTCGATGCCGAATCGACGCAGGGAAACATCCAGCTGGGTGACTGTCCCGCCGTACAGCTGGGAGGACGCCACAATGTGATCACCCGCCTGGCAGAGCGCGGCGAAGGTGATGAACTCGGCAGCCATGCCGGATGCGGTCGCCACTGCCCCAATACCGCCCTCTAGGGATGCGATGCGCTCTTCCAGCGCGGCAACGGTCGGGTTCGATAGGCGCGAGTAGACGTTGCCGTATTTCTGCAGTGAGAAGAGGTTAGCGGCATCGTCGGTGTCTTTGAAAACGAACGAGGTGGTCTGGTAAATAGGGACCGCGCGGGCGCCGTGTTCAGCGTCCGGAGTGCCGCCCGCGTGCAAAGCGCGGGTGCGGAATCCGAAAGTATGTTCAGCCATGCATGACTCCTGGTTGGCTTAGCGCAACCGAATGATGCGCCAAGGTCGAGGAACAGAGGTACTCAACCCTATACTGTGCTACGGTCCCCGGATGCGCCAAGTGCGCGTAGCATTATGTCGTTTGTGTCGGATTATGACGCAGTTACTTTTCTCTTTTAGATCGTCTACTTGTATCCCTATAGTCAAACCTGATCTAATATAAAGCGATCAATGTCGAAACTAGAATTTTCTCACCTTGATGTTGAGATTATCTATTCCACTCGCTAGGCCACTAGGAAGTCCTCAGAATGTATAATTCAATAACGCTCAAAGTTGAGTATCCTGAAACCCGTTCATTAGACAATATTCGTCGCATCTCGGGCTTTATTAAAGTCCGAGGGATGATAGATCTCATTACTGAACTCGATCTAGACGCGAATCCACGCAGTGCAAAACGTTCCTCAGTTACAGCAGAGATTGTCGAAACTATCCAGACAACCCCCGAACTATATCCTTTCAAATCAAAAGGAATTCTCTTAGGTGCATCCGCCTTTCAAGAGTTAGGACGCGGCAGTTACGAACTAAACTTTAAAGATCGCAAACTTGAGGGGATTCTTGACGGCGGTCATAACACGCTTGCTATCGGGCTATACCTGCTGGCTGAGGCAGGAGTTCCCGAAAAGGCTCTCGGCAAGGCTCGCACTTGGAATGAGATGAAAGAATTATGGGAGAAGAATATTCTCAATCTTAAAAAGCTCAAAACCAAAGCAAGCCGATCCCATGACGCGATGGTTCCTGTAGAAATCCTTGTTCCCAACCATAGCGATGAAGAAAGCATTGATAGTTTTCTCTCTAGCATCCTGCTCATTTGTGCAGCACGCAACAATAATGTTCAGCTCAAAAATGAAACTATTGCAAATCAGGATGGAATATTCGACTCTCTGAAAGAGTCCTTACCAAACTATATTCGTGAGGCAATAATCTGGAAAACCAATGGCTTCGGGCGTATCCCGGTAGGTACTTTCTTATCGCTCGTATGGGTTCCGTTAGGCAAGGTTGATTTCAGCAAGGTAGTAGACAGCGAAGGTAAATCCAAAAATATTACCCCGATACCCGGCTCCCAAGCCTATAGTAGCGTTAGTGAATGCATCAAACGGTACCAGGATCTTATTTCAGCAGATAGTATTTCTCAGAAGTCAGATGACATGACCACCTGGGAATTAAAGAGTATGCCTATTCAATCGGCCCTTGATATGGTCGAAGATGTCACCAAGGTTTATGACCTGGTCTACAAAGGGTACAAGGATGCGTACAACAGCAATAGGGGACGTTTTGCTGGTATTGACGCGGTAAAAACTGAATCCAGCAGAAAGAAAAATAAGTACACTCTTTTTACCCACCAACCTATTGAACATGAAGTTCCCCCTCGTGCCTATATGATGCCCATCATGTACAGCATGCGTGCAATCATTGACCGTGCAGCAGATGGAACCCTCAGCTGGGCGGTGAACCCGATTGAGTTCTACGGCAACAAAGAGAACCTAGCTCGCATTGTTGGAAGTCTCAAAAACATTATGGAATTAGTGGATTGGGATCCTCAGAACGTAGGCAAAAAGAATGCTTCTTATCAAGCCGTTGAAAATACCGTTAACACCATGAAACTGGAGTATCTGGCTAAGCACCGCTAATCACTCGCACAAAATGGGAGCGATGGTTTACAGCGGGAGCAGGAGTCCCGCTGCAAACCATCGCTCCTGGAATATGTGATATTACGTCGATGATTTCTTGTCTAGCAACTCGACCACTCAAAAATCACGTTTGAGAAGTCAC
>NZ_KV815277.1:149522-250725 GCF_001814205.1 Rothia sp. HMSC036D11
CCGCCAGCTGCTCGGGCGTTATCAGCCAGTTTGCAGAGCCCGCATCGCCCCAGAGGAGTTCCGGGGTTTCTTGCTCTGACTCCCAGTCCGCCTCAGAAACAATGGTCAGCAGGTTCACCGTGTGCCCCTGCAGGTTCTCGTCGAAATCCCGCGGGTCATTCTGAATAAAGTAGGGGTAGCCGCCAATCCGGGAGTACTCATCACTCTCCTCATACGGGAGAGTAAGCTCCTCAACAGCGTTTGCCCGCTGAATCCTCGCCCGCTCGTCGTCTCCGGCGGGCAGTTTATCCTCGGGATACAGCTCGTCCCACACTCGTGCAAAATCGGGATAGTAGTAGTGCGCAGTACCGGTAACCCCCTGCTCGACCACGCTGAACGAGAGCGCAAATTCCACACTCTCCGGTTCGATAGGCCAACCGATCGTGTCCCAGTCGATCACCGGCAGCGGCGCATCCGGGTTCGGCTCACCCACGCTCTCGTAGTAGAGCACCCGCCAGTTCTCTTGAACCGCAGGCTTGTTATAGTCATACCCCCACACGGTGTCGTGAGGATCAATCCAAAATTGAAGCATACCGCTCTTCGGGTAAATATTATTCTGCGGCAGCTCAGCACAGTTAATCTGCGCAATCATGCCCAAGGGCTGGCCGGATGCATTCGTCGGCACGGATTCTTCTACAGGCAGGTACGGCACTCCCCCGAACTTGGAGGCGATCTTCGGCAGCGGCTGCTGCGATGGGGTTGCCGTAATCCTGATAGCCTGCTTGAGTTTTCCCTTATTCATAACGTCAAGGACTCGACGCACCTGCGCTTCGGTGTTTTTCGCCGCGTTCTGCTCGGTGGTATTCATATGTTCCTCCGGGTGGTTGGTTCAGTGCTACAACCATCAGAACACATTTTGCGGTGCCGCGCGCAGAACTTCGTCACTCGTGCGCTCATTCAACGGTGTATTTTTTTAGGAGGCCACACGCTGCATGATTCGGAACATGACTCTAGGCACCCCAAAGATTCAGGGGGTGTGGTGTATCAAGTATCTTGAGTACGCCACACCCCCCTGAATAAAAATCAAAACGGGTCGGTTAGCTGCTCGACCACTCAAAAATCACGTTTGAGAAGTCACCCGCCGCCAGCTGCTCGGGCGTTATCAGCCAGTTTGCCGCGCCTCCACCGCACCACATGAGCTTAGGCGAACCGTCATGAGGCTCGGCCCAGTCCACCTCAGAAACAATGGTCAACAGGTTCACGGTATGCCCCTGCAGAGCCTCGTTGAAGAATCGGGGGTCGCTCTGCACAAAGTAGGGGTACCCGCCGATCTTCGAGAATTCGTCGTTTTCCTCGATCGTGAGGGCGGCACCCTGCGCCTCCTGGTAGCTCTCAAGCTGCGATTCGGGGTACATCTTATTCCACACGCGCGCGAAATCTTCATAGTAGTAGTTGGCGGCGCCGGTAATACCCTGCTCGATCACCTCGAACGAAAGCGCAAACTCGGCCTGCGTGGGTTCAACGGGCCAGTTGTCCTTGGGTTCCACGGCAGGAAGAGTCGTGTTCGGGTCTGGCCTGCCCACGTTCTTGTAATAGATAACCCGCCAGTTCTCCTGGGATGCAGGCTTCGCGGCATCGAACCCCCACGCCTCGTCCTTCGGGTCTATCCAGAATTGCACCATGCCAGTTTTTGGATAGATATCATTCGGCGGCAGCTCTGCACAGTTAATCTGCGCGATCATCCCTAAGGGCTGACCACTGGAGTTTGTCGGCGCCGAAGCACCCATAGGTACATAAGGAATGCCCCCAAATTTTGAGGCGGTCTTTGGCAGCGGGGTCTTAGAGGCGGTTGCCGTGATGCGTACCGCCTGCTTGACGTGGTCTTTATTGAGAGCATCGGCAACATGCTGCGCTTTTTCTTCTAGAGTGCTCATGGACATCCTCCAAGGCGTGGTTAATGGCATGTATTAACCATGAGAACACACTTTTTTATAGTATGCCTTGAATATCGTTGTGGGGTGAAAAACAAATGCATCCGCATACCGCACAATGTGAACCAGTAACAACCACCCCCACCCGGAACCCATGAAGGATTCAGGCAGGGGTGCTGTCGCTGTGCTGCGCATATTAGATGTGCTTATCGATTTCCTCAATTACGCCCAGAGCCGCGGTAATTCCCGCGTTTAGGTAGAACATATCGGAATCTACCTTATGAGCGTGCTTCTCCTTGACCGCCTTCAGGCTTTCCCACAGCGTCTCAGAGGTGAGCTTGGATTCGTCGCCGCCCTGCACGCCGTAGAAGAGATAGTCGCCGTCTGCCTGGTCAAGGTTCTCGGAACTCAGGTCAATCGAGGTCTTGCCTTCCTGCTGCGCGGCGGGGCGGGCGAGGGAAGCATCCTCACAAATGGAACCCACAAACGAAGACTTCGCGTATACGCGGGTACGATCCCCAGCAGTGTAGAGGAAAGAGAAGGTCTTCTCTTTACCGGCCTTCTCGCCCAGTTTCTTGGCTTTATCCTCGTAATCCTTGAGCATCTCCTCAGCCTTAGAGGTAGCACCCAACGCCGAGGCGATCATCAGAAAGTCCTGCTTCCAGTTATGCCCGGTACCCTCGGTCACCACGGTTGGGGCAATCTTTGAGAGTGAGTCGTAAACCTCTTCCTTTTTATTGGTGTTGTTAATCAGGATGAGGTCGGGGTGCAGATTTGCGATAGCACCAAGGTCGGGTTCGGTGCGCTTGCCGACCTTGGCTATCTTATCGAGTTCAGTCGACTTATCGGAGAACTTGGTCTTGAGGTATTCGGGCACGAGGTCGGCATCGTTAGCGGTTGCTGCGCCAATAGGTACCAAGCCCAAAGCGAGAACATCGTCAAGCTGCCCGGTCGAGAGGATAACCACGCTCTTGGGGGCAGATTCAATCTTGGTTTCGCCGCGGAAGTGCTTGACCGTACGCGGGAATTCGCCATCACCTGCGGTCGAACCCATGCCAGAAGGAAGGGCTGAAGGAGCGGGCTTTGCGCTCGTCGATGCAGAGGACACGGATGCGTTGGAATCAGAAGAATTGGAAGACCCGCAGGCGGCAAGGGCGAGGGCGCTGAAGGAGCCCAGGGCAAGCACGCCGAAGGATCGTCTGGTCAATGAACGGTGAGAGTCCCTGTGTTGGGGTGAACTAGTATTAGCCATAGACTGAGGATACCCTTATAAAATAGATAATGCCATATTAGCCCTGTGTTTGCGTAGGATAAATCACATAAATATGTCCTAAATATTATGCGGCTGTCGCCCAGATTTTCGGGCAGCAAACCGGCATAAGACCCCACCACACATAACCTCCCGATCACCACAAGATAGAGTACGCCTATGAGTTCATCGCCCCGCCGGGGTAAACAGCCCGTCACCTCCAGGTCTGACGGGGCAGGCGCATCCGCCCAGAGCACGACGGCGACGCCAGCCGAACAGCCAAGTACCCCAAAGCCTTCGCTATCACGCTGGGGTCTGGCACTTCTGATAGGGCTGGCTCTTTTAGCGGTTCTTATCGTGCTCTCCGGGGCAGTTGGCTCGCGCATGTTTTCCTTCGAGAAGGCGCTCGACGGCTTTCTGCACCCGGATGCCGCCACAATCGAATCAAAACTGATTTGGTTCAAGCGGATGCCCCGCACACTCGCCGCTATTATGGTGGGCACGGCACTGGCGGTTGCGGGCGTTATTATGCAGGCGCTCTCACGCAACCCTCTCGCCGAACCGGGGCTGCTGGGCGTGAACTCCGGGGCGGCTGTTGCGGTCGTTGTGGGCGTCGGCATTTTCGGGGTATCTTCCCCCTTCGTGCAGCTGTGGTTAGCGCTCGCCGGTTCTGGTCTCGCGGCGGGCACGGTATTTCTGCTGGGCCTTATCGATTCCAAGCCGAACCTGGATTCTACCGCCCGCCTGGTGCTTACGGGTGTTGCGGTGAATGCCTGTTTAGGAACGATCACCGGCATTATCACTATGTTCAATTCCCGGGCTTTCGACTCACACCGGTTCTGGGTGGTCGGTTCCCTAGAAAACCGTACCTACGAGCAGGTTTTCGCGGCGCTTCCCCTCGTGGTGTTGGGGCTGGTTCTATCGTTCATTCTTATCGGCCCCCTGCGTGCCCTAGCGCTAGGTGAGGATGCGGCATCCGGCCTGGGCGTGCCGGTCACCCTCGTGCGCGGTGCCTGTATCGTGGCGATTATGGCTCTATGCGGCGCGGCGACTGCGGTGGCCGGACCCATCGGATTTGTGGGGTTAGTGGTTCCGCATGCGGTGCGCCTGCTGGTGGGCACCGATATTGCACGGGTTTTACCGCTTTCGCTCGTCTACGGACCGGTGCTGGTTCTGACCGCCGATATTGCCGGGCGCGTGCTTGTTCTTCCCGGGGAACTTGAAGTCGGTATCGTGACCGCGTTCATCGGTGCACCCGTGCTCATGGTCCTGGTACTTCGGCTTAGTTCCGGGGCGAAAGGCCGCAAGCGCAGCATCCTGGGTGTGAAGGCGGCACAGCACGAACAGGCAGGGACGGCTCCGCAGACGGCGGGAGGTTCCCGGTGAGCCAAACGACGCACACGAATAAGTTCAATGCGGCGAGCACATCCCCGAATCCCCGCAGAAAATCCGGCGCACGACCGACTATTCCCGGGCGGTACCGCACTCCCCTGCCGCGCACACTTTTGGTAATTGCGATCATGGTAGTGGCCGCCTGCATGACGCTCATGTATGGCACCTACAATATTTCCCCCGCCAACGTGCTGAACGTACTTTTTCAGGGCGGCGGCAGCGATATTGACCGGTATTTTATTTTGGATCAGTATCTGCCAAGAATCGTGGCAGCTGCCGTGGTGGGTGCGGCACTGGGGCTTTCCGGGGCTATCTTCCAATCGGTTTCCCGCAACTCCCTCGGCTCGCCGGACATCATCGGCTTCACGGTCGGTTCGGCAACCGGCGCGCTCTCCATCATTCTGGTCGGTTCCTTCGACAATTCCGGCGTGAGTATCGGCATGGGTGCACTTATCGGCGGCTTCCTCACCGCCACCGTGGTGATGCTGCTTGCGGGTATACGCGGCGGCACCTCTATGGGGCAGCGCATGGTACTGATCGGTATTGCGATCAGCGCTATGCTCGCATCGGTCAACGATTACCTGATCACCCGATCCGATCTGGAAAAGGCGGAGGCGGCCAAGACCTGGCAGCACGGCTCGCTCAATGCGATTTCTTGGGCCCAGGTGACAGCACCGGCGATAGCGCTTGCTATTACGATTCCACTGGTGCTGATGCTCACTCGCTACCTGCGCACCCTAGAACTGGGCGAAGATCTGGCGGCGGGCTTGGGCTTACCGGTACGGCGCACGATCAATATTTTGGTAGCCGCAGCAGTACTCTTGGTTGCGGTCGCTATCTCAATGTCAGGGCCCATAGGTTTCTTGGCGCTCGTTGCCCCGCAGATTGCGCGGCGGCTGTGGAATACCCCGGGTGCGGCGATGTGGCACTCAGCGCTTCTGGGTTCAGCCCTGTTAGTGACGGCTGACTATGCAGCATCACGAATTCTTTCACCCTTCCAGATTCCGGTCGGGCTGATGACCGGTGCTCTGGGCGGTGCCTATATGCTGTGGCTTCTGCGCCGGAGTAAGTAGCTTGGGTTTCTAAAAATGTGCGGACGTATCCATGCCGCAGGGGTGCAGGATTTAGTCGCTTTACAGGGACCCTGTCAGACTCGTTCGTACCTCACTCGCCTGACATCCCTAGGCGCTTTAAATCCTGTGCACTTCAGATATTCGATAATTTTCGTGCTACAAAATCAACCCACACAGTTATATTCTAAAAACGATATATAAACTTGTCAGAGCATATATTCCACATTCCCTATCTGGAATATATGCTGTATAAAACCTCTCTTGGCGGCTCGGCACGGTTAAAGTGTCAGGGTGCCTAGGTACCGTCGAGGTATCAGAAAAATACCCCGCACTTTCACGGGGCGGCACCCCACCGAGAGAGGATCAGCACCTATGGCACAGCACCCCCTAAGCGCATCCCGCATCGTTGCAACCGCCGAGGATATTGTTAGCGCCGATCATCAGTTCCTCATGTCCACAGGAACGCTCGTACACCACGAAACCTTCAATATAGAGGCTATTCGCCGCGATCTAGAACAGCTCATTGCCGAGCGTGTTTGTCTACAGGTCGCCCCGGCGTCAAATTCCTGCGCCCGGATGCTCACTCAGCATCGTTATGGCGAGGCCGGATTCCAGCAAAATCTTCACGAATTACGCCGGGCGGCGCAAAACGCTATCCTAATGGTTTTCCCGCACGATCAGCTTGAGATTGGTCTTCGTTTCGAGCGGATTCAGGGCACCAAACTGGCGCTGACGCATATGTATTGCAGCCCTCGTTATGGAGATGCCTGGTATAAGCATTGGGCGCCGCGGGTGCTGCCCTTGGAAGGGTATGCTTTCGCCACCGAGAGCCGCCCGGGTTCTGGCGATTTCAGGATTAATACCGCGCAGTTCCTCAATATGCTGGGCCTGTTGGAGGTCGCCATGATGGGGCTTGACGTGAGTGAATGGGACCTGTGGGAATGCGAGAACCCCAAGGACGCCTGCACCAAATTCAAACGGGAACGCCGGGATGTGCGCCGCCGCATCCGCGAAGATTATGGCATGACCGCTTAGGATTTTCGGGCAGAGCAAAGCTCCCCACCCACCGAACGATGCGGTGCGCGGGGAGCCAGCACGGTTACGGATTAGCCACGGTGTGCGTAACGGTATAGGAACGCCGCCATAGCCTCACGACTGATGCTCTCGTGGGGACGGAACGTTCCGTCATCCCAACCGGTCGTAATCTTGCTGTCATGCAGCCAGGCAATTTCACGGTAGAACATGTTCTGTTCGGGAACATCCTTGAAGGGCGCATTCTGCACTTTAACCGGCGGTTTCCCAGAGTAACGGTAGAAGAACGCCGCCATAGCCTCGCGGCTGACGGGATCGTGCGGGCGGAAGGTCTTATCAGGCCAGCCGGTTGTAATACCTTGCTGCTGGAACCAGACGATTTCCTTGTAGAAGGGGTCGCCTTCCTTCACGTCGGTAAAGGGAGATTCCTTCGGCAGCTGCACCTCAGGCGAGCCGGACATACGGTAGAAGAACGCCGCAATAGCCTCACGTTCGATGCTTTCGTGCGGGCGGAACGTGCCATCGACCCAGCCGGTCGTGATGTTCTGCCCGGCAAGCCAGGTAATCTCGCGGTAGAACATATCGCCTTCGTGCACATCGGAGAACGACTGAGCGCGCTCTGCCGGTTTACTCGGCTCAGGTTCGGTAGGCTTGCTGGGCTCCGGCTCGGCAGGTTTCGACGGTTCCGGTGCTGGGGTCGTCGGGGCCGGGTCAGCTGATTTACTCGGTTCAGGGGTTGGAGCAGGGTCAGCAGGTTTGGTAGGCTCAGGCGCTGGTGCCTTGGAGCTTTCCGATGGCTCGGGAGTTGGTGTTTCAGCCGGTTTGCTGGGCTCGGGCGCGGGTTGCGTCGGCTCAGGGGTTGGTTCCGGGGTCGGATCAGCAGGTTTCGGCTGTTCGGGTGCCGGTGTCTTGGCGGTATTCACCAGGCGGTTGAGCCACAGGTTAGATTCCAGACCGTCATTCTTCTCAACCATCGTGGGGAAGATAATATCCCCATTCGGCAGCTCAAGCGCGTTGTACGACCCGCTCTTATCGGTCGAACGCAAGTCGGAGAGCGGCACATCGTGATCGAATTCGAGGGTCTTTGATATCCAGACCAGGCGGCCGTTTGCGGAATCGACCGCCACAATCTTGTCGCCAGCGGTGAAGAACGAGGCGATCGCCCCCATACCGTGCGGCGCGGTGGAGCTTTCGCGCACCGTTGTGAAGGAAGAACCATCGTACTTGAGAACCTGCACGGCGCTGGCGCTTGCGGCGTAGTTATTCCACCGGTAGACGTATCCGTCTGGAGTGGTCAGCAGTCCGTTGAGGCTGGGTGCCTCTTCCGCATCTTTGGGCTGGGTTTGCTCAACCACCGAAATACCCTGAGCGCTCAGGTGAAGCAGCTGACCGTTCTGAATCTTATTGCCCTCTTCGTTGTACACAGATTTATTGGGGCTGTATAGGAACGATCCGTCGGGCAGCGGCGCAAGCGTGCGGGTGCTTCCGGTGAAAACGTCGCCATAGTATTCGCTCAGGTCATCGGCGTGTGCTACCGAGGGGTCAAAGTCCAGCGGAGATTTGACGGTCTGCGCTTTCACCGTGCCGTCGGATGCGACGTTGACGTACCGCGCTTGCCCGCTGCTATCGGCGGTGAGCACAGCCCAGCTGTTGGTCGCTTCGTTGTAACCGAGCGCCAGAATATTTTCGGATTCGCTGAAGGTGACACCCGCGAAAGTACCCTGAGATACAAGCTTGCCGGATTCATCTACCCGGTAGCGTTCCAAGGCGCGAGTATTCGCGTTCACAAACACGATATCGCCGGTGGCGGGGTTGGCGGCAAAGTGCGCGCTGGAACCCATCGGCAGGGTTGCAGACTCTGTCTGCTGCAAAGTCTTTGGGTCGATGACCGCGTAGCGTGCATCCGCCCCGCCGCCGAAGCTTTTACCTGCCGCGTAGAAAAGATAAGAGCCCGCGCGCACGGTATTTTGCGGATTATTAATATCGGTACCCGAGTTCAGGCTCTCACCCAGTTTATAGCCGCTGCTTTGGGCATCTTTCGCCTGAGTACCGGAATACGAGAAGGTGAGAGCGTCCAGCCCCACGCCGTCTTCGTAGAAGTTCGAGAATGCGTGATTACCTTCGGCGGTGAGATTAGCCGCAACATTGCTCCAGGTGACAACGCCGTCTTTTTCACTCTGCTGAGCGGTTTTGAGCGAGAGCTTCGCCATCGGGATTTCGTGGGGTCCTTCCCACTGCCCGGAGGTGTAATTTTTGGTGCGTACAACCATGTAGAGCGTGCCGGTGCCCTGTGCCGCATCCACCTCGATGCGCGGGTTTGAGAGCGTTAGGTTCAGCGAGCATTCTTCGGGTTTATTGCGGTCGGCGCAGTGCGAGATATATTGAACTTTGCCGGAGCCCTGAAGTGAAACTTGGTTACCGTCCTCGGAAACTTTGGCTTCTTGGTTGGGGAAGGTGAACAGGTCGGTGGAGTTGTAGCTTGCGCCTTCGCTGACCTTGTACGGTTCGCCGATGTAATTGCGGAATGAGGTTTTGATACCCCAGGTGATATTTCCGGTGCTCTGGTTCTGTTCGGCGGTTACCGCTACACCGGAATCGGCGTGAGCGTTTACGGCCAAAAGCGGATTTGCGGGCAAGAGCATTGTGCCTGCGAGAGTGAGTGCGCAGATGCGTCTGAGGGTGCGCTGGCGCGATGCAAACGTGAAAGACATGTGTAATCCTCGTTGATCTATTGAGTTAGGACACCCTTACTGTAGCAACATCCTACCCTTAATACAAAAGAGCTTAACACCACTCTGTGACGAGTTGTCGCTACAAAGTGTTCATACACTACAATACCCTCACTTCGCTGCAATAGAGCGCTAACGACAACATGCAGACCACCGAAAACTCTAGATTTTATTCGATATTTCTAATACTAAATACCGTGAGAATATTTTTAATATACTCTTCTAAAATGCTTAATATTACGGCTAGAACCAGCCACGCTTCTTAAAGAAGAGATACACCACCACACACGCCACCACCATGAGCACGAGCGACGCCGGGTATCCGTAAGTCCACTTCAGCTCGGGCATATCCTCAAAGTTCATACCGTAGATAGATCCAATAATCGTAGGCACCACCAGGATTGCGGCACCCGCCGAAATACGCTTCATATCTTCGTTTTGCTGCTGCGCCACAATCGTATCGTGCACCGTAAGCGTATTCTGCAGGGACGTGCGCAGATCCTCCAGGCGCTCCTTAACCTGCACCACGTGATCCTGAATATTGCGGAACTGCCGCTGCAGCTCATCCTTCTCCTGCGCGATTTCGGTTGCGGTAGCACCCGTATAGGGGCTGACATCAAGTACGCCGTCACGAATCTGCTGCATGATGCGCGCGAGCATCATATCGAGCGGTTTGCAGGCACGCTGAAAATCGGCAACCTGGTTGAGCAGTTCGTAGGTGCGGCGTGACAGTGTGCGGTCGCCAGCGCCGGTTTCTTGGAAGAGCGCATTCTCAATTTCATCGCCGTCGTTTTCGAGCCCTTCGAGCACCGGCATGTAACCGTCTACCGTCTGGTCGATGATGCGGTGCAGCAGGCGTATGGGCGAGCCGTCCGGAGTGGCGTAGATCAGGTTGAAGAGTTCATACACTGCCTGCTGCGGATGTATCTGGTCGTTCACGATGCTCAACAGGTAGTCACGCCCCAAGAACATGTGCATCTCGCCCAGGCGCACCTCTTCTTCGGCATCCAGGTAGATGGCGGGGCGTACCACCGCAAACAGGGAGCCTTCGTAGCTTTCAAGTTTGGCGCGCTGATGCCCGTGCGAGGCGTCTTCGAGCGCAAGTTCGTGCAGGTTAAAGGTTTGCTGAAGCTCGCGCAGCTCCCGCGCGTTCGGGGTCATGTAGCCGAGCGCCACGCTTGCGCCGCCCTCACGGTAAGCATCAAGCGCCTCGGACTGGGTAACCCCCATACGAATGCGGTCCTGCTGCGGATAAATAGCACCGGTTACATACGACATAGGTTAAGTGTAGGGGTAGGCCCCCAGGTGCTAAAAAGAGCCTTTATTCGAATAAAGAGTATTTTTCGCCGCTTTATTGGAATAAAGAGCCTTTTTATGCAGGGGATTTATCGAATGCGCCGGTAGATCTGAGTTGCGGGGTCCCGCTCAAGTATTCCGTGATCCACGCCGTAGCGACGCACCAAGGCAGGGTCATCTGTGTACTGCCTGATGCGCTCGTTCACCTCACGCTCCGAAAACTGCTCGGAGGCAGGAATACTCTTTTGAAGAATCCAACGCAAAAGAGCATTCTTATCCTGCGCACGTGAGGGCCAGGTATGCACTCGTCCCTTGACTAAAAACCGCTCAACATCATCTGTTACCTGGTTTTTCGCGGATTTCAAAAGACTCAAGTAGTCGGAGAATACCTCGGTAACCTGCCAAAGCCCATCCTCTGACTTCTCAATGAGCCTGACTGCTTCAAGACGCGCCAACAGTTTACGATCACGATAGTTAGGCGTTTTCGGCACATCCTGCACGATAACCTTGGCATACATTTCTCGGGATTCACCATTCACCAGTGCAGCTATCACCGGCAAAATGTTTTGCACCTTTTCCATAAGTCAGTTTTACAATTAATACTTTAAAATCATCCCTACAACAGATTTGAAGCCCTGGCGACCTTTTGTAGTGCCTCCCAAGATCCCTGTGAAATATTTGATCCACCTATACTACTCGCAGAAAACTTAGGTCTGCATTCATGAAGGACTTCTGAATTATGAATATCATCAGTATATCCATAAAATTCCATTTTAGATTCATATGTAAATATTTTATTTACGAATAATAATTTCATATCGTTTTCAGGGACATAGTGTTCCCATCCGTCATCCAGTTGATAGAATATAAATTTTGAAAGAAATGCAGAAACCCAATCAGCAAATTGAATATTAGCAGATATAGAGCTATCAATATGCATAGGAGGCTCTACAATTTTATCCATTTCCGGGTATTTAGAGCTTCGTGAGAAAATATGTGCGTACGCCAAACTCATATAGGGCTTCCTTTCATTCTCATTAATCTGATCCATCATCACCATAATATTCTCGTCGCTTGCGACTGCATGACGCGCCAGACGATTTAATACTTGGCGCATAATAAAATCATGCATGTCATCCATCCATTGACGCAGACCTCCTTCATCTCGTTTACTGTATCTATAATCTAGAGATTTATTAATTTCTGGAAAAGTCCCTCGTGGTTTTTCTTTGACAAAATAAAATATTTTACCGCCAAGATAATTGAGTTTATTAACTAATTTCATAAAGTATTTAATATTTTGAGGATATAATTTATATGTATTAACCCTGAATACATCAGATCCTTTAACTTCAAATCGTCCGGGAATGTCAGATTTATTATATTCCTCTCTGTAAAGCCTATTTCTAATACTCACAAAGTACGCTCCAAATTCACGAGCCTTATCATCTGGAATAATAAATCCCGCGTAACCAAAAGCTGGGGAAGTATTGTACTTAGGATGATCTTTAGAAACATACTCTGTCCTAGACCCAATCTCATCAATATATGTCAGCAACATGAAAAATCCTACCTAGCCTTAGATACACGTGATGCCGCAACTTCTAAAGTTACGGCATCCGGAACGGCGTTCTGAGGGGCCAAACCCCACTACTACCGATAATTAATCTACCGGTTTTCAGAACGTTCTGTCAATAGAATCCTTCAGATTATGACGAGCCTAATCCATCAAATCGCGGACCACAATAGTCTGGTCGCGGTCGGGGCCTACGCCGATCGCCGAGATGAGGCAGCCAGAAAGTTCTTCAAGCTTATGCACATACTTGCGGGCGTTCTCGGGCAGCTCGTCCAGGGTTTTCGCATCCGAAATGCTCTCGTTCCAGCCGTCGAAGTACTCGTAAATCGGCTTCGCGTGGTGAAAATCGGTTTGCGTCATCGGTATTTCATCAAAGCGCACGCCGTCCACCTCATACGCCACGCATACGGGAACTTTCTCAAGTCCGGTGAGCACATCCAACTTGGTGATAAACAGGTCGGTAAACCCGTTGATGCGCACCGCCTGGCGCGCAAGCACAGCATCGTACCAGCCGCATCGGCGCGGACGCCCCGTGTTCACGCCGAACTCGCCGCCGGTTGTGCGCAGAAAATCGCCCATCTTATCGAAGAGTTCGGTGGGGAACGGGCCAGCACCCACGCGGGTGGTGTATGCCTTCTGAATACCAATCACGCGAGAAATACGGGTGGGGCCAACACCCGATCCCACGCAGGCGCCCCCGGCGGTCGGGTTTGAGGAGGTCACGAACGGGTAGGTACCGTGATCAACGTCGAGGAAGGTCGCCTGGCCGCCCTCCATGAGCAGGGTTTTACCCTCATCCAGTGCCTTATTGAGCAGCTGAGTAGTATCAACGATCATGGGTTTGAGCCGCTCGGCGTAAGACATGAAATAGTCCACGATTTCGTCTGCCTCAACATGGCGGCGGTTATAGACCTTCACGAGCAGCTGGTTTTTCTGCCGCAGCGCGCCTTCAACCTTTTGCCGCAGAATCGACTCATCCAAAATATCCTGCACGCGAATACCCAGGCGCCCTACCTTATCCATATAGGCGGGTCCAATACCGCGCCCGGTCGTGCCAATCGCACGCTTCCCCAAGAAACGTTCGGTGACCTTATCCATCGTCTGGTGGTACGGTGCCACAAGGTGAGCATTTGCCGAGATTTTGAGTTTAGAGGTGTCGGCGCCGCGCGCCTGCAGACCCTCAATCTCAGAGAAAAGTGCCTCCGGGTTCACCACCACGCCGTTGCCGATCACAGGCGTTGCGTTCTCGCTCAGAATGCCGGCGGGAAGCAGCTTAAGCTCAAATTTTTGGCCGTTCACCACCACGGTATGCCCAGCGTTGTTGCCGCCGTTCGGCTTGACCACGTAGTCCGCGCGGGGTCCAAGCAGGTCGGTTGCCTTACCTTTACCTTCATCGCCCCACTGGGCGCCCACGATCACAACAGCTGACATTCTTGCTCCTCTAGGATGTACTCCCCGCCGTTTCGGCGGCCGTGCGCGGGTTCTTCAAACCCTCTTAGGCACACATTTGTTAATCATAACGCGACCCTGTGAAGGTGCATCTATTATTTAGCGATTGCAACACATTTTTCCGTGGGTTTCTGCGGCGTAAACCCCGTGATTCGGCGGTAAAAGCCGCTTTGGAGGGCCAGCATACAGGATGCGCGCCCGGGGCAACCTGCCGCGAGCGCGCATCCATGAATTATGCCCGGGTATATGCCCCAGGTACCGCATGAACCTTCTTATTTGAGAATCTTGATGAAGGTCATGGGGTAGTCGTACATTTCACCGCGATTAGCCGCGATAGCGCCTAAGATGTGGAAGATAATCATGAGTATGCCGGTGACTGATACCACCAAAAACCATATCGGAGACAGGATGAAGAGGGTGATAACCATCAGGAGGAATGCGGCGGTGTTAATAACCCACATGGAGAAGTTGAAATTGAAGGCGCGGCGCGATGATTCTTTGGTGAATTCGTAGCCGGGCTTGTCTTTGTAGATTAGCCAGAAGATGAGCGGGGCTATGAAGCTCAGCGTGTTCAGCGACAGCAGCATGGCGAGAAGCGATGAGAGGTGCGCGAATATCGCCATGTTTTTTGCGTCCGGGGTAATACCTTGGTGGTTATATTCTGGCCGTTGCTGGCTGTACCCCGGACCCGGCTGTTGGTTATAACCGGGCTGATTCTGGTAGTTCGGCTGTCCGTTGTTGTAGTTAGGGTCGTAGGTCATAAGAACCTCCTCAATGCAGCGTGTTGGGCTGTGTTTTACAGTATATGCCGCCTACCTTAACGCAACATGGGAATCGTGGGGAGAGGATATTTGTAGTCCTCACCGGAATTTGCTTTGACCGCCCCGATAATGTGGAACACGACAGCGGTAACGCCCAAGCCCGCGATCAGAAGCCACAGTATGGGAAACATCGCAAAGAACAGCATAAATGGTTCGCCGGATTGGCTTTGCGCCCCTAGGATGAGGGATATTACCATCAGCAGAACCAGCAGCAGGAATGAACTAAAGATAATGATAACTAAGGTCACACCCAGGTTGAAGGCTCGTGCGGCAGCATTGCGTACCCGCTCATAGCCGGGCTTGTCTTTGTAAACCGCCCAGAAGATCAGCGGAATTAAGAATCCTGCAATCCCGGAAAGATGCGCGAGCATCGCCATATTGTTAACGTCGGTGGGCTGCTGTATCACGTAGACCGGCTGCCCGTAACCCGGTTGTGGATAGCCTTGGCTCGGCTGCTGTGGGTTGTATCCCGGCGGGTATGGCTGCTGGCCCTGGTTAGGCTGCGGATTCTGCTGGTAGGGGTCTTGGTTGGGGTCAAAGTTTGACTGGCTCATGTTTTCACCCGTTCTGTGTGTTGTCGTCTTTGTGTTTCGTGGTTTCGTGTACGAGTTTTACCTCGGCTCTGTCTTCGGTAAGGATTGAGGTAAAACCCTGCCCGATGCACCCGCCGCCTCGGTACTATCGCAGGATAGGCAAGGTGGGCAGAGGGTACTTATAGTCTTCACCAGAGTTTGATTTAACCGCGGCGACAATCTGGAAAATAATCATCAAAACCTGAACAACGCAGCTTATCAGAACCATGAGGGTTATGGGCGCGAACATACCCATGGCACTGGAAACAGCGGTGCTCGGATCGTTAGTCGATGCCATACCGGGTACAACCATCGTAAAAATATAGACAAACCCGCTCAACAGGGTGATAAGAACAATAAGGTATCCCGTCAGCCCAAAATTGAAGGCCCGCGCGGCGGCGCGGCGTGCCAGTTCGTACCCGGGTTTATCTTTGTAGATAGCCCAGATAACGAGCGGAATAATAAACCCACCTAAAAGCCCGGAAAGATGCCCCCACATGGCAACCGTACTGACATCATTGGTTTGTTGAGTCACATATATAGGCTGCCCCGGTGGGTACGGCTGTTGGTACTGTCCCTGGTTAGGTTGCGGGTTCTGCTGATAGGGGTTGTGGTTGGGATCAAAATTTGGCTGACTCATGACAATATTCCATTCTTGAGGCTGCTGCCCCACCCCGTCGGGTCTGATGCAGACTTCCATGCGAGCCGGGCACAGCATCCTTACCGTGCTCGACGATATGAGCAACTCAGCTTCGACAAGGTTTTTATTCGGTGTTTTTGGTCTTTTTATCATAGCGCGCACCATATTTATACGGTAGATTTTTGTGGCACGAATACCGGATGTTTTGAGGGAATATATAGAACTATAGAAGTAAAGAATTTACATTTATGTATAAATTTTATAAATATTTTTGGTGTCCTTGATAAAACTCTAGAGTAAAACTTCTTAGAATTGATAGTGCAAGACACATCGTTTTTTAAAACGCGATGCGCTCGCATATCACACCGAACCATAGTTACCAAAAGTGCTGACTCGGGTTCGACACTATCAAACACAAGGAGCATCATGGCATCCACCAACACCTGGCGGGCGTGCACCCGCATCGGGTTATCGGCGGTTCTAGGGCTCGGTCTTATCGCCTCCACGGCGGTACCACTCAACGCAGCAGAGACACCGTTGAGAGGGCAAGACCCAGACCTGAGAACCTCACAACAGCACACGCAGCAGCAGGTACTCTCCCCCAGCATGCTAAAGGCGCAGGGCACCATACCGGTCTACGTCAAGTTCAAGGGTCAAGGCGCCTATGAGCAGACCCAGCCGCGGGCGGTTCTGCAGAACAGGCAGGCACCCGTGAACGCTCAGGCACAGGTGCAGGCGATCAAGACCCGCGTAGAGTCACAGGCGCAGTCCGTAGCGGGAGAATCGCACGCGAAAGTTCTATACACCACCCATAACGTAATGCCGGGCGTGGCGCTCATGGGCGATGCCCAGGCGATCCGTGAGCTCGCATCCCGCCCGGATGTTGAGCGCATCAGCCCGATCGTGCCGAAATACCGTCAAAATGCGGGTTCCGTCGTCGATACCGGGGCCGCCGAGAATTGGGCGCGGCAAAACACCGGGTATACCGGCAAGGGCATCAAGATTGCGGTGATCGATTCGGGAATTGATTACACACACGCCGACTTTGGCGGGCCCGGCACGAAAGAAGCCTTTGACGAAGCCACGAAACTCACCAATATGCCGGAAGCATCGTCCGGTCTCTACGACCCCGCGAAGTTCTTAGGCGGGTACGATCTTGCCGGTGACGACTATAACGGACTGAACACGGCAGTCCCCGATAACAACCCGATCGACTGCATCAGCGGCGGTCACGGCACCCACGTGGCGGGTACCGCAGCAGGTTGGGGCGTGGATGCGCAAGGCAAGACCTTCCGCGGTGACTATTCCACGCTGACACCTGAGAAACTGGGCGAGATGAAGATCGGTCCCGGTTCTGCACCGGATGCTCAGCTTTACAGTTTCCGCGTCTTCGGGTGCAGCGGTGCCACCAACCTGGTGGGTCAGGCTCTCGATAAGGTGCTCGACCCCAACGGCGACGGCGATTTCTCAGACCGCGCGCAGGTGGTAAACATGTCTCTTGGCGGCGAGTTCTCGCCCGAAGATGACCCGGAATCCTACGCCGTCGAAACGCTGTTCCGCCAGGGTGTGCTCGCCGTTGTCTCGGCGGGTAACGCGACTGGATACAACGGTGTAGGCGATACCTACTCGGACTCTGGCCAGCCCGCGAACGCCATTTCGGCGCTGACGGTGGCGAACTCGGTGGGTTCAACCTACGCCATGGATGCGGCGCAGATTCTTGCGCCCAGCCAGATTGCCGGGAAGATTCCGGGCGACTATTCGGTGGACTACAACTACTCGAAAGCCTCCGAAGAGACCCTGCGGGGTCAAGTCGTTGCGGCGCCCGCATCGAATAAGTTCGGGTGTGAGGCATTCAGCGCCGAAGACGCCGCCAAGCTCAAGGACCGGTGGGTCTTTATCGAGTGGGCAAACGAGGACGGTACTATTTCGTGCGGCTCGAAAGTCCGTTTCGACAATGCGGAGAAAGCTGGCGCTAAGGGCGTCGTCCTGTCCTCCCAGGAAGAGCGCGCCGAACTGGGGATCGCCGGGAACGAAACTATTCCGGGCTTCAGGGTGGCGAAGAGCGCATCCGATAAGGTTCGCGAAGCCGCACAGGCTGGCACCCTAGAGATTCGCCTGGGCGAAGACCTCAAGGGTGGTCTGCGCGTTCAGAGCGGTAAATTTGATGAGCTGACAACCTCGAGCGCACGCGGGTTCCACGGCTCGTACGGGTACACGAAGCCCGATCTCGCCGCTCCGGGGAATAATATTTCCTCTGCCGCCGTGGGCACCGGAACGGGCTCGATTCAGTACACGGGTACGTCGATGTCTGCGCCCTTTGCCTCCGGTGTGGCGGCGCAGGTGTTGCAGGCGCATCAGGATTATTCGCCGATTCAGATCAAGGCGGCAATGATGAACAGCGCAGATCATGACCTGCACGATGCCGCCGGGCATACCTACGCGGTGGATCGCGTGGGTTCGGGGCGCATTGATGCGAAGGCCGCTGTTGATACCCGCGTGCTTCTGTACAACGCGGACCGTCCCGAGCAGGTCTCGCAGACTTTCGGCGTGCTGGAATATGCGGCAGATGCAGGCCAGCAGTCGCTCACCCGCGAGATGACGGTCGAGAATTTCGATTCCAAGGCGCACACCTACTCGATTTCCTATGCGGGAAGCACCGATATGCCCGGTGTTGAATTCTCGATGCCTTCCAGCATTACGGTTCAGCCGGGTGAGAAGAAGAATTTCCAGGTGAAGGTCACGATTGACCCTGCACGCTTGGAGAAAACTATGGACCCGGCGATGGAAAAGACCCAGTCCTCCATCGACCTGAACACGGGTAAGACCATGGTTCCCGAGCAGGCACGGCAGTTTATCGCCTCCGAATCCGGGCGTATTAAGCTGACCGAAGGCGACCAAACCCTGCGCGTTCCCCTGCATGCGGCACCCAAACCGGTTTCGACCATGAAGGTTGCGGGCAATAACGTGCAGGTTCCCGCTGGCTCCTCCCAGACGCGAGTCACGTTAGAGGGCACTGAGCTGAACCAGGGCGGATACCGCTCCCTGCTGGGGGCCTTCGAGTGGGGCGCATCGGTGAATCGTGTTAACCCGAGCAACCTGTGGGTCAGCAGCGATATGAAGGCGAACCTACAGCATGTGGGTGCGTCCTCGAACGCGCCCGCGCTCAAGGAAGCAGGCAAAGACCCGAACGAAGGTACGCTTTCCTTCGGCATCAGCACGTGGAGGAACTGGGATGTGATCTCTGAGGAAAACACCTTCACGGTCAATATTGATACGGACGGCAATAACCGCGCCGATTACGTGCTCAAAACCGACCGTTCCGCAGGGTTGGACTTCCCGATTGTGCGCCTGATGGGCTACAAGAACGGGTCTTTGGAGCAGCTCGCCTACTATCCGCTCAACGGCGCCTGGGGCGATACCGATACAAACATGATGGACACAAACACACTCATCATGAGCGTGCCCCTGAAGGATCTGGGTTTGACGGCTGAGAACGCCCCGCAGATTCGCTACAGCGTTGAGTCCATCACCCAGTACGAGTGGGAGAACGTCAGCCAGACCGACTGGATTACCTACAGCCCCTTCGCCCCGAAGGTGTGGTTCAGCGGTACCGAGTCGAGCATCCCCGGGATTTTCGCGGATGCGCCGGCCACCGAGCTGACGCTGCACCGCGCCTCGGATGCGGGTTCGGCTAAGGCTCTCTTCCTGCACCTGCACAACGGCACCGGAGACCTTTCGGGTTCCCAGGGTGCGAGCGGCGAGCGCGCCCAGGTGCTTCCGGTGAGCGAGCAGAGCACGGAGACCCCTTCTGCCCCGCGCTTCACGGATGTGAAGGAGGGCGATATGTTCTACACCGAGATCGCCTGGCTGGCGCAGCGGCGTATCACGACCGGCTACCCGGATGGTTCGTTCCGTCCCGCCGAGAATACGAGCCGTGCCGCCATGGCGGCGTACTTCTACCGCCTGGCGGGTTCGCCGCAGTTCACCGCGCCGAGCACGCCCACGTTCAAGGATGTGGCTCCCGGCGACCAGTTCTACAAGGAGATTGAGTGGTTTGCGGCGCAGCGGCTGACGACGGGCTATGCGGATGGCACCTTCCGCCCGCAGGATGCGGTTAACCGCGATGCTATGGCGGCGTTCTTCTACCGGTATGCGGGCAGCCCGGCCTTCACGGCACCGGATAAGCCCACGTTTAAGGATGTTGCCCCGAATAGCATGTTCTACCGCGAGATCGAATGGCTTGCCGCGCAGAAGGTGACGACCGGGTGGCCGGATCAAACCTACCGCCCGTTGGAGCCTATCCACCGCGATGCGATGGCGGCGTTCCTGTACCGCTACAACCAGGGCGTGCTCAAGGCTGAGGGTTAGCCCCCCTAATCCGCCCCGCGAGCAGCGGTTTTCGCCCGAGAAGGTGGGAAAATCCTACCTTTTCGGGCGTATCCCCGCTTCTTACGAGGGTTAACACATATTCACTCCGCATCATCTGTACATTGTTACCTTCAAAGGATCAAGGAGTATGATATGCTTCCGAATCATCGCAGACGAGGCGCCTTAGGGTGCCTTGCCGCCGCGACAAGTATTCTGTTAGCGCTTGGCACGCCTGCCAGCGCAGACATAAACCCAGGCGGTATCAACGAAAACGGGCAGTATGTCGCAACCCCCACACCGCAGAGTTCAGATGCGCTCTCCCCCACCATGAAAAAGGCGGAGGGAGATGTGCTCGTCTTCGTTAAGTTCAAGGGTCAGGGTGCCTACGAGCAGACCCAGCCCGACGAGGTTCTGCACAATAAGCAGGAACCCGTTAAGAAGCAGGGTGAGGCCACCTCTATCAAGGAGCAGGTCGAGAATCAGGCTCGCCAAGCGGCTCAGGATTCCGGTGCAGAAATACGTTATACCGTGCACAATACGATGCGCGGCGCAGCCCTGCACGGCGATGCCGAGAAAATCCGTTCTCTTGCCGGGCGGGATGATGTCGAGCGCATCACCCCCATTGTGGCGAAAAAGAGCATGAATGCGTATAGCGATATAGATTCTAAGGCCGTGCAGGCTTGGGCCGAAAGCACCGGGTACACCGGTAAGGGCATCAAGATCGCGGTGGTCGATTCCGGAATCGACTACACCCACACCGACTTTGGCGGGCCCGGCACGAAAGAAGCCTACGAAAAAGCCAAAACCCTGACGGACCTGCCCGATGCCGACTCCGGGCTTATCGACCGGTCCAAAGTGGTTGGCGGCATCGACCTCGTGGGTGATGACTACAACGCTCTCGACGCGGGTTCGACCCCTAAGCCCGATAACAATCCGCTCGACTGCCGTCCTGAAGGGTATGGAACCGGCGGGCACGGCACCCACGTGGCGGGTACCGCGGCGGGGTACGGGGTGAATGCCGACGGCAGTACCTTCCGCGGCGACTACTCCAAACTCACCGAAAACGATCTCAAGAACATGAAGATCGGTCCCGGTTCCGCCCCCGAGGCGCAGCTGCTGAGCATCCGCGTGTTCGGGTGCCAGGGCAGCTCAAACGTGGTGATGCAGGGACTCGACCGCGCCCTAGACCCCAATGAGGACGGCGATTTCTCGGATCGCGCCAATATCATCAACCTGTCCCTCGGCAGCGAATTTTCTCCGGCTGATGACCCTGACTCCGCTATGGTGGATGCCCTCGCGCAGCAAGGTATTCTCACCGTCACGGCGGCGGGTAACGCTAATGAGTTCAACGGCGTGGGCGATACCTACTCGGATTCGGGCAGCCCCGCCAACGCCGCATCCAGCATTTCGGTTGCGAACGCCAACGGCACTATGAGCGTGTCTGATCAGCTCAAAATTGTCAGCCCCGAAAACGGAATTCCCCTTGATTTTATTGACGGCGTCTTTAGGGACTTTAAGTTTATTGATGGTGACTATTCGCTCAATTTCCCCCTCGATAAGGCACCTGCCGATAAACGCACCGGCTATGTCACCCTCGCGCCCGAACGCAACCATGACGGCTGTAAACCCTTCACCCCGGAAGAGGCTGAAAAGATCAAGGGTAAATGGGTGATGCTCGACTGGGAAGTAGACTACACCTACAAGGTCAACTGTTCCTCCGCCGAACGTTTCGATCATGTTGCCCAGGCGGGTGGCACGGGCGTGCTGCTCGTCCTCAAGGACTATCCTGCCCAACAAGGGTTTGGCGGTAACGCCACGATCCCCGGGTTCCGCATTAACACCGCCTTCGCCGCAGACATAAAACCCTACGTGGAGGCCGGAACTTTCAAGGTTGAAGCGAATGAGGCTTATAAGAAGGCAACGCATATTCCTACCAGGCTCGAATTCGGCCTCAATTCTATGAGTTCTCGCGGTCAGCACGGCACCGAAGGATTCATCAAACCCGATGTTGCTGCGCCGGGAGTTGATATTTTTTCGGCGTCAGTCGGCCAGGGCACCGAAGGGGTTTACAACACCGGAACCTCAATGGCGGCACCGCATGTCTCCGGCATTGCCGCGCAGGTGATGCAGGCGCATCCAGACTATACCCCGGCTATGGTGAAGGCTGCGATCATGAACAGCGCAGACACCAATGTCACCAACAATTCAGGATATAAATATGCTGTTGATCGTGTGGGGTCTGGCTTCGTGAACGCCAAGAAGGCGGTCAACGCGAAGGTTCTGGTCTACAATGAGGAAACTCCCGAACGGGTTTCCCTATCATTCGGCGTTCTCGAATATCCTCTCGATGGCGAAGACCATACCGTAACCCGCAATATTGTCGTGCGGAATATGGATTCGGTGGCTCACACCTACGAGCTTTCGTACCAGAATGGTCCCGAAATCCCTGGTTCAGGTCCCGAAGTACCGCCCCTGGTGACCGTAGAACCGGGTGAGACCGTCAAAGTTCCTATCACCTTCTCGACTTACACCCCCTTCCTGGAAAAGACCATGGATCCCACCCTGGAGAAAGAGCAAACTGCCATGGCCTATACTGATGGGCAGTACCAGCCTATTATCTCGGGCAAACGTCAGTATATTGCGAGCGTCTCCGGCCGCATACTCCTTAAGGACGCGAACCAGGACGATTGGGAGGAGCTTATACGCCTGCCCGTTCATGCGGCGCCGAAGCCTATCTCTACGATGAAGGTTCAAGGCTCTGAGATTCAGTTTGAGAATGGTAAAGCCACCGAAACCACCGTCAAACTCGCCGGGCAGGATGTGAACCAGGGCGGCTACCGGTCCATGATGGGAGCCTTCGAGCTGGGGGCTGCAAGCCCGCGCATCCCCACCGAGAATTTGGATCTTCCCTCAAGCCAGAGCATGGATCTGCAGTATGTAGGTGCCGCTTCGGACGCTCCGGCGCTCAAGGCAGCCGGGCAGAATCCGAACGACGGTAAGATCTACTTCGGTATTTCAACCTGGGGTATTTGGGATTCCATGCACCCGGGACGTCAGCTTCAGGTGACGCTCGATACCAACCGTGACGGTAAGCCCGACTACAACCTTGAGGTGGGGCCCGAAAAGGGTCTGGATTACCCACTCGTGAAGGTGTGGAAGGCGAATGGGGATACCTGGGAAATAACCAATCGGTACCCGCTTAATGGCGCTTGGGGCGATACCGATACGAACATCATGGATACAAACGTGATGGTGCTGGGTGTGCCGCTCAAGGATCTGGGTTTGACAGCTGACTCGGCTTCGAGCATTGACTATGCGGTTTCAACGAACACGTGGAGCAATGCGAAGGCTGGCGGCGACTATGTTGATGCCACCGAGAAGATCTCTTTCAACCCGTTCGCGCCGAAGGTATGGTTCGAGGGTGAGAGCGCGGGTGTTCCGGGGCTCTTTGCCGACCGTAACGGCGGCGAGGTAAAGGTGCACCGCGTTGAGGGCGAGAAGCCTTCGGCACTCTTCCTGCACCTGCACAACGGTACCGGCGATTTGAGCGGTCAGAACGGAGCTGCCGGTGAACGCGCCCAGGTGGTTCCGCTGAGCGAGCAGCAGCAGAGCAGTCTGCCGGGTCCCTCAGAGCCTACAGAGTCTCCGAAGGATAGCTCACTGCCGGGCCCATCAGAACCCACGGAATCTCCGAAGGATAGCTCGCTACCGGGTCCCTCAGAGCCTACAGAATCTCCAAAGGCAGATACGTCTTTGCCGAAATAGCGTGCGGAATACGCCAACTATGCGTTAGCACGCTGACCTGGCTGTATACCGATTCCGGTATATAGTCCACACGGTATATAACCAATCACGAATATGCTCTCGGTTCCTCCGGCAGTGAGGGAATCGAGAGCATATTCTTATATTCCGATACTGATATAAAGCCTTGTCCGTGCCTATGTGTGAAGTTTTGGCGGGTCTCTAGCACATCGGTTTCACCACGACAGGTTATCCCGAACGATGAAACAATACCCCCGCAGTAGAAAGCTCTAGGTTTATTAAGAGGCTTTTCACTGCGAGGGTATTGTTATCGACTCTGAAAGTCTATGCTCTAGGCCTTACTAATCTTTCAAGATCTTCAAGGCGGGCAGCGGGTACTTATAATCCGTCTCTCCCGCATTGGCCTTCACCGCGCCAATAATGTGGCATACGAAAGCAGCAATCCCCCATATACCAACAACGATTGCCACAACCACCATGAGAATAAGGGCTACAACCGCAAGTCCACTGCTTTTCCCAGCTACAGCAACTACTGCCAAAATAAGGGGAATGATCATACCCACAATCGTTGCAATCGAAATGGTAATCGAGACGTTGAAGGCACGCGCTGCGGCACGTTTAACAACCTCGTATCCGGGCTTATCCTTATAGATCGACCACATAATAAGCGTGGCGATCCAAGTAAGCAGAATGGATATATGCGCGAACGTTGCCTTGCCCTGCGCATCCGGCGCCTGTCCCGACACCGGCTGAGGCATACCCTGTGCGGGCTGTTGGCCATATTGATTGGGGTCAAAGTTCTGTTGGCTCATGATAGTGTACTTTCATTCGAGGTCTATCAGTGCGATGTGTGGGGTTCACCGAATATTAGGCGAACCTATCCAAGGCTAACAAAAATGCAAATAGTTCCGCCTGTTTTATACACCGCGACACTTTGTAGTATTTCTAGACTAAAAACAATAGCAAATTAGCTCTTTGTAGCAAAAGATTCGGCTAATCTTTTAGATTAGTTGCATTAACTTTCGTTCCCTCAGCAAAACGGCGCCCGCGTACACTAGAAATATGCGTGAACTTCAGGAAAAAATCGTGGCACAGATGGGTGTTCGTCCCAATATGACCGAAGACCAGGCGCGTGAGGAAATACAGCGGCGCGTACAATTCCTCTGCGACTACGCGAAAGCGACCAGCACCCGCGGATTCGTGCTCGGCATTAGCGGCGGCATCGATTCCACACTGGCGGGCAGGCTCTGCCAACTCGCCAGCGAAAAACTCAACGCTGAAGGATACCAAGCTCAGTTCATGGCGGTGCGCCTGCCCTATAAAACCCAAGTCGACGAAGAAGACGCACAAAAGGCCCTCGAATTCATCGCCCCCGACCGTGCCGTCACCTTCAATATTGCGGATGCGGTCGATGGCTTCGACACCGCCTACACGGCTGCCGTGGGCACGCCCATCAGCGACTTTAACAAGGGAAATATTAAGGCGCGTGCCCGCATGATTGCCCAGTATGCGCTCGCTGGCGACCCGTCCCTGCTGGTCGTCGGCACCGACCACGCGGCGGAATCCGTGACCGGTTTCTTCACGAAGTTCGGCGACGGAGGGGCGGATATACTGCCGCTGTCCGGGTTGAATAAGCGGCAGAATCAGCTGCTTCTGAGGGTTCTGGGCGCATCCGAGCGGCTGTGGGCTAAGCCGCCGACAGCCGACCTGCTTGACGGTATCCCCGGGCGCACCGATGAGGACGAACTCGGCATCACCTACCCGCAGATCGACGACTACCTGGAGGGTAAAGAAATTGACCCCGCCGTCGCCGAAAAGCTAGAGACTATCTACCTGCGCAGTCGGCATAAACGCACGGTTCCAGTGGGTATCGCCGATACGTGGTGGAAGTAAACCTTGGGTGAGGCTCGTTGCCTGGCGGCTTATTCTGTGCTTACGCTTTTTCAAGCTGCCGGATGCGCGTGCGCCCGCTCGCCCAAAACAGAGCCACCCCGAGCGCGCACGACCCCATCTGCGTGACAGGGAAAGCCCAGGTGAGGCCGGTAAATCCAAAAAGTGTATCTCCCGCGAAGACCGTGACGAAAAAGAAAACGCCCACGCTCGCGGTCAAAACTACCGCCGCCACGCCTTTACCGCAAGCTTGGAACCAGGCGACAAGCAGCATCACTAACGCATAGAAAACGGTTGAGAAAAGCAGGGCGGTGAGTACCTGGTCCCCCGCCGTGATGATGCTGGGTCCGCCCGCAAGATACAGCGCCCAATCGCGGAACGCCCAGACCGGAATCGAGAACACTGCCGAGGTTCCGACCGAGAGCAGCACCGCGACCTTGAGTGCGGCACGCAGACGCTCCCGATTCCCCGCACCGTAGGTATATGCAAAAAGTGGAATACTGCCCATGCAGATACCTGTACATAGGGTTTGCGGAACCATGATCAGACGGATCGAGACGCCGAAAGAGGCGACCGCCGCATCGCCGTATTTAACCGCCAGGTTATTGAGCACCAGGGCCGAGACAACGAGGAAAAGACTCGATACCATTTGCGAGGACCCTACAGAGAGCACGGGTTTAAGCACGTCGGCAGAGAGCGTGAAATCCTTGAGCGACCACGAAAAATTCTTGCTCTTCGCGGTCAAAAACAGCATGTAATAAATAATGCAGGCGACGTTTGTCCCCATGAGAGCCCAGCCAGAGCCCGCCGCGCCCATGCGTAAAACGCCGATGAGCAGCACATCCAGCACGAGGTTGGCGAGTACTCCCCATAGCAGGCCGTACATGGATTGTTTGGCGTACCCTTCGGCGCGCACCAGCTGTTCCAGGGTAAACATACACATCCAGGGCGGGGCACCAAGGAACAGCACGGTCACGAACCAGCGAGTCGGTTCATAGGTGGCACCACCGGCACCCATCAGCCGAGTGAGCGGATCGACGAAAAAGATCCCCGCTACCGCCAGCCCTACGCCGAAGATTAGAGAAGCATAGACAGCGAAAGAGGTAACTGCGGGAATGCGTTCGGTGTTGCCCTCGCCCAGCAATCGTGCCGTGAGGGTGGATGCGCCCACCCCGAAAAGTCCCGCCAGCGCGGTAATGACGCCTACCACCGGGAACCCGAAGATAAGCGCGGCGAGGTCTTCAACCGTGCCAAAGTGCCCCACGAAATAGGAATTCACCACGTTGTAGATGGCGGTGATCGCCAGCCCGGTTGCCATGGGGATACCCAGGGCAAGCAGGGCGCGCATCACCGGGGCATCTTTGAGGAAGTAAATGTTTCGGGAGTCTTCACTCAGGTTGTTTTGATGAAGAACTTCGCGGGAAAGCTCGTCTGCACTTGCCGTCGATGCGGTACCCCCAGCAACCTGTGTTTCGGGTACACCGAGATGCTCGGCCTGGGGCACGGTGTACCTCCTTATAGGGTAATGGTCGCTGAACGTAGGCGGCGTGCGAGCGCATGGAGTATAGGCATATAAGCCTGACAAGGGTATATACCCAGTCTGGAATAATCCTGCGGCATATGTATGTGCCATGCAATAACCTCACATGGCACCAATACCGCAAGTTTTTCCTTATATGCCGGTAAACGCATATAACCGGTTGGCTCTCCCTGAGTGCGGGGCTGCCGCCTCGCTTATCATACACGGCTGTGCCCGTGTGGGGCATATGCAGGTCGTTCCATGACGGAATAACTTCTGATACTGCTCTGCACGGCAGAACCTTATATGCGGTTTTGAGCATATTATTCGAGCTGCTTTATCTGGCATATACCAAAAAGCGTTATACAGCGGTGAAACTCTGTTTCCAGGGTCCACCGCTATATAATGCTTCGGGCATACACTCAGGTCAGAGCGTTTTCACGGGTGCGAATAACAGAAAGTGCAGACCCGCTACTCAGACTCAACCTTAATCTCGGTCACGCCGTGCTCAGGGGTGCCCGATGCGGGCGCATCCTTCACCTTAGTACCGCCGGTTGCGAAGAACAGGATCACGCCCAGTACGCACGCCGAAATCTGGGTGAAGGGGAACGCCCAGGTGAGGCCGTCGAAGCCGAACCACATATTGCCGAAGATGACTGCGGGGAAGAAAAGCAGGGCAATGCCCAGGGTCATGAGCGTGGCGGGCAAGCCTTTACCGGCGGCCTGGAACCACGAGACGAACACGATGCTCACGGCGTTGAACACGGCGGCAAGCATGAGCGCGACCAGTACTTTCTCGCCGGTGGCAACCAGCGAGGAGTCGCCCACGAGTTCAAGCAGCTGGCGACGGAATATCAAAACGGGGGTGGTGAAGATAATGGAGGTTGCCACCGATACCATTGCGGCGGTTTTCAGCGCCGAACGTACTCGGTCTCGATTGCGGGCACCGTAGGCGTAGGCGAAGAGCGGAATACCGCCCATGCAGATGCCCATACACAGCATTTCGGGTACCATGTTTAGACGCATCGCCAGCCCGAAAGCGGCCACGGAGTCGTCACCGTATCCTGCCGCAATATTGTTGAGCACCAGCACGGAAACGGTCAGGTTTGCACTCTGAATCAGTTCGGCGGCGCCCACGGCGAACACGGGTTTAATAATGTCGCCAGCGATCACAAAATCGCTGGGTTTCCACGAAAAGTTGGGACTCTTGCGAATAAGGAACTGCAGGTAATACACCATGGATGCGGCGTTTGCGGCGAGCATCGCCCAACCGGCACCGGCGATACCCCAGCCGAGGACCGCAATCAGCAGAACATCGAAAATTGAGTTGATGACGACGCCCCAGATAATGCCGTACATAGACTGTTTGGCGTAACCTTCAGAACGCACCAGCTGTTCCAGGGTAAACATGCCGACCGAAAACGGCGCACCCACAAAGAGCAGGTGCACGAAGGTTTTGGTTGGTTCAAAGGATGACCCGGAAGCGCCCATCAGCCCGGTAATCGGGTCTGCGAACAGGAACCCGGCAATGGCAACCACCACGCCACAGGCGAGCGCGGAGTACAGGGCGAATGAGGTTACGTTGCGAATACGTGCCTCATTGCCTTCGCCCAGCAGACGCGACGCCAGGGTTGATGAGCCCAGGCCGAACACACCCGCAATCGCCATGATGATACCGAAGACAGGTACGCCGTATCCGGTGGCGGCGAGCTCTTCGACAGTGCCGTAGTGCCCCACAAAGTAGGAGTTAATGACGTTGTAAATGCTGGTGATCGCCAGACCTGCCGCCATGGGGATACCCAGGGCAAGAAGCGCCTTGAAAACGGGTGCGTCTTTGAGCAGGTAGATGTTTTTGGGATCGTCCATATTGGGTATCCCGGGGCCTGTATCAGGTGCGGGCACAGCCGGGATGGCGCCAGTGGTGGAGGGTACGGTTCCTGTCACCGCCGGAACTGCACCGGTGACGGGCGGGTTCGCCTCGGACGGCGCTACTGTGCCAAGTTTTGCTGCTACGTTGGGTTTGTCTGCTGCGCCGGTATTTTCGGGCAGGGAATGTTTAGGTTTATGTGTCATGAAGATGCGTTTCTCGGTCTGTGGAGTGCGCCCGTCTCTGGGGCGGCATGGCTCAGGTAATATCGGTCAGCGCTACATGCCGGATGCGGGCAGGGGACTCTATTGTACCCGTTTCCTGTTGAGAAGTAAGCCCTTCATCTCGTTGCTTTTCCTCCCGATCCTCTCCCCTGCTTCCCCCTCTAACCTCCCACGCAAAAAGGCTCTTTATGTGAATAAAGAGAGTTTTTCAACGTTTTATTCACATAAAGAGCCTTTTTACACGCTAACGCTTTCAAAGGGGCACATTTTCTGCGTAAAGTATGCGGTAAAGTTATTAGTGCCCTCTTCCCGGAATGAGTCACCGGCACAGTTTGCAAATTTACATTCCGTGATGACTTTCGGGGCGGATGAGCTGGAGCACCGCAGATTCCGAGCGCGCGAGGCACCAAATCTGCGTGCGGAAGGCGCGCAAGCGCGAGTAGACATGTCTCTCTACGAACTAGTAGAAACGGCTCAAGCGATCCTCGTCAGCTACATTCTGATTGATGGATCAGCTCAAGCCGTTTCACATGTTGTAGGCTTTATCTCAGCTTGGTTTAAGAGCCTGAGGTAATACCCTACTCACAGAGAGGGGCTGGCAGAAGGCACTCTCCTCCCGGAGAGAAATGTCCCATTTACCTCTCAAGCGCCGCCCGCAGATCCGCCATAGTTGTCGAGCGCATTGTACCGAAGAATTGTGCATCTACCTGTTCGACAGCGGGAATCGCCCGAATCGCAATATCCTGCCCCGCGTCCGTGAGAAGAACATTCTTTGACCGCCCGTCTGTAGGGCTTGAAACACGCTGCACAAGCTCGCTTTTCTCTAGGCGCCGCAGCACGTCAGAGACCATTTGTGCATCCATACCAGCAGCTTTAGCAATATCGATCTGTTGTACAGATTCGGTCTTTTGAGTCAGCCAGTAGGCGCAGGCGAGAATCACGAACTGAGTCTGCGTAACACCCAGCGGTTCCAGGGCATCAGCTACCGCTCGCTGCCATCGCTGGGTTAGTTTCCACAGTACAAACCCCGGGCTGTCAGCACCAGGGTTAGCAAACCTGCTAACACTCATGATGCACGCGCCGCCTTAATAAGCTCGTTCATCTGGGCGGGAAAATCAGAGCTTATACCAGGCCCTATGTGTGCACCTATGGTATCTGCCTCTTCCCCTGTGATTTCTAGGGTGTGAGTAATGCGTGTGCCTTCCTTGACGGGCTCAAACTCGTGACGGAAGATCAGGATTAGACCGTTAAACGGGGTCTCGTCGGCGTAGCGCTTTTCAGGCACGAACTCGGTGACCGTTGAGATGACCTGTTCCTGACCGGCAGGAGTCATTGCGATGCGTGTACCCACTGCGAGTTCCCGTTCAGGTTCAAAATGGTCGCCGCCGGGCAGGGTAAGTTCTCCACTGTGCACCGCAATAAAGGTGCGCCATAAAGCCGGTATGCTGACATCAGTAATCTGAGAATGCTGGGTGCTCCACATCGCGTATTCCCCTTCTTACGAGAGTGTTATGTTCCATTGCGTATATTAGTAAATACATTGATTATCAATGCATTTACTAATATATCAAAAAGCGTCTCTCAGAGGAACCATGAAGCATGGTAGCCTAACGCGGCACTACCCTAGCCCTTCTTCGCATCCTCCAGCACCTGCATCAGTTCGGCGAGGCCTGCATCCAGCTGACGGTGTGTCTCAGCGGGCAGCTTTTCCAGAATACGCCGCTCGTTTTCCACGTGTTCGAAGACGACTTTTTCTACCAATTCACGCCCGGCGCCCGTCAGCTTCACGAGCATACTGCGGGCATCGTCCGGGTTAGGGATGCGCTCAATGAGCCCGCGCTTCTGCACCTTCTGCAGGCGGGTTGTCATAGTGCCCGAAGTAACCATGAGCGAAGCAAAAAGCTCGGTCGGGGTCAGAATATAGGGCGCACCCGCACGGCGTAACGTCGCCAACACGTCAAAGGCGCCATTACTGAGATCATAGGCAGCAAAAACCTCGTCAAGACGCGGCGCGAGCAGAATGGAGCATCGCCTAAGACGGCCAATCAGGGCCATATTTTCAGAAGCCAATTCAGGGAGTTCACGTTTCCACTGATCAATAATGACGTCCACGGCATCGGGGTGGATACTGCGGGAACGGGCGCTCGACATATTCCTCCTAAAATCGACTCACGACTATTTTATCTTGCTTTCAAGACAAAAAGCGATTAGGATTTATCTTGAACTCAAGGCATCTATCCGACTGCGAAGAACTATGAAAAACCGTCTTCCTCTGCTGATCATCACGGCGTTCGTCCCCATGGTTTGGGGATCAACCTACCTCATCACCTCCGAGTTTCTGCCGCCCAACCGTCCCTTCACCGCCGCACTGATCCGCGTGCTGCCAGCAGGGTTGCTGCTACTGCTCATCACCCGAGAGTTCCCGCTCAAGAACGAGCTGGGCCGAATTATTCTTCTCGGCACCCTCAATATCGGTCTATTCCAGGCGATGCTATTCGTCTCTGCGTACCGCCTGCCCGGCGGACTGGCGGCGATTCTCAGCTCAACACAAACTATTTTCGTCCTCGTCCTCACCCGAACAGTTGCCAAGAAAGCGACTCCCGCTTCGGCATGGCTTGCCGCACTTATGGGAATTATCGGCATTATTCTGTTGGTCGCATCCCCCAGCACCACCTTCGATGTGATCGGTATTCTTGCGGCGCTCACCGGGGCTGTCGCCATGGCCTGCGGAATTTTCTTCACCGCCTCAGGAACATCGTCTCTCTCGACTCTCGCCATGACAGGATGGCAGCTGCTCGTGGGCGGAATATTCCTGCTGCCCATTGCCCTGCTGACCGAGGAACCGCTGCCACCGCTGACCGCCGCGAACATCGGTGGATACGCCTTCCTCTGCCTGGTGGGCACCGCGCTCGCCTACTGCGTGTATTTTCATGGACTCTCGAAGTTGCCACCCGCGGTCATTGCATCCCTGGGACCGCTCAGCCCAGTCACCGCCTTTATCCTTGGCTGGATTTTCTTGGGACAAAACATGACACCGCTTTCGATGCTCGGCTTCGTGCTGGTACTGACCTCAATAGTGGGGGTACAGCGCGCGATGATGGGCGCTCGAAAAGCGACTCTTTCCCACACAAAATAGTTTTCTTACCGTCACACACACGATATAAAAAGGCTCTTGATGCGCATAAAGCACCAAGAGCCTAAGGTAATTGTTCTACCCGTAGAGAGGGGCCGGCAGTTGGAGCTACCGATTTCTCTTGCCTTTACTCATAAAGATGGAACCAGCTTAGCATACCGCCCCAGCGCGCCGATTAGCTATCAGTCGTCTTAGGCGGCTCAGCGTCATTCTTGGCTGTTTCCTCTTTGGTTTCAGCCGCCTGTGAATTCCTCTCAGCACGGGCTTTTTCACGCTCCGCTGCCTCGCGCTTGGCCTTCGCCTGCTCGTAGAGCTTCGCCGAGGATTTGTTGATACCCGTACCCTGCCCTAGGGACGGATCGTTCGGGCGTTCCGCTAAGATCAGGGTTGCACACACTACGAGGGTGACCACAAAAACCGCGCCCGCCACACCTAAGGCCAACACGAGGTTGGGGTGGTTGCGGGTGCCACCGGTTGCAAAAATAAATACGGCGAAGAAAGCCGCTACAGCCAGAGCAGCGGCAACCAGCAGGGGACCTTTCACCTGCGCTTTAAATCCGCGGGGGCGTTCTTCAGCCACTCGTTCCTCCTCTTGTGTGTGTCTAACCAGTGTACGCGCCGTTGCAATACACCTCTAAAACCTGGGTGCTATATGAACTAAGGTTTTGTTCGGTCAGCGCTCGCTTTCTCATTCGGACCCAGAGAACCCACCAGCAGAAAAACGCCGATAATTAGCGCCCCGCCGCCGGGAACTCCCAGGGTCGCTTTCGCCCCTATCTCCCCCACAAACGGCAGAAGTAAAGCAACCGCAAGAAGCACGCCCCCTTCCAGAGCCCAGTCGCGCCACACAGCCACCGCGCTACGGTAGCGCATCCCTAAGAGCAGCTTAATCAGCCCCGGCAGGCCCGAACCGGCGCATACCGCCAGAATAATAAGAGCAAGGGTATCCGGTATTATCACGAGTAAAGCCCCGGATGCCGCCTGCACGAGTGCCGCCGAACTGAGCGATGCGCTCGTCGCGGGCCCGTAGTGCATCCCGCAGGCCGTGAGCGCGTGTGAGGTGCCGAGCGCGAGCATCCAGAGGCCCAAAAGTATTTTGGTGAAAACATTATCAGGGGTCTGCACAAAAACGGTGATAATCCCAAAGATAAGGTATATCAGCGCGTGCAGCATTAACGATGCGCGCCCTTGCGCGGTACCAACAGCGCGCGGAACTTTTCCGCTCGGGGGCGGGGTCGATGCCGAGGGTTTCGTGCTCACGTGTACCAGAATACCGCGCAGCACCCTAAAATCCCGCATAAACCCCCGGGAGCATCCTTAATATTCCATATACGGAATATAGAATACACCCGGGGTTTAGCACTTCTGGAGCCGTTCGGGGCTACTCCAGCTCAACCGGGCCGAGCACGCGAGCCTCCTCAATATCCAGGATTTCCTGAATCGCGTGGAGCACATTCATGTCGATTGTGCGCTCATTACGCAGGCGCTTGAGCACACTGCGTTGCTTCTCCAAATGCCGCAGACGCAGCTCTTTCTCAAGGTCGCTCGCTTCAATAATGCGGCGGGCTTCTTCCGGCGCGTTCGCACCGTCTTTACGAACGGCGTGCAGGTTGCGGTACATACTCGCGTTGTACATCTGTTCATCGGCAATGCGGTCGATAATCCACTGTGGTGCACCAATTTCCTGGCCGATCTCAGCCACAGAGTCGAAGGACTCGGCAATGATCGTGCGCACTGCTTCATTAATCTCATCTTCTTCGGTGGTATCAACCGGAATTTTCGCCCACCTAATAACGAGCGGCAGGAGCATCCCCTGAACCACCATCGACAGCAGAACCACGCCCGCAACAATAAAGATAATAAAGTCACGCGCGGGAACATCAGTCGGCACGGAGAGAGCCACCGCGAGGGAAACACCGCCGCGCAGTCCCGCAAAGGTACTCACTACACGGCCACGGAAAGTTGTGCGCAGCTGCTTCTGCTTTTCTGAACGGTCAAGGGCACGAATAATACCGATCGAGACGTGCAGGAAAATAAAACGCGCCGCAATGGAAACAAGCCATGCCACCACAATCACGGCGAACGTCAAAGCCCACGCATAGTTGTATTCACGAAGAACATCATCCACAGGCGCAGTGGCGCTGGGCAGCTGAACACCCACGAGCACGAAGAGCGCACCGTTCATGACATAGGAGACAAACGACCAGATGGGCAGACCGTAGAAACGGTTTTGGGGTTTGATGGTATCCGGTCCGCGATAGGTCAGGTAGAAAGCGGCGACCACCACAGCCACCACTCCGGAACCTTTCATGCCCTCAAAAGGCTCGATCTCTTCAGCCAGGAAGAAAGCAATAAACGGCACGGTAAACATGAACACGCTGAAGTTCATGGGGTTGCCGATGTGCGCACGCAGCTTATTCGCACCCCATCCGACGGCCAGGCCAACGAGACTTCCGATCAGGAACGAGAAGAAGAACATTCCGGATGCGGTCCCCAGGGCCAGTTCATGACCACCCGCAAGCTGCAGGGCGAGTGCGAAAAGAACTAGGGTGGTGCCGTCGTTAATGAGTGCTTCCGCTTTAAGGGTGGTGATGGAAGATTTGGGGAGTTTGCCGTTGAGCGTTGCCACGGCCACGGCATCGGTAGGGGCGAGCGCCACGCCGATAATCAGCGCCACATGCCACAGGTAGACGCCCATAAATGTGTGAAGCACCCAGGCGATAACGAACGCCGTGAAAATTACGAGCACCGTGCCCGAGAGCAGAATGCCGCGCAGACGGGCGCGCACCTCACGCCAGGAGGTGTTTCGGGTCTCCCAGAACAGCATCACGGGCAGGAAGATTTCGAGAATCACGTGCGGGGGCAGCCCGGTCTCGCGCACCTCGTGCATGGCGTGAACGGGGATGAGCGCCAGCACAAGCCCCATGAAAATGAGCATAATGGCGGGGGTTATCCGTATTTTATGGGCGAGGATATTACCCAGAAGAATTGCCAGCGATAGGGCAATGATGACTTCAAGCACGGTGATGCTCCTTGATGTGTGTTGGAGATTGAAGAGGAATAAACAGCGCCAGAATAACACCTGTGAAGGCGCGCATATTCCAACATATCACGGGTAAAAATACGGGGCTTTATGCTGAACGGCACTCTCTTCGCGGTGCTGTACTTCTAGGTGCAAAAGACGCGCGAATGTAAGATACCCCGTGCAGGGGTGCACACCGAGCGGTCTAGTTATCTGTTCTATAGGAGTCGGCTTACGAGGCTTTATAGCGCCGCAAACCTCACGAAATATGACGATTCGTGTCATGCAGACACAAAGATGCGCGCGCATCCGCAGAAATTCCGTCGCAAAGTGAGCGTCCATGCATCGAACGTGAGAAAATGGGGGCATGACTGAACAGACTAATTCCCCAGTAACCGGCTCCCCGCTCGTGAAGCGCGGGCTTGCCGACATGCTCAAGGGCGGCGTTATTATGGACGTCGTCACCCCCGAACAGGCCAAGATCGCCGAAGATGCTGGTGCCGTCGCCGTCATGGCGCTTGAGCGCGTACCCGCCGATATTCGTGCGCAGGGCGGTGTGGCCCGTATGTCCGACCCCGATATGATTGAGGGCATCATTAACGCCGTCTCGATTCCCGTGATGGCGAAGGCGCGCATCGGGCATTTTGTTGAGGCGCAGATTCTTGAAAGCCTCAAGGTGGATTACATCGACGAGTCAGAGGTACTCTCCCCCGCCGATTACGTGAACCACATTGACAAGCACCAGTTCACGGTGCCGTTCGTATGCGGCGCCACCAACCTGGGCGAGGCGCTGCGCCGTATCGCCGAGGGTGCCGCCATGATCCGCTCGAAGGGTGAGGCGGGCACCGGTGACGTCTCGGAGGCGACCAAGCATATCCGCACCATTAAGCGCCAGATCGCCGAGCTGCAGGGCCTGTACAACACCATGCCCGACGAGCTGTACGTGAAGGCGAAAGAACTTGCCGCCCCCTACGATCTGGTGCTCGAAGTTGCGAAGACCGGTAAGCTGCCCGTGGTCATGTTTACCGCCGGTGGCGTGGCAACCCCCGCCGACGCAGCCATGATGATGCAGCTGGGCGCGGACGGCGTATTCGTCGGCTCCGGCATCTTCAAATCCGGCAACCCCGAGGCACGTGCCAAGGCCATCGTGAAGGCGACCGCGTTCTACAACGACCCCGAAAAACTGGCGGATGCATCGCGCGGTTTGGGCGAGGCCATGGTCGGCATCAACGTTGCCGATCTGCCCGCGCCGCATCGTCTGGCGGAGCGCGGCTGGTAAGTATAGGCCGCCACGTGGCGGATGCGTGCTCGCCGATCGGTATATTTCGGATCAGGCGAGCGCCCGGCCAAGGCATGCAGGGGGTGAAGCTCGATGCGGGCTTCGCCCCCCCCCGACTCTGTTCAGATACGTTATCTGCTCGGGTGAGTTTGGTGCTCTCAAACGCAGCCCGCAACTCAACGTTCTACACTGTGCGCAACCTCGTGTTGCAGAAAGATAGGCTCATGAGCGAGACTGAGGTTCTTCCCCCGGCTGCCCTGCCCGGTGCGGGCAAAACTGTGGGTGTTTTGGCGCTGCAGGGCGGTGTCGCCGAACACGCGCGCATGCTCGAATCACTGGATGCGCAGGTGGTGCTCGTCAAAAGTGCCGAGCAGCTGGCGAACCTGGATGCGCTGGTTCTGCCCGGCGGCGAATCTTCCACGATTGACAGGCTGACCAGGATTTTTGGACTGCGTCAGCCGTTGATTGAGGCGATTTCGGGGGGCTTGCCGACCCTGGGAACCTGTGCCGGGCTGATTATGCTCTCGACTGTGATTGACGATCCGGCTCCGGGGCAGCAGTCGCTCGGTGTTTTGGATGTTTCGGTTGGGCGTAACGCCTTCGGCTCGCAGGTCGATTCGGCGCAGGTTCATCTGCCGTGGCTTACACCCTCAGGTGAGGAAGTCGTGATCGATACGGCGTTTATTCGCGCGCCGATTGTGACCCGCGCCGGTGAAGGCGTGCAGGTGGTGGCGCATCATGAGGGCAAGATTGTAGGTGTGCGCGCCGGGAACATTATCGGCATTTCTTTCCACCCGGAAGTCACAGGCGATACCATCGTGCACGAGGAACTGCTCTCGCTAATTCGGTAGGCCCTTTCCCGTCTCTCCCCTAGTATAAAAAGAGCCTTTATGTGGGAGAACAAAAGTTATCGGAACCTATCGGGGGTTATCGGGATTTTTAAGATAAGTCCCGATAGGTTGAGATAACTTCGTGCAGCTACTGTGCCGACCGCTTAATGAACCGGTCCATCCCCGGAACCGTAAAAGCGATCCGACCATATGCGGGGCTGTACAGTACACCTTTCTCAATTAAGGATGCGCGGCGGGCACTCAAAGACGTTGTAATAGATTTCATCCGGCTGGATACCTCTGAGACCGGCACAGAATCTCCTTCTTCCTCAGACATAAGATCAGCGACCGCCACCAAGTAGTGTTTCTCAGATTCTGTTGCCCTGTTCCACCGCGTCATATAGAATCCGCGGTTTAGTTCTTCCCAGCCCAGGGTGACGCCTACACGAACATCATCCTCAGTGATATTGCCCGCGCTGGCACAGTCCCAGGCATCCCGCCCAAACTGCTGAATGAAATAAGGGTATCCGTGGGATTGGTCCACAAGTTCTGCAAGCGCATCCTGCGTGATACTACCGCCATTTTTAGCAATAGGATCAGCATAAGCCAGCCTGGTCTGATCATCATTGAGACGCTCTAAAGGATGGTAGCTAAAGAGCCTTTCGGCGTAAGTCTTAATCTCGCCCAGTTTCGTGGGAACTGAAGGCAGTCCAGCTCCGAAAATATAGAATGGAAGCTCTTTTTGCCCGGCTTCATGCTGGGTTGTCAACAGAATATCGAGCATCTCGTGATCAAGATCTTGAATCTCATCAATGAAAATACCCACACCAGTACTAGGCGTTTGGTCTTTGAGTTCCCGAGCCATAGAAAGTAGTGTCTCTGGAAGATCAAAGTCTAGAAGACCCGTTGTATCGGAGTGGTGCGTATCAGCTTTAAGCACGACGGAGGCTCCGGCAAAACCAAGCGTCGCTGATAGAGAGGCGACATTCGATAAGAGTTTCTTCCAGTGGCTTTGCTGTTGGTAGCCTCGAACAGCTAGGGCAAGTTCTTTACCCAGGCGGGTGCGAACTTGAGCATACGCGTTCTTCCCCATTCCGCTTTCCAGAGAGATCGTTACCCATCCGGCACGTTTTGCGTCTTCCTGCAAACGGCGCAGAAGCACGGTTTTACCCATCCCGCGCAGCCCGTAAAGCATCATGCCGCGGCTAATAGCCCCTATCTCGGTACGACGCAGGATATTAGTAAACGTATTAAGCGGTTCTTGCCTACCCGCAAATTCGGGCGGAGTATGCCCGGCACCCGGGCGGAATGGATTAAGAGTCATGATCTGCGGAAGCCTCCTTAGATTTTTAGTCTACAGGAAGTTATCGGAACCTATCGGGGGTTATCGGAATTTTTAAGATAAGTCCCGATAGGTTGAGACAAGCGGCAAAACTAGTTATCCCCGGATATCCCTTTTTGGGGATATCTAGGGATAAGTTGGGATAACTTACCGCGCAGCCTTATTTTCCGAGGCGGTTGCAGAAGCTGTTGTGCTTTCCAGACAAAGGCTGTATCTCCCCTCTCCACCCTAAGAGTCATCACGGGGGTATATTTCATAGGATGTTCCGTGTGCTCTACCCCGGTGAAAAGGGTTAATTCAACTTTACCGCATGCTTTACAGGTAAAACTCTCTCATTCTTAGACTTCGCGCCGCGTTAGAGTTCAATGACGGTATCGTCCTGCCGAGCGGGCGCATCCTCATCGTGGGTGCTCACCAGCACGATTGCGGTATGGGCCGCTCGTTCAATCAGTTCCCAGACGCGGGCACGGGTAGGCGCATCCAGCCCGGCGGTCGGTTCATCGAGAACCATGACGGTCGCGAAGCTCAGGGCTTCCTGCTCATTCAAGGTTTCGGCCGCCGCCAAAGTACGTGCCAAGGCGATACGCCTGCCCTCTCCCCCGGACACGCTGCCGTTCTCACCCGCGACGGTGTCATGACATCGAGCACCACTAGAGGTAAATTCGCTTAGCCCCACCGCCTGCAGGTACCGGTCGCATATATGCACCGGAATGTCGCGCCCAAACGCCACATTCTCATGCGCGGTACCAACCAGCAGCCCAGCCTCCTGCGGCAGGTAGACAACCCGAAGAGTGCCTTGCGGCGCGCTCATCGACATATAAGCGGGGGTAGTTGTCGCACGCACGCCAAGAAGCCGTTCTAAAAGCAGACTTTTTCCCGCGCCGGATGCACCACGCACCCAACATGGGCGACCAGGCTTCACCGTATATACACCATAAGATGTTTCACTCAGATTGCGTGCATCCACGCGGAGGGAAAGCTCACCTGTGGTTATGACATAGTCGATGAGATACCCCGAATCTTCAGCGGAAAAAGCGGCTATTTTATGGTGCGCCTGCCGGTAACGCTCCGCCGAAACCGCTATGGTCGATACCCCAAACCCAACGGCTTGGAGCGGACCAATTGCCGCCGCGCACACTCCTATGAGCGCCACCGCAGTACCCGTAATCTGCGCCGGAGAGCCTTCACCGAATAAATACGGTTTTGAGCACTATTGCGAGCAGGCATAGAGCCAGCATCGCGCCCTGCCAGGTGTGTAACAGCATGGTGTAACGGTAACTTTTGAGAGCTTTTGCTTCTACAGGCAGGCGGCCTTGGGCGTATCGGTCGTGAAGAAAGGGAGCCGCCCCAAGAATTCTGCTCTCACGCCAGAGACGAAGCGTGTTTTCCAGGGTACCGAAACTGCGCATTGAGCCGTCAAAGAATTCGCCCTGAAACTTCTGATGACGCGCGATCAGCGGCATGCTTCCAGCCAGGTAGAGAGCTACAAACCCGCAAAATATGCCTAGCTCCGGCACGCCACCCATCACCAGAATCGAGACAGCACCGGCGATACAACCAACCCCGGCGGGCAGAATTGAGAGGTACAAGGTGGCGAGGGTTTCGCGAATGGATGCGGCCTGCGCATCGACAGCATACGCAATTTCGGAGGCACCTAGTGTAGCGCGTGCGCGCGGGTCGGCGCCGATGCTGGTGACGAGCGCATCCGCCATATGGCGCGATTGCATTTTCTGCTCAATGAACCCGTAGGCAGGGTAGAAAAGATACCGAAAGCTCTGCCCGATTAGCCACAAAATACTGTAAAGAATCACGAGGATGGCAAGGTTTTGACGCCAAACATAGGGGTTTTCAAGGGTGCGCTGAACACCATAACCCAGCAGAATGGGGCAGGCGATCAGAGCGAGCGCAGAGATAATGACGGCGGCCAGTACGCTAAGGTTTTTCGGGAATGATACTCGCCAGGCTAAAGTCATGACGCGAGCACAAAATACAAAATATGGTTTGAGGTATTTCACCGAGTTCTCTTTCTCTCCCGCTGCTCGATGCGGCGGGAGAATGTATTGTCGGTATGTGTGCACCTAGGCACGGTATAACGGTATATATCGTACACTTTCCTGCATATTCGTAGGGTTAAAACGTACGATATGCAGGCAAGTGTACGACTTATGGCGAGAAGGCGCGACTAAAGCCACCCGTTGTCGCGGGCGATGCGCACCGCCTCATGCCGGTTAATGGCGTCAATCTTCGCCATGGCCGCCGAGAGGTGGTTACGTACCGTTCCCGAAGACAACCCGAGCATCCCCGCAATTTCTTTGACGCTCCCGGCGGTCTCGGCAGCGCGAAGCACCTCGGTCTCACGCCCGGTCAGCGGTGAGGAGCCCTGCCATTTTGCCTCCTCAGCCAGCACCGAATCGACCACACGCAGCCCCGCCGCTGTACGGCGAACCGCCTGCGCCAGCTGCGATGCCGTGCCATCTTTCACCACAAACCCGCTCGCCCCGGCCTCCAGGGCGCGGCGTAAATACCCGGGACGGCGAAAAGTTGTCAGAATAAGCGAACGCACCGGCACGCCCGTCTGTGATCTCAGGCCCGAACGGGCAAGTTCGGCGGCCGCCTCAATCCCGGTGGCACCAGGCATTTCAATATCAAGAAGCGCCACATCCGGGCGGGTTTCACGCACGGCAGACAGCACCTCATCACCGCGACCCACCTGCTTGACCACCTCAAGATCAATTTCAAGATCGAGAATCATGGCAAGCGCTTCACGAATCATCTGCTGATCGTCGGCAAGAAGTATTCTCAGCGGCACGGCTACCCCATAATCTCGTCGGTCTTCTCGTCCATGCTGATGCGGATGCGGCACCCATCCCCCACACCTGCCACAGGAGCCTGCTGCAGCCAGTGTTCGGGCGCGTTCCCGAGTGTAAGGGTGCCGCCTGCGTCTTCGATGCGGGTGCGCAGACCGGTGAGTCCGCTCTTACACGGGGCATCACCAATTCCTATACCGTTGTCGGTAACCTCTAACCCGGTGGAGTTCAGCCGCACGGTGGCGTAGGTGGCGTGAGAGTGCCTCACAATATTGGTAACGGTCTCGCGCAGCGCCCAACTGAACAGGGAAGAGTTCATGCCTGCGACGTTCGCGGCGGTTGTCGCATCGGGCAGGCTCGCCTGTATTCCGGCGGTTTCCAGGGCGCGCGAGGATGCCAGAATCTCACCTTCGAGGTCGGGAACGCGCAAACGGGTGACGGTGGAATGCACCTCCGCAAGGGCTTGGCGGGAGAGCTGGGCGACCTGCCGCATCTGTTCCTGCGCGGCGGGGGCGTTGGTTTCCACGAGTTTTGCGGCCAGCTCGGCCTTGAGGTTCACGATCGTGAGGGAATGCCCCAGAACATCGTGCACATCGCGGGCGATGCGTTCACGTTCGCTGAGGATACCGAGTTCTTTTTCAATCGCCTTGTGTTCCCGGCTCTTGTGCATGCTGCGCCCCACGAAATAGGCGATAACGTAGAACATGGTACAAATATTGAGGATAAAGAACCCGTTAAGGGCTTTATCTCCCGCTAGGGCGGGGAACGGGATGGTTGGCGAATCGTCGAGATACCCCTGCCCCACCACGCCGACAAAGTAGTTAGCGGTGAAGACTACCGCAATACTAACAGCTGTTTTTACCCCCAGTTTGAAGGGTACGTGCACATTCATCAGCCACAGCGCCACCCACAGGGGGGATGCGGTATAAAGGAACCCAGCGGTGCCTTGAGGGTACAGCGCAGAGATGATAGCAATCGGCACCATGACCGCCAGAGTCCACAAGAACGTGCGCAGCACGGGGTTCTTGACGGGAATAAGCCGCGGCATTGTATTCGCGAGGAAAAACATCACCCCGCATGTTTGGTAGCAAAAATAGTACTCGAAAAAATGGTCCCGAATGGGTTCTTCAGATTCGATAGCAAGGCGAATCAGCCCGCTCATCGACAGGTTCAGACAGGTTGGCCAGATAAGGCTTCGTGCAATACCCGATTTATCGAAGAATGGGGCATCTGCGCTACCTGGCTGAAGGCGGCGGTTCTCCGGCGTATCCGCATCACGCTGAGAGACATGCGGTGTGCGCGTCGTTGTCATGCTCGCTCCGTCGGTACTCGCTGCCGAATAATGTATCCCTATCATAAATGAGGCTCTTTGAGCATACACCGGCGAGCGGAAGGAGCCTATGTTAAATGTCATGGATTGCCGAACCGATTTCAAGGTCGATTTTTTGGCGCGAGGATGCCCTAGCCTGCACCCCTGACGAATGTCACGGGTACGCCGAAAAAACGGGGATACGCTATTGCATATTCGGTGTTCACGACAAGAGCATAAGGCAGGTTGAAGCACCTATGGCAGGTATCTCTGGTTCCTCCTTACCCGAGGGTGTATCCACCGCGAAAACGCAGGGTGGACTTATCGTCACGGAGTTATGCAAGTCATTCGGCAAAACCCGTGCGAATGACGATATTAGTGTGCGGCTTATACCCGGGGAGGTAACGGCGCTGATCGGTCACAACGGTGCCGGGAAAACGACGTTTCTTCACCAAATTGTGGGGCTAACAAAGCCGGATGCGGGGAGCATCATGTACGACGACACCGACCTCATTGCCCACCCGGCGCAAGCCCGGCAGGTATGCGCGATCATGCCACAGGTCGCATCGTCCCTGGAGGGAATAACCCCGCGCCAGGCGATAGCGACGGCGGTTCGCATTCGCGGGTTGAAGTCGAAGCAGGCGCAACGGGCCGTTCAGAAAACTCTCGATACTCTCGATTTAGGGGATTGGGCGGATAGGCCGGGACATAAGCTCTCGGGCGGTATCAAGCGCTTGACCTCATTCGGTATGGCGGTCACCGCGCCCGCCCCCATCTATCTCTTCGACGAGCCCACGAACGATGTCGATCCGGTGCGCCGTGAACTACTGTGGACGATGCTGCGAAGGCGCGCCAAGCAGGGGGCCACGGTGCTGATCGTGACCCACAACCTCCTAGAAGTAGAGCGCCATGCCGATAGGTACCTGCTATTTAATAAGGGGCGGCTAGTTCGTGATGAACCGACAAGCGCGTTGGGTTTGGCGGAAGCAAAAAGTACGCTTTCAATCACGGCTACCCCGGAGTTCCTTCAAGAACTTCGCAGCGTGCTAGATGTAAAAAAATCATCCTCACTAGGGAATATGCCAGATACGGAATATATCGAAAAGCGCATAGAAGGCGACTCCTCCATCCCTCGGGAGTTTACCGTCACCCTGAGTACCGATGCGCTTGAGCTAGCCTTACCCCATGTACTTTCAGGAATTCGTGCGGGATGCGTCGAAAGCTACCGCATAGGCTCGGCATCTTTGGCCGATAACTATGAGGAGATGATTAACCATGACTAGCGCCCTCGTTCCCTCACGAATTTCGACGGTACGCGCCACGGTCGAGCTGATCCGCTGGTCGCTGATTCGTAACGCCATCAATGCGCCGCTTTTTGCGGTGGTGCAGGTCCTTTTAGCGTTTGCACTTCTTTATGGCATGTCTTTCTTCATGCCGCATCTTGACCGGAATTCTGCAGAATATTTGGCGTCCGGTGCGGTAACGGTGAACTTCATTTCTATGGGGTGTGTAATAGCTCCGCAATTTATTGCTGCCGCTAAGACGAACGGCATGTTCGACTATCAGCGTTCCCTTCCGGTCCCGCGCCTGGCGATTCTGGCGGCAGATGTACTCGTTTGGGCAGTTCTCGCTCTTCCCGGCATTATTGCGGGCGGTGTAGCCGCGAAGCTCAAATTTGGTTTTGATGTGAACCTGAATATCGGCGCTATTGCCGTTGTGTTCGCGCTTCAAGTTGTTATGGCGGTATTAGGGTTTATGCTTGCGTACTGGGTTCCAGCGTCACTTCTGACTATCGTGACGCAGTCTATTACCTTCATGGTTTTGCTGTTTGCACCGATTAACTACCCGCCCGAGCGGCTGCCCGACTGGTACGTGCACGTTCAGCAATTCCTGCCGTTCGTGCCTGCGGCAAACCTTGTGCGAGCCGCCCTCTTCGACATCGGCCAGATACAGATCGTGGACGTAATAGTCGTCGGTTTTTGGGGCCTTCTGGGATGCGCATCCGCACTGTGGGCCCTTGCCCGCAGGGACTAACATGATGTGAATATTCTCCACGCTCAGGGTCTGCTCGGAGGCACGGGCACTATTTCTGCGATAAAAGTAACATTAATCCATATACGAAATATGCGAAATTTATTTTCTTTTATTTCATTTATTCCTGTAGACTGTAGAGCACATACCCCAGCGTTGCAGATGCGCTGAACCGAATGTAAGCGCATGCGGGGTACCTGTACGTGATATCTAACAGCGAGGTACATCATGACCACTTCAACGCTGACCCGTGCGGATTTAAACGACCCGCAGCTACGCGAAGAAGTACAGAAGCTCATCCCTGGTACTCGTAATGAGCATGGAGATACCACTGAAGTCTCGTTCTTTCTGCAAGTACAGGGGAAGGACTCGGAGGAACTTGGCCCTAAACTATCGGGGTTGATTCGTGAGCTTATCGCAGCCGTTCGTTCCGGTGAAGATCTGGCTATAGTCTCCCAGGCGCGAGTATTTACCACGACCGCCGCCGCGAAAGAACTGGGTATATCACGGCCGACTCTCGTAAAAATGATCCGTAACGGAGAAATTCCCGCACATAAGGTAGGCTCGCATTTCCGCATTATGCGCGAAGATCTGGAATCATACCAGCGCGCCCAATTGGAGCGCCAGAAACAGGCACTCATGAAAATCTGGGATATAGAGGCAGAACTCGGAATTCGCGAATAATTCAGATGTACGCCCCGTTACTTTGCTAGACTAAATAGCATGAGCAACGGGGCGACTTCTATTCTTCTAGATACCAATATTCTGCTGAGTAAAACACTCAGGGATTGGATACTTCTTCCTAACCAGATACTAAATAAAAAGTACTTCGATATACACACAACACAGAATATTCTCGACGAGTGGGGGTACCACTGGCTTAGAGAAAATCCAACTGGAAATGACGCTGCACGGGTGAAGGTTAGAGAGCAGATAGGTAAATCTGTGTTCGTGTTAGAAGGTTACCCTATCTCCTCAATACAGGGATACCCCGATAAGAACGACCTTCATATACATGCGGCAATGATGGAGCATAATATTGACTACTTGGTCACCAACGACAAAGCTCTCTTGGATTACTGGGAAACGAGCGAAAATACCGACGAGCCCTTACCCTATGTAACCATCAGCGCTGATGATCTTCTCATGACCTATGCAGAAAAATCTTTTGGCAGAGCAGATAGAAATTCTCTTGTTATGCGAAAGGCGGATCTCGCAGAAATATATTTATTCCAAGAAAGATATTTCATTTATAAATATGGCGAATCAGATTTATGTGGGGCGCTTGAAAGAGCTGATGCTCCTCGTTTTGCTCACTATTTACGGCATCATATAATCCCACATCTGCCTGAGTGACCGATTCTTTGCCCTCCTAAAAGAGCCTTGATTGTGAATAAAGCATTGGAAATATCCTCTGTATTCACGATCAAGGCTCTTTTTATTACCACCCCATGGAAGGGGTGAAAGAACACGGCGTCTACAACCGGTAGAAGCCTTCCACCGCGCGGGTCAGGTATGCCATATCGTGAACGTGGCACATTTCGCGCATCGAATGCATCGACAGTAGTCCGATCCCCACATCGATGGTGCGCATCCCCAACCGGGTGGCGGTGATAGGCCCGATCGTGGAACCGCAGGGCATATTGTTATTCGACACGAACTCCTGGTAAGGAACGTCCGCCGCCTTGCACGCCGCCGCGAAAATACCGGCACCCACCGCATCGGTTGCATATCGCTGATTCGCGTTGATCTTCAGCAGCGGGCCAGCACCGGGAAGCGGGCGCACCGTCGGATCATGATGCCCCTGGTAGTTCGGGTTCACCAAATGCCCGGCATCCGCCGAAAGGCACACCGAATCGGCGAGCGAGCGGCGGTACTCATCCTGGCTCTCTCCGCGAGCCTGCGAGAGCCGCACCAGCACATCCTCCAGGAACGGACCGGCGGCGCCGCTGCGGGTTTCAGACCCAATCTCTTCGTGGTCGAATCCTGCAAGCATCACGGTATGCGCTGAGTCTTCGTCAGCATTCTCGGCCACATAGCGTTCCAAGGCGCACAATCCGGCATGAACCGACGAGAGATTATCCAACCTGCCCGAGGCGAAAAACTCTCCGTCTCGCCCGAAACGGCGGGGTTCCTGCGCATCTGCAAAGAGCACATCGTAACCGACGATCTGTTCCGGATCTACCGGACCGCCCTCGTCGATGGTCTGCTGCGCCAAATAGGCGAGCACATCGTTCTCGGTATCGTCCACGCCCCAAATGGGGTACATATTGAACTGTTTATCGAGGGTCAGCTCATTACGTTTATGGTCCAGATGAGGGGCCAGCTGCGGCACACGCGCTAACGGCCCAGTCACCACATAGCGGTCTTGAAGGGTGCCGTCTTCCCGAAGTACCGTCAGGCGCCCGGCGGCGCGCAGCTCACGATCCAAAAAGGAATTAAGCAGTGCGCCACCGTAATTTTCGACGCCCATCTGATGCCATCCTGCCGCTGTCACCGACGAACTCGGCTTGAGCTTAAGCGACGGCGAATCCGTATGCGCACCCAGCACCCGGTAACCGCTCGCCTTCTGTGCCCGCCGACCGCCAGCCCAAGCGATGATCGCGCCGTCACGCATCACAAAATGCCTGCCGACGGCAGCCTCATTCTGCCACGGCTCGGTTTCGTTCAGCTCGGTAAACCCCGCCGCCTGCAGGCGCCGTGCCACGGTTCGCGCCGCCAGATATGAGACGGGCGAATTGCAGACGAACTGGGCGAGGTCTTCGATATTTTTGACGGCATCAACGGTCATACTATGCGCCTACTTCTTGGGTTTGGGAATGACGGGGAACGCTGAGGTCCACGGTGAAGCGTCGGTTGATCCCTGCTTATGCGATTGTGCGGCTTCCGGCGAGATTTTCGGAATCGGAGCGGTAGCCCAGGGAACCTCTGAGGTGTTCTGGGATGCCTCCCGCTGAGCCCGCGAGGTCTGCGAGACTGCAGCCGAGCCGTCCGCAGCCGCCTTCTTCGCGGCAGATGTGCTCTGCCCGCTTTCCTTTTGCCGGGCGGTTTCTTTCTGCTGAGCAAGGGCCTGAGCTTTGGCACGTTCATATGCTGACAAGGCATTTTGCACGGGAATGCTCATTGTGGAGGTATCCGGCGCGTAGTTCTTCGAGGAAGGGTTCTTCGTATCGTCTGCCTGCGCAGTGGATGCGCTAGCGGCTTCCTTCTGCGGCGCGGCTGCATTCGATACAGACCCCTGTGCCCCGGAGGCACGCACCGAAGAATCGGCCCGATTCGAGCCCTGCTGAGTCTTCTGCGCGGAGGCGCGCGCAGCTTTCTGCGCCGCATCCAGGTCTATGCCTGACGGAGCCTTTTCCGATGCTGCGGGGGCAACCACGGCAGGCTTGAGCTCATCGGCGATAGTCCTCGCCTGTGCAGACTGCGCGGGGTTATCGGCGATCTGCGCTTCTTTCCCGGTCGCGCGGGCTGCGGTATTCGCGCTCGTCGGACGCTCAGCCTGTGCTGATTCGTTAGTGTGTACCGGCTTTTGAGGCTGTGCCGGTTCATGAGCCTGTGCCGGTTTGGTAGTTTGCGCCGGTTTCTGGGACTGGGCTGACTCATGAGTCGGCACAGATTCATTGACCGATGCAGGCTTACCGATCGGCGCAGACTTATTAGCCGACGCCGAACCGTGAGCCGGTGCCGAACGTTCGGGCTGCGCGGGGGCAGAAGCCTTGGCCGACGTATCATTCTGCTCGCTCTCGCGGATGCCTTCCACAGGCTTCGCGGCAGTTGCCTGCGCAGCCGGTTTCTCCGCGCTATTCCGCTCGGACGCACGATGCTCTTCAGCCGTTTGCGGGCTGGCGGGGGCAGACGGAGACGCCGATTTCGCCGAAACATTATCCTGTGCGGGCTTGGCATTATCAACCATAGGTGCAGCAGGTTGTACAGGTTGTGATTGTACCGGCGCCTGCGATCCTTGCGGTGCAGAAGCAGAGGTATCAGCAGCAGGTGAAGCAGTAGCATTTTTCACGGACATACCGGGCTGCACAGCCGCATGCGCAGCGCCCGGAGCCGGTGCTGCGGTGGCTGGCACATCTGAGGAAGAAACGGGCGCTTCCACACCCATTGACGCACCCTCAGCCGAGGAGGCGGCAGCCGCATCCTGGCTCTGATTCAGAGCGGCTTTCCTCTTTTGCCGGTAGGTGTACATGTACACAAGCCCGGCGAAGGCAAGCTGCAGAATAAGGGCCTGCACAAAGTCAAGCGCCTGAGCCTCATGATTCGCGTCAAAGGGGTCAGCCAGACCCAGCAGCCCAAGGATGATACCCGAAATATTATTCGCAATATGCAGGCCGATACCGGCTTCAAGACCACCGGTGTACCAGCACAAGAACCCGGCGATCAGAGCCATCGTCAGCACAGAAAGCAGACCCCACAGTCCGTAACCATGCAGCACCATAAAGATAGGTGCCGGAATAATAATTGCCCAAGCGGGGTTCTTCAGCCACCGACCCACGGTCTGCATGAGATAGCCGCGGAAGAGCAGTTCCTCGGCGTAGCACTGGAACGGAACTATCAACAGAATAAGCACAATGTACAGCCAGAACATGCCGGAATTCAGCGGATGCACGCTGTTCTGCGTGGTCAAAGAACCAGCCAGAACCAAGTTCCCCACATTGTAAAGACCGAAAATGAGGAACCCAAAGCCTAGGAAAACACCTAAATAGGACCACCGCATGCGGCCCGCAATGGAGTGAATTAGACCTAAGGGTTTGAAGTTGGTAATCAGGCGCGCAATGAAAATCGCCGGAATCACCGGAATGATGCTGATAAAGAACGTGATAAAAACAAGCGGGGTCTTAAAAACGTTCGCGTAAACACGCTGTAGATCGGTCAGGTGATCGTAGGGGACGCGCAGCATCACGGCGAATGCTAGCAGCGCAAAGCTCACAATCAGCAGGAGCACAAAATAGATGCTGGCAATCAGCAAGCCTTCAAGAACCGGGGTGAACCAACGCGCACGCGGGTTCACATACGATAACCGGTGATAGGGCAGTTCGCTAGCGCGTTCCAGAAGCTCCTTACGGGTAAGGCGGTTACTCCTGTAATACTCAGCGGAGGCGAAGGTAGACTCAGCGCCGTACCCGTAACTTTCTGCCTGATGCGGGCTCAGCATCGTGGGCATATTTTGGGTATTAGTAACTGCGCCAGGTGGTTGGTTTGTTGGAATGAACTCAGAACCGTGATGTCCGGGTTCCTGCTGGTGATTAGTGCTCATAGTATCCATAATAGAGGGGACCCTCCCCCGAATGTCACACCGGGGCCATCTGTGCGGGTTGCCTTACGGTGTAATAATTTACCTGCCTATGAACTTTTCGGGCTTATATTTTATGGGAAATATGCCATAATTTGAGGGTTACCGTAGTTTAAAATTTGAGGCTACTCGTGCCTACGCTTCCGGGTGTTTTTGGCGCCAGTAGTGAAGGAAGGTTCAGATGGCTCTCGTCTTCAATCCGCCCCCAAATTGGCCCAAACCGCCTGCCGGGTGGTCTCCTACCCCGACGTGGCGGCCCGATCCCGCATGGGGTCCTGTTCCCGAAGGTTGGCAGCTGTGGGTTGAGGAGCCCGAGCCTGAGAATGAGCAGGCACCCTCGACGGCGGAGTCTTCATCTGCCGCATCGGGCTCTTCTGAGGGTTCTTCCAGTGTGAAGCCCTCGCCATCGTCAAGCTCTGAGCAGAGCGGTGAGTCTGCGCAGGCTTCCGCCCCGAAGCAGCGTACCGCGCCGACCATTTCCGAACAGTTTGCCGAGCAGAAAACTTCCCATCAGCAGACCCCTGAGCAGAAGACTCAGGCGGAGTCTACCCACGCTCAGGATGCAGCGTCCGGGGGTTCCGAGCCGCGCGAAGCCGCGGGTGAGCGTGCGGGCGCATCCGGTTCGGGTGCAGCGGCAGGCTCTTCGTCCGAGTCGCAGGTGCGTTCCGAGCAGAGCACTTCTGAGACTCCCGTGAACCGTCAGAGCGGCACCGCCGAGGCTCCAAAGCCTCAGGTTTCGGAGCCTACCCGCGAGCCCGCTCGCGATACCCACAATGCCCCGTCCACGCCGGAGGCAAGCGCACAGCAGCCGGGAGTCGCGCAGGGTTCGGGTGTTTCTTACGATGCGCGAGAGCCCCTCAGCGACGCACAGGATTCTCAGAGGTCCGCGGGTTCTGCCTCTGCAGCAGGTGCCGAACGACCCGAGGCTGCACGACAGGAGCCTGTATCGTCAGAGTCCGCACAGCAGCAAGTTCCTTCACGCGAGTCGCGCCCCGAGCAGTCTTCGGATCAGTCTCAGGGTGAGCCTACGGATGCGCGCCCCCAATCCGATGCGCGCGATTCGACTGATTCGCGTGGTGCCGAGGCTCAGGTATCTTCCCGACCGGCTACTCCCCCGCGCGGCACTTCCCAGGTTCCTCCCACGCAGCAGCGTTTTGAGGGGCAGCCTCAGACTCCCGTGAATCAGCAGCAGTCGGGCTTTGCCGCGCAGAGTTCTCAAGAGCAGAACGCTCAGAACCGGGGTCAGCAGGCTCAGCCTCAGCAGCCCGCGCAGTCTCAACGCGTTACTCAGACCCAACAGCCCGGGCAATCTCAGCAGCCGCAGTCTTACGAGGCCCAGCGTCAGCAACAGGATTCTACACAGCGCCAGCAGAGCTTCAATCAGCAGCAGGGCTCTGGCTCTGATCAGCCTCAGCAGGATTTTGCGCAGCGTCAGTCGAGTTCAAACGTTTCACAGTCTCAGACACCGGGAAGCGGCTCCCAGCAGCAGGGATTTGCATCGCAGAATTCCCAGCAGAATTTTGGTGCTCAGTCTCAGCAGGACGCACAGTCACAGCAAGGCTTTAGCGGTCAGGCTCAGCAGAATCGGGCGCCTCAAGCGCAGGGTTCGCAGAACCAGCAGCAGCCTCGCGGGTTCGATGCGCAGGCTCCTCAGCCTTGGCAGAATCAGCCCGGGCAGCAGTTCAGCCAGTCCCGTGAGCAGAATCAGGCTCAGCCGCAGCAGCCCGCACAGTCTCAGCAGGGGCAGCAACCGCAGTCTTACGAGGCCCAGCGCCAGCAAGAATTTGCCCAGCGCCAGCAGCAGGATTCTACCCAGCGCCAGCAGCAGGATTCTATACAGCGCCAGCAGAGCTTCAACCAGCAACAGCAGGGCTCTGATCAGCGTCAAGGTTTTGCGCAGCAGAACCAGGGATCCGAGCAGCAGGGATTTGCCGGGCAGAACGCTCAGGAGCGAAGCGCTCAAGCGCAGGATCCGCGAACCCAGAGTACCCAAAGCCAGGGCGCTCAGAACCGAGATACCCAGGGTCAGAGTGCCCCGAACCAGAGTTCGCAGGCGCAGCAGTCCCAGAGTCGAGAGCAGCAGAGCCAGCAGGGGTTCGCTCAGTCGCAGTCTCAGCAGCAGCAATCCGGCCAGGTGCGGCCCGGACAATCCCAGTCAGGATATTCTCAGTCCGGTCAGCCTCAGCAGGGGCAGGGTCAGTCCGGTCAGTCGTACCAGGGACAACAGCCTCAGCAGGGGCAGGATCGGTCACGCTCGGGCTTTGGTGCGGGTGCCGCCGCTGGTGCTGTCGCAGGCGCCGCAGCGGGCGCGGGTGCAGCGGCCTCCTCCGGGGCGGCGGGCGCATCCGGCGCTTCGGCTCAGCAGCAGGGTTCTCAGAGCCAGGGCGTGCAGGGTCAGAGCGCGCAGAGTCAGAATGCCCAACAGGATCAGAGCTCTCAGTCGGGACAGAATCAGCAGCACTCGGTGCAGAACGCTTCCAACCAGCAGGGTAACCAGTTCCAGGGGCAGGGTCAGCCCAACCAATTCCAGGGCTCGCAGTCGCAGCAGAACCAGCCTCAGCAGGGTCAGTACCAGGCCGGTCAATCGCAGCAGTTCCAGCAGCAGAACGGTGCTCAGAATAATAACGTTCAGAACAGCGGTTTTGCTCAGGGTTCGTACAATCAGAACCAGTCGAACCAGAATCAGCAATACTCCGAGTCAAACACCTCAGATGCGCTCAACGGGTTCACTGCGGCGGCAGCATCCGGGTTCAGCGATTCACCGTATGCAAACGGTCAGACTCCCTTCAACCAGCCCGAGAAGCCGAAGCGCCCGTTCTTTGCGACTCCCGCTGGGTGGAGCGTCATCGCCGGTGCTGTGGCGCTGTTGATTATTATCATTCTGGTGCTGATTTTCACCCTGCCGCGCGGATCTTCCAATGCAGCAGCATCGGAAAGCCCCGCCGAGTCATCATCGGCAGCCTCGGCATCGTCAGAGAGCTCGGCAAGCTCATCGCCCGCCGAGCTGAAGACTGTTGAGGCGAAACTGCCCAGCGGCGACTTCAAGGAGTACAAGGGCAAGGATAAGCAGACCATCGATATCGAGAAGCCCAAGGGCAACGATTCGAAGGCTATCGTCTACTACGAGTTCACCCCCTCCAAAGAATCCAATTCGCGCCACTCCTTGGAGGGACGCACGGGGGACGATAAAACTTCCAGCTTCGCTCTGTACACCTCCGCGCTGACCAAAGATAAAATCTCGGGCACCCTGTGGATGGACTTGAAGACTTCCAGCCCCACCCGCAAGGTGAATGTCGATAGTGAGGGCGAGTGGCTTATTCGCGTCTACGATGCTTCCTCCGCACCCAAGATTTCTAAGGGTGAGAAGATCAGCGCCGCGTTCAACTCCTACGCCGTGATCTACTCGGGCGGCTCGGGTACCTTGGAGGCTGGCTACGAGCGCAGGCCGGTAATGAACCTGCGCGTGATGGATGCGGCCCGCTCGAACGATGTCATCTTGGAATCCAGCACCTCAGAGTTCCAGGGCACCGCGAAGTTTGACGCCTCCGAAGATGTTTACTTGGCGATTAACTCCTTCCAGGGCACCTGGAACGTTGGTATTCGCTAGGTAGCCGATAACTTCTTGGTCTAAACCGAGATAGAGAAGACCCCCGCATCGTGATCAACGATGCGGGGGTCTTCTGCGCGGTTCGCAAGGCTATGCCGAGTTCGGGGCGTTTGCCGACTCTGCTGCAGGTTTGACCGAAGCGCTGCGTGCTTTCGGGGTGAGGGCCGCCCACCCCCACAGCAGAACGGTCACGATAAAGAGGCACACGATCGGCGTGCCGCCCAGCGCAACACCCGGCGCAGCCAAGAATTCGAGCCCGTTCATATTCCACTGAGTCATGCCGCCGAGCACGCGCGGGGAAATATAGAGCCCCACAACGCCCACCCAGGTCAGGATGCGCGCCACAGTCATCGCAGCGGGCGGCAGGTATGTGAAGAACTCGCCGAATGCATCCACAATAAGCACGAGAATCAGAAGCGGCAGAAGCACGTTATGATGCGACCAGCTGATCGGCGAGAGGCTGACCATGAGGAACCCGGTCACCGCAACCTGGGCGAGAACCTTGTTGCGGCGTTCGAGCTGATAGAGAATCGCGGCGGTGAGCACGACGGAGAGCACCGCCAGCAGGTAGAAACAGAGCTTGGCGGCGGTTCCGTTCAGCCCATAGTGCATAAGCCAGCCCTGAATCGAAATATTATCGACGAAGTTAATATCGCCCACACGCGAAGGATCTGAAACCGCGTGGAACCAGTACTGCGGGGCTTCTTGCGGCAGTAGCACAAAGCCGAGGGCAATGGTGGCGAGGAAGGTTGCACCGAGGGTGATAATGCCCTTCCAGTCGCGGCGCACCAGCAGAATAAGCCCGAACACGAGCGGAGTCAGTTTCAAACCGCCAGCGATACCGATAAGTACTCCGCGCGGCACACGTGTTGCCGGGCGCAGAAAATCGGCAAGAATCAGCACCATAATGATGGGGTTAATCTGCATAAGATCGAAGGTACGCCGCCAGGGCCCGCAGAGCATTACCACTATGGTGAGTGCGGCGATCGTGCCGTAACGCCCGAGCTTATCCTGAAGCGGTAAAGGTCGGCCATGTGCATTGGCATAGGAGTACATGATGCTGGAGAGCCACCAGGCGGCGGCGGTCGTAATAAGCACCATAATCGCCATACCCACCTTGAGCGGTATGAAGGCGAACGGCAGGAAGACTAGCGCCGCAAAGGGCGGGTAGGTGAACGGCAAATCCAGCACGCCGATGCTCACCATAGCGCGCCCATAAAGTTCTTTGTCGAAGCCTTCATTATCGAAAATGGTCATGGCACCCATGCGGTAGATCGAAAAATCTAGACCGCCGTAGGTGTTCACGAAGGCTTCAAAAATATAGCCGCCCACCACCATGAGGATGAGCGCCACTACTGCAAGTTTGCCCAGAACCGGAGTCTGGGCGCGGGATTCAGTCATGGCGTATTAGTACCTGTCTTACTGAGCTGAAGTTCTCGCCCTTTAGTGTAGCGTGGATATTCTGTTCGCCGAAAGATTATATTCCCCTTCGGGCATATACCCAGATGAGAGCCTGCCTTTCTGGGGCGACAGATGCTTACGTTAAATATATTGATTGGGTCGCAAGAGGCACACACCAATCGCTGATGTGCAGCGAATGCGGTTCCTCCTCCTATGCGAACAAGCTACCCACGATATATTCCAAATACAAAATATATACTAGTCAGAAGTATTTTCCGAAGATTTTTCGGGCTCAGGTTTCGTGCTGTCGTGAGTCTTACCCTGAGAACTCTGCCCAGAAGACCCGGCGCCTTCACGCGGCTTCACCTTCGCCACCAAGTGCGTACCGCGTTGAGCTCGGGCACGCCGCAGTCCATGACCTGCCGATTTTGCTGCCGCCGAAGATTTCGCTGCGGGTTTTTCATCGGTTTTTACGGAGGCGGCATCGTCGCTGCCCTCGGCGGGCGCATTTTGATCGGAAGACTCGGAGGCTTCGCTATCGTCCTGAACCTTCGCCTTCTTGGGCATCTCGGCGATGCGCACCGCAACCTCTAAGGCAAGTACCGCAAACGCCGCATAGTAGACGATAATCGAGGGGTACAGATAAGGATTTTTCTGATTTACCCCCACCATCGTGACGGCGAAAACTGCCAGCTCAAGGACCACCACCACAAGCTGTTTGGCAGACCCGCCCGGATTCCTCATCATCAGGTACAACGCCATCAGCGTAAAGAGAACGGGAAAGAAGATCTGCCCCGCCACCGCCATTCCGTCTTGGTCATAAGCGTAAATAGCGAGCGCTTGCATTACGGCGGCAACGGCGGCGAGGGGGGCGAGAGTCAGATACTTCATAGGGCTATTCTAGCGTTTACCACTCGCCGGTACCGTACTGTATGACGGCTCACGCAAAGCCAAAATTCGCATGATTCGGGCAATATAATGGAACTATATGCACTGTGACTAAAAGCGATCGAAAGACAACACCGTGAGCGAGAATCCCCATAACCCCACTTCCTCGGGTTCTGACTCAGAAGGATCAGCCGGCCGCGATACCGGTCGTGGCGGCGCATCCTCAAAGCCGAGCGCGGCGCAAAGTTCTGCACGGTCCGGGGCCGATGTTTCGGGTTCCGGCAACGATGGACTCACGATTGGGATGCGCCCCGCCGAGCTCCCCGGCGCCTCGCTAACGCCCGAGGAGATTGCTAAGCGCGCCTCCGGTCGGGGCAGTTGGCACCGCCGCGCATCGAAGCCGGTATCGTACTGGATGTTTGGCGTTATTATCGCGGTTCTGGTGCATCGCTTTATCCCCAAGGGCGGCTGGCTGATCGTGCATATGGTGACTCTGGGGCTGATTACGAATTCGATTCTGATCTGGAGTCAGCACTTCACCGAAGCGCTCATGAAGATTAAGATTCCTGATTCGGCCCGCGGTATTCAGGTCACACGTATTTTTGCGCTTAACGGCGGCATTGTGCTGCTGATGGCGGGCATGATTCTGCAGGATCTCATGCCGCAGTTCTATCCCCTGACGGTTGTCGGGGCGCTGGCGGTAGGCGCTATGGTCGCCTGGCATGGCTATGCGCTTCTTCGCCAGGTCAAACAGGCGCTTCCCTCGCGGTTTGGCGCTACGATTCGTTTCTATATCGCTGCGGCGTTCCTGCTTCCCGTCGGTGCCGTACTGGGCGCGATGACGGCACTGCCTGGTTTGCGGGGCACGCTGCATTCGCAGTTTATGCTCGCGCATGAGGCCGTGAATGTTCTCGGGTTCGTGGGTATTACGGTGGTTGGTACCCTGATTACGTTCTGGCCTACGATGCTGCGCACCAAGATGGTCGAAAACGCTTTGGGAACCAGCGTGCGCGCCCTCATACTGATGTGCGTGGGCGTTGGGATTACCACGCTCGCTTCACTCTTCGGGATGCGTCCCCTCGCGGGCGCGGGCCTGCTCGTGTATCTGCTGGGGCTGCTGATCGTGGCGTGGGTGATGGTGCGAACCCTTCGCACGAAGCGCCCCACCGAGTTCCCGCCAATGTCGGTGGGTGCAGGTTTTATCTGGCTTATTATCGGCGTGGTGTGGACTGCTGGCTTGGTGTTTACCACCCCGTTTGAGGAGCTTCGCATGAGCGAGGTTACCCCCATTTTCGTGGCGGGTTTCCTGCTTCAGGTGCTTCTGGGTGCTATGAGTTACCTGCTCCCCCAGCGTATGGGCGGCGGACCCGCCGTGGTGCGCGCATCCAATAAGGAGTTCAGTAGGCTTGCCGCCGGGCGTGTGACGGTTGTGAACTTGAGCCTTATTATTTTCATGCTGCCCAATGCGCTTACGGGCTCTTGGGTGAAGGTCGCTGTCTCTGCCGTGGGTGCGCTCGGTTTGGCTTCGTTCCTGCCGTTTATGGTGCGCGGCGTTAAGGCTTCGGTCAATACCCGTAAAGAGATGATGGCGGCGCGGGCGCGCGGTGAGAAGCCTGCTCCTGTTACGGATGTCAAACAGGAACCTGTGAATCATACCCGGCAGACCCTTTTCGGTGCGCTTGCGGTGATTCTGGCGCTGACCTTGGGTATTGCGGCCGATCCCAGCTCGGTAGGATTCAACTTTATAGGGGGTTCTACGGCGACCGGCACGGGGCAGACCACAACGCTGAAGGTCAAGGCAACCTCAAACTACCGGTTTACGCCCGATACCGCGCAGGTTCCGGTGGGTAACCGCCTGGTGATTGAGGTGACGAACGACGATCAGGGCATGACCCACGACCTCACCTTCGCCAACGGTGCGAAGACCGGAACGCTGAACCCCGGTGAGACGAAGAGTGTGGATGTTGGCGTGGTGACCTCCGACCTTGAGGGCTGGTGCTCGGTTGCCGGGCACCGCCAGCAGGGCATGGTATTTCACGTGAAAACCACCGGTAATAATCTGCAGGCGAACGGGCATCACGGGGGTGGTTCCGGCGGTAATAACGGGTCAAATGGCTCGGGCACAAACACGAATCTGCTGACCGCGCAGAACGCGAATATTGATATGCATGCCTCCCCCGGCAAGGACCATGAGCGCCGTGATCCGGTGCTGCGTCCCGTGCCTGCGGGCGAGAAACGTGACGGTAAGACCGTGCACAAGATGACCATGGATGTGCAGGAGCTCGACCGCGAGATTGCACCCGGGCTTGACGTAAAGGCGTGGACATTCAACGGTTCGTATATGGGCCCGGTGCTGCACGGTAAGCTGGGCGATGTCTTCGAGATTACCCTGGAAAATAACGGTTCGATGGGGCATTCGCTCGACTTCCACGCGGGCATGGTTTCGCCCGATAACACGATGAAAACCATTGCCCCGGGCGAGAAGCTGACCTACCGTTTTGAGGCTACCGGCTCTGGTATTTGGCTGTACCACTGCTCGACCGCGCCCATGAGTCTGCATATGGCGGCAGGCATGTACGGTGCCGTCATTATCGACCCGCCGAATCTGGAACCGGTAGATCATGAGTATGTGATGGTTCAGAATGAAACATACCTGACCGATACGGGGCAGACCGCGGCTGACGGTAATAAGCTTGCCGAAGTTTCCTCTGACGGCATTGCGGCGGGCACCCCCTCACTCACCATGTTCAACGGGCACGCCACCCAGTATGTGAATCAGCCTTTGGAGGTGAAAACCGGCGAGCGCGTGCGCATCTGGCTGCTGGCTGCGGGACCGTCGAAGGGCATGAGTTTCCACGTGGTCGGCTCGCAATTTGACACCGTCTATAAGGAAGGCGGCTACCTGCTTCGGGACGGCAGAGATCCGTATGGGGAAACCGGCGGTCACTCGCAGGCCCTCGATTTGGATCCAGCGCAGGGCGGGTTCGTTGAGATGCAGTTCCGCGAACCCGGCACCTACACGTTCGTGAATCACCAGTTCGCCGAGATGGAACGCGGCGCCATGGGCAAGATTAAGGTGACGGATAAGTAGCCCGGGCTGCCGGGGCGGCAGGCTCATCGCTGTCGCTTCCCTGCTTTCCCCCTACTGTCTTCCCAGACTTTTGTCATGGTTGTGGTCCTTTTCAAAACACAACCATGACAAAAGTCTGAGCTCAGCGGTACTAGCTAGCTGCCGAGTCCTTCCACCGGAGACATCCGAGCCGAGCGTGCCGCCGGCAGAGCGGATGCAACCAGCGTCGAAGCAAGACCCACCAGCAATATCAGCGCCAGACCCAGATACGGCAGATCCGGGACGAACTCTACCTTTTGGTCGGTCGCAGCAAGCACCACCTTTGCGCTCACGCTACCGATAAAGACGCCCCCAAGGATACCCAACGCCACCGCACCGAGGGTGATTAGTACCGCCTCCGCCGAAATCATGCGGCGCAGCTGCTTGCGGGAGAGCCCTAACGCACGCAGCATCGCATTCTCGCGGCGACGTTCATTGACCGAGAGAGTCATCGTATTTGCCACGCCGATCACCGAGATCACCACAGCGAGGGCGAGAAGACCCAGGGTGATCCCCAGCATAACCGTCAGAACCTGATCGAGCTGACCGCGCTGTTGCAGACCGCCGGTGAACTCGTTGCCGTCATTAGCCTTATTAAGCTGATCCTGTAGCGTGGAATTCTCAGTAGCGGTCAGCGGGGATTTAGCGTGTACCAGCACCATAGTCTCCGCCCCGGCTGAGGGTTTCATTCCCCCTGAGGCAGCGGATGCGCCCCGCTGCCCCTGCGCGGCTGAGCCTTGGGGCTGTTCCCCAGCTTCTCCGGGCTGCTGCAGGGTCAAGGGCTGCGGGTCATCCGGGTTCTGCAGTTTAGCACCGGTGGTTGGGTTCACCACGTACAGATTCACGATCTTACTGGTCGACTTAATAGGCTTGAGTTCGATCTCTCCTAAGGGTCCGCGTGCCTTCAGACGGGTGGAATCGTCAAAGCCCGCATCTTTATACAGGGATTCGGGCACAAGCACGGTGTTGTCTTCAGTCGGGTACTTTCCTTCAGCCGGAATAACTTTGGCGAAGTCGTCCTGGCTGAGCGCCACCATACTCGCGGTGTTACTCATTGGCTGGCTGCCGTCTTTCGACGTAATGGTGTACTCTAGGGCACCGGCGGCTGGAGCCACCGCAACGCTTTCGACATTCTTAATCCCCTGCACTTTATCGGCAACCGAGTGCGCCTTGGCAAGGCTCTCAGCCCCCGTGCCGCCACCGGTCCCGTAGGTTGCCGTCGCCGAGACGGGATAGGCACGGTCCATAGATTTCGCCGTAGATGCGGTCATAATGGAGTACCCACTCAGTACTGCAGACACCACGAGCACACCCACCAACACGGCACGCCCGGTCGAAACCGTGCGCTTGGGCGAGCGCAGCGCGTTAGCGACCGCCAGATTCCCGGTCTGAGAGCGGATCACCGAACCAAATACGCGAATTAGCGGCGCTAACAACCATGGCAGGAGTAAGAAGATGGCAACACCCAAAAGCAACGCCGCAACCATGACTAACAGTACCCCAACGCTGCTTTGTTGCACACCTGCATCCGATGTGCCGGTCAGACTCAGCGACCGCCACACTGCCGCTGCTCCTGCCACGGCGGCGATCAGTCCCAGGATCAGACCCGCAATGCCCGGCTTCTTCACGGCTTGGGCGGTACCCTCCCCCAAGGCGCTGATGGGCGAAATATTCAGGGCGCTACGTGCCGGAGCGAGCGATGCAATAACTGTCACGAGCGTGCAGACCACCACACCCACAATGAACGCCAGCGGGTCATACGAGACCATGAAATCTTTAAACAGCACACCGACGAGCGCTGCGACCGGGTAGACGAGCGCAGCGCCGATAGCGGAGAAAATAACCCCCACCACGAGCGCCTCAACTAAGAGCATGCGCACCAGGGATTTCCCGTGCGCGCCCAGAGTACGCAGTAGCGCCAACTCGCGGATGCGTTGACCGACCAGCACTGCGAACGTATTCGAGATAACGAAAGATGAGACCAGCAGGGCGAGCGCCGCGAACGCCCCTAGAATCACACCGATAAAGGCAAAGAATTGTGAGGTTTCTTCTTTGAGATCCTGCAGGTATTCCCCGCCTGACTTCACCACGGGTTCGGTATTCTGATCACCGGTAGCTAGCTTTTTCTGCAGCTCGGTGCGTGCGTGGGCGTCATCGTCACCTTTGAACTGGACGAACGTCATGCTAGGGTGCGGTAGCTGTGCTGCCTCCATAGATTTCGGGTCAAGCTGTTTGAGCGCCTCATCTGCCGCGTTCTGATAGGAGGTACCACCAATATAAACGCTATCGTTTGAGAATGAGCCGGAGAACCCGGTGTCGAAAATACCAGCAATGGTGTATTCCTTAGTGGCACCGGTATTAGGGTCGGTAATAGCTGCCACAACATCCGGTGAGGTCACCGTTGAGCCAAGGTGCAGGTTGTGTTTTTCAGCGAATTCTTTTGAGATCAACAGCTCTGTGTCTGTGCCCGGCAGTTTGCCGTCAATGGGGAATGGGAAGAGCTCGGTGTCGGTGGGAGCCGGTGTATACCGCACCTTTGCTGAGTTTTCTCCGGTGCCGAGTTTACCCTGCCCGTCATATATGACCCAGGTGCGCTGAACCGAAGGGTCGTTGGTGATCGTGTCGAGATTTTCGGGCGTGAGGTAATGGTTCGCCGTGTAATTATTTGGGTTGTTAGTTCCAGCCGAGAGGACCACGTTATCGTCCTCTGAGAGCGCATCTCCTATCGCGGCATCCATAGTTCCCTGTAGCGAGCCGAGGAGCACAATAATGGCGGCGATGAAGAATGAGGCAACCGCTATACCGATGCCGGTCAGAACGTACTTACCTTTAGAAGCGCGTAGGTTAGAGCGCGCCACCGTATTCAGAGATGTATTAGTTCGTTTAGACATAGTAGACATGCGGCTATTTCCCCTCCTGTTAGACGTGCGAGTGCTTTACCCTTCCAGCTGCCCCATTGCCTGCAGCACAGCATCATGCGTAGGATTCAGCATCTCCCCAGCAATCGCACCGTCCTTTAAAAACACCACACGATCAGCATACGAAGCAGCATGCGCATCATGGGTGACCATCAGAATCGTCTGCTTCTGCTCAGTGGCGGCATCCCGCAATAGCCTGAGCACCTCAGCACCCGAATTTGAGTCAAGGTTACCGGTGGGCTCATCAGCAAACACCACCTCCGGGCGCGACAGCAGCGCACGTACAATAGCAACACGCTGCTGCTGACCACCTGAAAGCTGTTCGGGGCGATGACCCAACCGATCCGACAGACCGAGGGTTTTAACCAGATATTCACGCCAGGTCGGATCCGGCTTCTTGCCCGCCAACCCCAGCGGTAAATCAATATTCTGCCCGGCGGTCAGGGTAGGCACCAGGTTAAACGCCTGGAAGATAAACCCCACGTGCTCACGCCGGAACTCGGTCAGCTGGTTATCCCTCTGCCCGTACAGTTCGGTGGTACCAATACGGATGCTGGTCTCTGGAATATGATCAGGAGTATCCAGTGTGGCAAGGGTTTGCATCAGCGTTGATTTACCCGAGCCCGAAGGACCCATAATCGCGGTGAACTTACCCCGCTCAAAATCAATAGTGACATTATTCAGGGCATGCACAGTCACCTCACCCCGCCCGTAGGTTTTGAACAGGTTTTTGGTGGATACCGCTGGAGTTTCAGCGGTGGTTTCTGTCGTAGTCATATTCTTAATTGTTACAGTTACCCACCGCAAAACCCTGTATTTATACCGGAAGGGAAAACCCCTACATATTTATAGTTTCCACGGATACCATTAAAGAAAAACCCTCAGTGCTTACACCGATGGCGAGGTAGACTCCGTGGCAAAATTTCGTAAATACGCTCTCATAGCACTAGCGATTGTAGCGTTCTTGACCCTGATGTTCCTGCTTTATAAAGGTACGCAACGGAACGAGGCTACACCCGACAGAACGGCGACACCTAGCGTATCCACAAGTCCTGCGCCGGTATCGAGCGCCCCGGTACAGACCCCGCAGGTTTCTGAGCAGAGCGCGCAGGCGGCACCCGCACCGGAACAGCCGCAGCAGTCGCAGGGAGCGCAGGATTCGCCCTCGGAATCTGCTTCGCCCTCCGCAACAGATACCGCCAAACCGTCGCCGAGCACTTCATCTGACGCTGGGCAGGAACAGCATAAAGCCGATGCTACAAGCGCCGCCCCCAGTGCCAGTGGGTCTGCCAGCGCATCCCCGGGGAAAGAACCTACATGCCCGGAGGACGTCTCCTACCAGCAGGTGGCAGATGGAGAGGCTGACTGCACATTTGACTATTCCAAGGTACGCCTGAAGACCATGCAGGAGGCAGAGCAGTACGCGCGTAAATGGCTCTACCCCGAACCCGGCACCTATATTCAGGTGCGGGATTACCGCGAGGCTAAGGTCAAGATTCCGGGTATGGATAAGCCACAGAGCGTATTTGTTGTTCGCGCGGTCGCGCGTTCTTCGGGGGATCAAGGGGGTAGCGGAGCCGTCACCTGGAGTGTTATCTGGCCCAACGGCTACTATCTCACCAGCGATGACCTCCCCGACGGTATTGAGGCTCGGTAGGTTCTGGTCTGTCGGTTCTTGCGGTGCGCATGCGCTCTCGTGTTAAAGTTTAAGCGGTAGCTAGAGGTGAGCGATTCTTCGCAAAAGTCTTCCGAGCGCCAACTCTTGAAGTCACACTCAGGTGTGGCTTCTCGTATTTAACAGCTTGCCTCTGAATAAGCCGCAGTATGCCTATAAGCCATACATAATTCTATATATCTAATTTTCGCCGAAATTATAGCTTTCCGGTCCGTGAAAACCGCGCCAGCCGGGCTTGCTGGGGTGCTAGGCTAGAGGAATGGCGAAGAAGAGCTCACTCAAGACCGCATCCGGCAAGAACATCTTCACGAAAGTGACCGCCGGGGCGCTGGCGCATTGGCAGATTATTGCCTCCGCGCTGCTCCTGGGTACGGGTGTGGTGGGGCTCGCCGCCACCTACGACGACTACTGCGGTATGACCGACTTGACCTACGCACCGGAAGAGGTTCACGAGGATCTCCGCAAGGCCGGGCAGACAGCGAATATCCGCCCGGGTGTGATCGCGGCACAGCTTGAAACTGAGAGCCACTGGCACATCAATGCGGCTTCGAGCGCGGGTGCCCGGGGCGTAGCCCAGTTCACCGATGAGGCTTGGAAGGATTGGGGCAACGGCGGCGATATCCTCGATCCGCACAATTCGATTGATGCGCAGGGCCGCTACCTGGAATCGCTCAAGAAACGGCTGGGCAAATACGCCCACAATGACGACGAGGTGCTTGATCTGGCGCTTGCCGGGTACAACGCTGGCCCCGGCGCGGTCGAAAAGTACAAGGGCATTCCGCCCTTCCCCGAAACACAGAACTATGTGCAGAAGATCCGCGATCTTTCCGAAACAAAATATAAGCTGACCTGCACGCCGGACCACAGGTTTAAACAGTCGCAGATTGTGCGCATTGAAGCTCAGGCTTCCAAGCAAGACTCCACCACTCCGGATGCTCTCGCCGCAGGCTCTATGCATGCCGTAGTGCCGTCTTCGCGCGCCGGGTCTAAGGAAAGCTAAAACCGCAAGATTCTTATTCATAGATTTTGCGGAAGAATTCCGCCGCCCAACAGGCTTAGGCTAAAGTACCTGCGGCGCGCGAAGGCAGGGTTTGGGGCTCACAGACCCTATGGATAAGCCTTCTTATTTATAGCTTGAGAAGCTCTTCCTCGTTTGTGACCACCATGGCATATGTAAATTGATGCTTCGACAGGATAGCCTTCATGTCGGGGAGTTCTTTTTCTTTAATCAGCTTATTCTCGTGAAGGCTGTATATGCGCAGAGTATCCTTATTGTCCGTTGAGTTTATGTTGTAGAGATATTTATCAGACCAATAAAAGAGACCCTGATCTTTCGACCTCTTATAGTCTTTAAGGGTGAAATGGCGGGTATTTTTCCCGGTTTCTACATCTGTAGAAATAATAGTCCCATCGCCCGACTGCCACCATACTTCGTGGCCGATTGCATGGTAATGCCCCTCCTTCGACTGCCACATATCACGGTTTACGCGCACTGCATGGTCGCCGCTTATAGGAACTTCATGTGCCTGACCGGTATCTGTATCAAATACCTCAAGAGCCGATCCCGTAACATCTTCTGAACTGCTCCTCTGCGGGTCGCTGCCGGGAGGGTAGGTATCCCTTATGATAACGACTTTATTCTCAACACACGTGATGCCATCGATTCCTTCATTGGGAAGAGAAAACGCATGCTCGGTTACAGGATCATCGGAAAAGTTAGGGTATAGGCGAATCAGTTTAGTCGGTTCGTTTTTATCTTTTGTATCGCCTTGGTTCTCTTTCTGCTTCTGCCCAAGAGAATTGTGTGATTCATTATTGACAGTCCATACACTGCCATTAGCGCACCGTGCAGGGTTCTTAATACTACGGTTCGAGGTGTGAACTTCGGTATTCTGCCCATCATGGGTGACTATTTTATAAATATAGGAGGTTTTATCTTCGGTATATCCAATATTCTTGGTTGCGATAAATCCACCATTATCCAGTCCCCATACCTCCTCGTTATACACAGACTCGTATTTCCTGTCGTAACCTTGCAGTGAGTCTCCTAAAATATAATCCTTCTTCTTATCCCCGAAATAAAGCTTATTATTATAGTAGTCAATTTCTGAGGTCTGAGATCCTTCATTTGACAGCTTAGTCCACGAGTTGGTGTGCGGATCGTAGAAGCCCACACCTCCTCCAGGGTCCTTGCTTTCTCGGTAGTCACCAGCAACGGAGACCGCTAGGGCGCTATTCTTCAACGACTCTTCCGGGCTCTTAGATTCTTGAGCCTTCGGCGTGCCACACGTCGTAAGACATAACGCGAGCAGCACCCCAAGGGCGGCAAATTTTGCACCCGGATAAGCCGCCATCATCTTTTCCCTAGTCCCCATATGAAGGCCTACTCCCTAGTTTCGTACTCATGAGCCATTGGAGAATCGGCGATATCTTTCGGGTATACGCCTGGTCCACCATCGGCATCAAGATCTATATTGGAGTCTGCATTCTTATATGAAGCCCACACTAACTGCGAGCAGTTATAGTTGTCTGAGTTTACCGACTTATTGGCGAAAAATATCCAGTTGTATCCTTTGCCAACCTGCTCCTCGGCAAAAGTAGCAGCTTTATCTTTCTCAGAGCTGTCTTTGTCATCACCCACATAATACTTATAAGCAGGAGCTGGCGCATCTACAGACTCAGAGTCGACACGACGTACACTAGGTGAAGTAGCCTCTACGTACTCATTTTCAGAAACATAGATACCATTGTGCCCATGTTTAACACCTATTGTGCTGTTAGAAGAGTAAAAAACATCTCCCCTGTGCCGTGCTCGCCCCATAGAAACTTTATGACCACTATCATCCGAGCCACCGCTCACAATCTGAGGGACTAGGGCTCCACCGTTATCACCCGAAATGTTATCAGCCTGAATATGCTCTCGTGACTCTTGAGCCACCTGTGATACCGCAGCATCGTAGCTGATATTTCGTTCTTGCGCCGTCTTTTCAAGGCCCTGCCTGACCAAGGTACGGTCACTCTCCTGGGAAGAATCCAGACCGGCGCTAGAAACAATCTCGTCAAAATCTTGAGATTCTGTAGTTCCTGCGTATACGGGAGACGTGACCCCTGATAGAACTAGAACGACAGCAGACGAAAAAATTAAAGCATTATTACCGTGTTTCATTTCTTTCCCTTCACGCGTTAAAACAACTAGGTACTGAAAAAGAGGATTCAATAATGTACTTACCACCTACATACCATATTTAAATAAAGTGAATAATATTCAACTTTTACTGTGCTCTCTTAAGCTAACACCTTCCACAACTAGCGTAAACCCTCTATGAAGTAACAATTTGATAAAATTATTCACAGTAGAAGTTAAAACAAATACCACTTGAAGCACAACCACACGAACGAACCTTCACAATTGTGTATATCTGATTAGTCACCTGCATCCCATTTGAAGATAAAAATTGCTGCGAGTACAGCGATAACGGCTGACCCTCCTACGACTGCAAAGTCAAGACCCAAACTATGCCTTTGTGCGGAACTGCCGGATACCCAGAACAACAAATCACCAAAATACGTGGTGGGAACCCAATCTAGAACTTTAAGTACGTTGTCGGGAAGAATGGTAAAGGGGACCCCAACGCCAGATGTAAAAAGAATAATCATCTGGATCAACGTTGTTATATTAGCCGCTACCTGTCCGCTATTTATAAGCGAACCTAGGATATACCCCAAACCCAGGAAAAGCATGCAGGAGGGTACAATCACGAGAACGGCTCGCCCCAATGCTTCTATATCGGTAACATCAAAAATAAGCCCTACCAGGATAATTCCCACGCTGAGGACGACAGCAACCACCAGACGCACCAACAGGTGAGTCAAAATGAATGTAGTACGCGAAACCGGTGTGGTTCCAAGAACCCGAAGAGTCCCATGCTGACGATAGTCTGAAATGGGCGTAGCAGTGAGAGTCATACACGTTCCGGTGAGAGCCAAGCACAGCCCCATAGGAACAGTCATTGTTGAAAAGTCAAAGCCTGAGCCGCTCATGGTGTCTTTAAGAATCTTCCCCATTCCTAAAAACATGCCAAACATAATAAATGGGAAAAGCATCGTAAAGTAAAAGTTAGATGCATTACGCGACATCTCGCGCCAATGCGTTAAGAGAAGTTGAGTGGTTTGGGTGTTTTTGGAGTACTGATGAGTTGTAGTGGCAGCGAGGCTCATGATTAAGCTCCTTCCGAATTGTTCATGTTATCAACAATATTTGTGCCAGTTGCAGCAAAATACGCGTCTCCTAAAGTAGGATGCTGAACCTGAATTCCTTTAGCCTTTCCAGTACGCGATAAGAATGCCAATACATCATCGGTTTGGGCGGATGAAACCGCCGTAGCTCCCTTTGAATCTACAGTTATCTTTCCAAACTCTCGCAGTATCTTCTCTTCTTCAGCATCTAACGGGGATATGAGTTCGAAGCTCACATAGGGACCACCGCAGAAGTGCTCAATGAGTTGTTCTGGACTTCCGCTTTGCACGCACTCTCCCTTATCAATAATTGCGACAGACTGAGCAAGTGCATGTGCTTCTTCCATGGAGTGTGTTGATAGCACAATAGTTGTTCCTTCTTCACCCCACTCTTTCAAAACGCTCCATAGCTGTTGCCGTGCCCGTGGATCCAGTCCAGTTGAGGGCTCATCAAGAATTAACAGTTCAGGCTGACTCACCATGGCCAAAGCCACATTCAAGCGCTGTCGTTGTCCTCCTGACAGCTTGGTAACTTGCCTTTTAACCAAATGATCGAGTTCTAAAGACTCCAAAATACTCCCGGTAGAAGCACGGGAATCCGGGTAAAACGATGCCCACAAACGGAGTATCTCCCCTACCCGCAAATATTCGAAGACTTTTACTTCCTGAGGTTGGATTGCCACTCGTGAGTGTATTTCCCTGTCCGCCTTCTTTGGGTTAACTCCCAATGTACGAACAGTTCCACGGGTTAAAGACCTAAGCCCGACTGCAGTTTCCAGGGAAGTTGTCTTACCAGACCCGTTTGGCCCCAGCAAAACATGAATCATGCCTAGCTCAAGCGCTAGGTTGATTCCTCGCAGAGCTTCCACGGTGCCGCCCGGTGTCTTATAGACTTTCCACGCATCCACCATCTCGATTGCATATTCCGTGCCATACTCTTCATGCATTCGTATACCACATTCCTTATCAGTCTGCGTTTGAAGATGAATCTTTTTGTGCTGCTAACATAGCCGCAAAGCACTCCTCTAATGGATTAAGACCAATACGGTTAATATCCATATGGACTATGTCTAGAGGAAAATTCTGAGGGGCGACTATCTCACCACAAACATATTTACGAATCAGTTCAGCTGACGAAGCCGCAACATCACAGAGCTTGGGTTCCAGGAAAGTATTAGAAATTTGTAACTTCACTGATATATCTGAGATCTTCTCATTTAACTTTTGCGGACTTATGCCTGCGTATACTAACCGGGTCCTCCACCTATCCGCAATCATGTATGGTAAGTTCATTTCTATATTCATATTAACTAGATTATTTTGTACTGCAGATATATAATGAGCTACTTGAACAGCCCTTTTCTGAGCTCCCCAATTCCATATACGCATATATGTACAAGCTAGAGAGCTATCTTGGAAATGTTGCTCTACATGCTTCATGCCCTCTAGGCCCCCATATTTTTCTAGTTCTGGGGAGTAAACATCCAACGTTACACCACGGCGAGAACCTACCTGACCTGTCATTGGATCAAAAATAATACGTTCCATCTTTTGAGGAGATACAGCTTTTAAACTCTTCCTGAGCATAGGTAGAGTTGTATACCATGCGTCTACATCATTTGTATAACCTTTAAGACGTATTCGTAGATGATGACCTTGAAAGTCCATGTAACGTATAAAATGCCAACATTCTACGCCAGATAACTGGTTCATCCAAGCTACTAATACTGGCAACGTGGCTCCCACATCGTCTGCACTGCCAGTATACGTTTTTAAGTACAGCCAGTCTTTAGTATTAGACATTAATACACCTCCTTACAACATTTCCTTGGGCCAATGTACTGCTACCGCCAGCTCACTGACCCTAGGTTGTCCCGCAGAATCACGATATGGGTATTGGTCAGGGGATGGCAGAGCTTCAGTAATACGAATAGCTTTGGTACGTGGAGATATCCATTGAGTCAATACCATAAGGCTGATATTGGAAGTAAAGTCTACAAAAAGAGGTTTTTGAATAACATCAGTAGTACCTCCGCTTGACCCCAACTGCTGCACATATGCAAGGCGAGGGATACCATATTTCTTACGTAAGTCATACCAGGAACGCATAGTGTTTGTTGAGTCCAGACATCCTAATTTAGAAATAGTGTTGACAGTCATATACCATGATGCTCGTCGGGTCACTAAACGTTTTCCCGCAGTTTCACGAGGCTCATGAATCACTTGATAGTCCGAGAACTTCTGCCTCCCTGCCTTTAAAGTTGCTGCGGCATCACTCAATGGCGGGAAACGTACCCACGGGTCAGCAAGTAAAGCCACCCATCGGTAATAGGAATTCAGAATATGCTGCGGTGTTATACCCAAATAAGCTAGTCCAACTGGACCGTCTATATCACACAGTTCAAGAGTGTTAGTATCTATGTCATGTCGCAGTGTTAAATCTTCTAAAGGAACTCCTTGTGCGGATATAGGCTCTCCGGGTAGTTGCAGTTCAGGAAGCAGACCGGATGAAACTGCCTGGCCTGTATTGCAATCAGCCCAAACAGTCATTTCAAACACTCGATGTGTTTCCCACTGCTGAGTAATATCCTGAGCTGCTTGTTTTTTAAAATCTTCCCCAAACAAACGTTGTACACGTGCCAGATAAGCACCAATACCGTTTCCTGTGCCATTGACAACTGTCATATGGTTTGGGCTATTAATATCTTTAGGGTTAGATGCAACAAACTGCAATAAAATACCCAAATGACGTGGAGATGCAGTAGCACCACCGGGTAGTTTTGAACGTTCAAACGCTTTTTCGGCGCTAATCTGATAATCCTGTTGTTGCGCCTGGAGGAGCTCAAAATCTCCATCTCCGTCAACGGCTAGTGACATGCAAAATGACAGGGGCGTCTTACACACGCCCCCAGCTCCGTATATGCTCACAAACCTCTGCACCATCAAGTCATATACGTGTGATCGATACACCCAAGGGGACATATTATCGCTTAAATCTTTCAGATCTTCTTGAACATACCGCATCGTCATATAATCAGGAATTTCATCCGTTGTTTCACAGTCTTCATATAACAATCCACTAGGACGCTCTCCTAGTTCCCCGTCGGGATAAACTTTTTGAGCAAGATTGTTCAACTCAGTCATTATTTCAAGACGACAGTTAAAGTTATTATTTTCAGGCTTTTGGATAGAGTTATTAATTTTTTCTATATCTGTTGCCTGAATTTCATAGATCCCCTCTGGAAATGTTTGGGCGATAACCGAAACTGGGCTTCCGACATGACGATCCCACGGTACCTGAATACGTAAACTACCCGACTCCAGATGACGACGCATACGAGTAGATAAGGATTTACGGCTCAAAGTATCTAGTGAGAATATTTCTGGATACCCCTCAGGGGCCCACTCAGCACCAATAACTGTCTCATCACGATATATAACGCCGTCCTGATGAACATTATGTGGAATTAACATTAACCTTTCATGTCCCGCACTGGGTACTACACCCTGTGGAGATGGATACAAAACCAACTTGGGATGTGGACGGCGATCCTGCCCAGCAAGCCCTAGAAGCCCACTCGCTAGGTGAAGCGAAATAGTCTGTACAGATCGACCCTTACCTGTACAGCCCGCGAGATTCACGGTAGTCAGCCTAGCAAATGGGCTAGTTTTTAAACTAGCTCGAGTTACATAATTATAAAGAGTACGTTGTTGCTTAAGAGCCTCTGATTTTTTACGTTTATTCTTCTCCTTGCCAGAGGTTACATAGCTCACAAACTCGGGAGAAGCAAGGGAAAGACTAGACATAAAAGATTCGTTGTTCAAAGCAGAGTTTAAAGCAGAATCAACTTCCTGAGAATGAGCTTCACACAGATCGTCAATACGCTTCTGAATTTCAGCAATATCATCTACACACCGACGCCATGTAGAAAAAACAATAGATATATCGTCGTCCGCAAGATAGCTATACATTACCTCTGCCTGATCGTCACTAATAAACTTCCCAGAATATACTTTACGTTTGATTCCAAGAAGCTGTCGCCGCACAGTATTGTCCGTAATGCTAGGGATAATGTTATAGAGCAACTCTATAAGCTGATCAGTAGTCTTTGATAATTTTTGCTCAACAACTAAAAGATCGTTAAAAGAAGACTCAACGGACTTAGGGGACAAAGGTAAAATATCAGCTGGTAATCCTCCTACACGTACTAAAGTGTAGGTACTCCACATGGAAGACTCGGGCAACATATTCACGATACACCTGCTACTAGTATATGTTGAAATGTTAATATTAAGTTATAAATAAATGCACATATAACAACCGCCGCAAAAACATAGGATAGCACCGCATACAATATATAAAATTTACGCTGCCGCTTCGAAATATTGCGTACATATACTGGAGTCTCCGTGCGAAATATTTTCGAATACAATAAAACGTGCGAACGACCCCTGATATCAACAGCTCCCATTGCTGCCTCGAGAGCAGATACAGTATCTGATGGAGCAAAGGGATTTAAGTTTGCTAACAAAAGCAAGAACTGGTAGCCAAGCAAAACAGTTGACACTTGGTATATAAAATCGCTTGAGTTCAAAGCAACTAAAGCTGTACAACCCATGATCCACCCATCATTCACCATACCGGCAAGCGCAATAGCTACCCTTGGCGAACGATCCCTAATGCGGTATGCATCTGTACGATCAACATATGCAACTGGTATCACCCAGAACATAAGAGCTACGCCTAAACCACGGATTGGTTGACCATAAACACCGCTCACTATTCCATGCCACGATTCGTGAAATAGTATTGCAATTAACTGTACGAACATAGCGGTAAATGCTACAAGAAGTATCCTATCAATAGGAATACTCCTTATATTTGATGCGTGCCCACTAAAAAGCACGTACATACCAAGAATATATCCAATAATAGATGCCCATATCGCTAGAGCTAAGGGGGCTGGTTTGTATATCGGACTTATCATCCTCACCAGAGGGCTTAAAACTTTACCAAACTGCGGGGCGATTAAATAACGTGGTAAGAGACGTTCCATGCCTTTACGAGGAGGACGTTTTGCTATACCACCCACAAGAAGGTGTTTATCCTCAAGGTTCTGAACAAGAGTTGCAATATGTTCTGCGGTTATATGAGCAGAGGTAATAGATTTTGAATTAATCTCTACTGCGATGTCCTCTGGAGTTTTTTGACCATCAAAAGTTTTGACAACTGTAGCCGCAAGGTTTCCTATACGATGGTATGTTCCTATAGATGAATCATATAAAAGATTCATCCCGTCCATGCCAGATATTTGCTCCACATCTTTACGGAGCATTGGCGCTTCAACAGCCATGCTATTTAATCTACCTTTTCTACCAGCCAACAGTTTTTACAAAAAAATTTTTAGTGTTCGGCTATTGTGCCAAAGGTGATGGCACAATAGCCGAACGGAAGGCACTGCTACTAACCGTTTTTAATCACCCAACGTCGACGCAGTACCGGCACTAGCTAAACATGCTCCCGGACATGATGCAGAGCTATAGGTACTCGAGCAGAAAGTACACCCGAGCGCGTTTCCCTCCGGCATAGTTTCGACGTCACCCATCAGCTCACTGGCCTTAAGGTCAATATTCTTCATATCCATTAGAAGTTCTCCTTTCTATGTAAGACAGATCCTCTAGCCCAAGCTATAAGCGGTGGAGGCAGAGGCGGCAGGACATGATGCACAGCTAAAACTGCTAAATGATGCCAATGCGTCCCACTCTGCCATATATTCAACACCTTCGGTCAGCTCACTGACCTCAAGATCAATATCCATTAGAAATTCTCCTTACATCCGTAGACTTAGACTAGCCCAGACTACTAGCGGTGGAGGCAGAGTTAACAGGACATGATGCACTGCTAAAAGTGCTAAATGATGCCAATGCGTCCCACTCTGCCATATATTCAACACCTTCGGTCAGCTCACTGACCTCAAGATCAATATCCATCTCACGCATAAGCACCCTCCTTTCCATCATCTTCATACATTTAAGCTATACTTACTATCCGTGAAGAGCTATCGTGTATAGCTATACAGAATCTGTATACTGGCAGATTTGTTGAGCTGCGGTGCTGGTAAAGCTCATATAAGTCAATAAGCTTTACCAGCACCATCAACTTTATCTAGACAAGCTCCTAGATACCCACTAACAGACTAGCTAGCGCTCGATGCGGTGCTTGCCGTGGACGCAGTAGAAGCTGGGCATGAAGCAGATGCAGCGCATGCAGCGGATGCCCAGCAACCAAGAGCATTCCCCTCAGGCAGTGCTTCAATCTCAAATTCGGAACCAGTCAGATCAACAACAGCTGATGACATAAATAATCATCTCCTTCTTTGAGGAAGTTAGTCGTAATGACTAACATATACTTTCAGATTCGACCAACAAAGTTTGCTGATCTAATTACAGATAATGTGTATTCACACATATACCTGCCTACGAGTTACTTATCCATAACTCGAAGCTGTAGTAAAACTAGAAGCGGAGGAGGCAGGACACGAAGCTGAACTCGCACTAGTTGACGAGGCGAAAGAACTAAGTGCATTACCTTCCACCATAGTCTCAATGTCATTCATCGAATCGGTAACTTCGAGATCAATGCTTTTTGAATAGCTCATGATTTCCTTTCTTTCACGTTCATTTATCACGTTTAGCATTTCAATCAAGCTATGTAATAACCTGACATAAAACTGTTACACCAAACAATCCTCCTTTCTTTTAAGGGGATCTTTACGATCATTGAGGTAAACAATATTTTATTCATACGCTGGTGCTCCTACAGTAGTAGCAAACATCTGCTGACGACTAGTCCCATCAGATTTAAGTATCGTGCGTACCGCAGCTGGTATAAACCCAGCAAAGACTGTTCCGACAAGCCCTCGTGAAACAAACTGTAAGTGAAAGTTATAAATGACTGAAGCGCATCGTGTCATAGATACCCTATAACCATGGGTACCTCCCCAGGAGTCAGCCTGATCGAGATTTGCGGCCGCCGATACGATTGCACCCGCATGAGCAAATTCTTTTTGAACCCCCAAATCTTCCCAGTGATCTTCTGGTGGCAGGCTCCCAACTTGAGTAACATTTTCACTGCTCACCCTATAGATAGCAGAAGGTAAATCCACGCTGCGGAATGCAAATACATAGCATTCAAGAGGGATATCCTGAGCGATTACTCCCCAATCCGCTACATCTTGCTTAAGCGAGTTTTGCACCTCACTCATCCGAGGGAGAATCTCAATTCCGCGATTTCCATAGTGCAGAGAAGAAGAACGGCTTTCCAAAGTGGTTCGTAAATCCATCTTTTGAAGAACATCTTGAGGAACTCGTATATGTTCTAAAGGATTCGCAGTAGCGCAATAACGTTCCGCAGCAAGACCGTCAGAAGTCGCAACAGGGTTATCGAAACCCCGTATTATCTTACGCATTAGATCATAGTCAGTCCGCATTGGTACCTCCGAGTTGTATCACAGCAGTAACAGGTTCACGCTCCGGTGTAGCATCACAGGCAGCACATAGCTTCTGCTCATCCCAACGGGCTACTGGATACCATGGAATCCCTACATCTTGACAAACTAGACGTGCTGTAGTGACGGAGCAACCAGCGTCCTGGAGACATACGCGAAGAGCAAACGAACCATATTTCTGGGCAACCTTGTAGACATTACCAAAAAACACAAGAGTGACAGGAGAATCTGCAATTGGAACTTCTGTGTTTAGCCGTTTAAAGGAATGATCACTCTCAATGTATGCATAAGTACCTGCTGGCAAAATAGTAGGATCTGATATAACTACCCGCACACCCACAGAACCGATATTTCCACCCGCCGCTGTCCAACGACGGAGTTTCCCTGCAGATGATGGATCTTGAGGCCGCAAACCAGCACTATAGTAAAGAACAAGTGATAAAGTTTCCGCAGTTAACCCGTGCTCAGCGCCCATAAGCTCAGGATTTGGAGTGGGGATCTCTACAGGCTCCGCACTGGGAAAGTTCCTAAATTGATGCTGAAGCTCCAGATTCGATGGTTTATAGTGCGCTTGATGTCCTTTCATATCTACAAATTGGCGTGGAGGGATTGCTACCGACTGCTCATATCGCGCAGCAAGTGTAGGTTCAGGCGCTATTGCCCCATTCGCAGAGCCACAAGTCGGACATCCAGCACGAGTAGCTGAGGCATATGACGTATTCTCAAGTGTTTCAAGGTCTATCACGCACGTATCATTAGGTAAATAACTGGCATAGCTACGGCTCACCAACCCAATAATCTGATGTGCGCCTATTCCCAAAGCGAGGTGGATGTTCGCTTCATCTGTCCCCTCTGATGAAGCGTCAAAAGAACTAGTCCTACTTGCAATGGCACAGTTAAGGCAAGGGGTAAATGATGGGTCTACGTAAGGGCCAACTTCAAGCCTCTGCTGGGTAATAGCAATGCGTATCAAAGGAAGACCACGGTCCCAAGCAATAGTAGAAACAGCTAAAAGGTCATCATCGTTTTCTGAAGTAACCAGCGCTATTATGAGATGAACGGCAGGGTCATCAATACTTTCAGAGACCTGAACTCCGCTCTCATTTAAAATACGGGAAAACTTATCACTCAGTTTTTGTGAGCCAACTATGCATACAGTAGTTGTTTGCAATGCTTTGATTGCGTGACTCCAGTGAGGATTCACTCCTGTTGCATCCCCCAGACGGGAGAGCATAGTTACCATCTCACTATTACCGCTTGTAACATCCAGCGCTGCCTTCTCATCCTCAAGTAGACCACAAGTCCACAGAAAAGCAACAGCTTTGAAAACAGCTTCCTCAGATATCTCCATCGCTTGGGCTATATCACTATGGTTACGAGTACCATCACATAATTGCAACAGGGTATCCAGCTGTTCTTCAGCAAATTTTCCTGAAAGCACTTGAGGCTTAATAACCCCAACCAAAAGCTTTCCTGTTTCATATTGTTTTGCAGCCACACCACGACGTACTACAGGACGCACAGGAACCAGAAGTTGTTGATCATACTTGGCTGCTTGCCCAATAGTTTCAGCAGTAAGTGCCATACTGATTCCTCCCTTATTAAACCAGATCTTTCAGAGCAACAGTAGGATGTCGTCGAGATGCAAATCGTCGGCTACATCGCGGACAACGGTCTACAGCCACTGTTGTTGCTCTACGTGTTGTTCCATTCACTAGATCAAACATATACACATCGGCTCCGAGCGATTCTAAGGGTTTATTTAGACTCATATCTTTGAGCGCTTTGCCCAGCATACCTATAGCAGTTGAAACTTCTGCTACGCCGAACCCCTCAGGGAGATCTAAACTGTTATCCAACACAGTATTTATATTCTGCTGATGCTGCATCATCCGCCGTTTATAACAGTCATAACAAGCGGTATAACCAGGGCGCACAACTGGACCACATACGATACTAGTAGTCTGCAGCTCTAACCCTAGGGTGGGGATGCCGCGCTGAAAACCAACCATATCAATACGGTCACGCGCCTCAACATAGTGTCCTGACCAAATAGAGATAATAAGAGACGCATAAGGGATCTCTGCAGGATACAGATGATCGTTGACCTCAAGCACAGTGCAATCTTTTACATCAAGTTGCTTCAGTACCTCACGACCAAAGCATCCAGCATATAGAATCACTGCCTCAGCTGGTATTAGATTGGACATAATACCCTCCTTTCTTTCCATAAGGCTTTATGCAAATGGTTGAAGTTCATGGTTAAGATGCGCCTCGTCGTGCACCCTGCGTCCCATAATTCTGGGCACATCATATAGACGACGTGTATTTAAGTACCGTGCGTTATGCACGAATGATAGAGGCATAGCCTCAGGCACTAAAACTTTCACCACGTGCATGCCGACTTGCCGCGCTTCATCTGTAGTAATATCAACGGCAATAACTTCAGCTCCTACGCTCTCGAGCTGATTCACTACCCACTTAAGTGGGTCAGCTCCCTCAGCAGGGCGCTTCCCAACATCGTCGAGAGAGATACTGGGGCGCTCTCCTTCAAGAAGGAAATCAAAAACATGTCGGCGCCCTATGTTTCCTTGGTATATAGCACCCCCTATAACAGACACTCCTTCTTTGTGGGGTTCTTGCTGAGAGTTACTCTGCGCATGAGCTTTAAGTGCAATACGTAACGAACTTAGCTCCCGGTATATTTTTGCAAGAGCATGTTGAGGATCGATATCACAGGTAGCAGCTACTATCTGCGATAACACAGGATCGTACTCCGAAAGTTGCACCGCGTATAGGACAGGAACCCCAAAATCCGTAGTAGCGTCAAAAACCTGAACCTCAAGGTTTGTAGAATTAGCAACCTTGTAGTATTCTAAAACATCTTTTTGAAGCTCATCTTGATTAATGGTCACTCGAGGCAAGCGCATTTTTTGAAGCCATGTAAGAGAGATAGAATCACGCTCTATAACCTCCAACAAACCTCCGAGTACAGCATCCTTAATACTAGAGTGTGCCGCACTTCCAGTAGATATACTGTGAGTGAAAAGCTCAGAACGCGAATACATAGGAAACCGTAAGTAAATGGTATTTGCTGGCACATACACCTCTTGTTGCCGTGTGAGAGACCATGCCTTCTGCCAACGAATAGGCAACCTTGGATCATATGCAACCAGGCTAGCATCAGACGAAGAGAGTTCTGAGGCAGAACACTGTGGAAAGCGACTTGGACTCACAGCAGCATCGCCCAGTTCATCTTCACGTGCAAAGACTAAAGAGTCTGAATCCCATGAACAGGATGTATAACGCTCAAGAGACTCTACGATAGATATATCTTGCGCCCGCTCGGGATCAATAGCTCCACCTGCCCCGTCAAAATTTCCCTGCGACGAATCGTGGCTCCAATTACGTTGAGTTTCTAGAACACTTGAAGGGTCATCTAGCGTTGACGTGTAGATCGAGAACTGAGGATCTCCCTCCGCTGGATATAGAGGAATTGTTTGAGACACAAGACCATAGGGAGAACATAACTGCCGCACCCTGCGTAGCGGGATCGAACTAGGTTCTTTCAAATCACTGAAATACATACATCCTCCGCTGCAACAATACCGAAACCATTTTTAGGTAAATGAAAATGAACCAATAGTTACAACCCTGCCAGATCCTCAACCTGAGATTCAACCCTACTTTTGCACGTTTTGTGTATTTTCCAAATTAAGAAAATTTTTTCATAATACCTTAAAAATGTATCTAATTTTATCAAATTTCATCTAAACATAAATTTTACACATAAAATTTCATCTCTTGTCGAAGGGGCATTTATTTTCCCTGCATACTTTTCTTCTCTTCTATGCTAGAATGCAGCGGATATACGACGGCTTCGCACCTTATAACATGTATATACCAATATTTCAACCATGAATGCTCACATGGCACTCCGATCCTTTATTGCTGTATAGGAAAAGAAGAGGCATTGTCTGAACCTGAAGTATTCTAGATTTAGTACAGAGGATAAGTGTTGTTTTGGCATCTAATAGATACACATCCTGCTAACCACCTCTCATACCATGTAGTTATTTATCGCCTTTCTAACGCCCTCACATCAGATACAAAAGGATTACACCCATGATTACTCTCTACGCCAAGTCAAAGATGGTTAACCCCGAATACCGGTACAACATCCTCAACACTGATTTCAAACCAGTCTATGAAACCGATGGCAGGCTCCGTCTCGGCGGAAAAAGCGTCGTCTTCACTAAGGCAGATACCGAAGAAAAAGTCATCACGGTACACCGCGAACCCGATATAAAACACACCTACACCGTCGAGTCCGCAGACGGTAGCACCGCAGCCACCGTGAAATACACTGATTGGAAGCCCTTCCGCCCAAAGTTCAGCGTTAAAACCTCCGATGCGGAGTTCATCATGGATGGAAGCGCATGGGTCAAAGGGTTCGAGATTCACCGAGAAGATCAGGTGGTAGCAAAGATAACCCGCCCAGGACTCGGAGTTAAATACGGTTATATTATTGACATCATGGACGAAGCATTCCACGATGTCACGCTCGGATCATTCATAGTACTCTCCCACTACATCGGCGGCAGGCGCAACTACGCGGTTCCTATCGTCGGGTAATTCACCCTCCAAACCGCCAAGTGGGAACGTATAGTTTGCAGTGGGAGCGAGGCTGTTGAAACACTCGCACAGAACGCCCACGTGCACCGCGCATCCAACAGAGTCGTGAGCTACGAGGTGAACATTCCCAAGCCGAAGCCGTGGCGAGAAACCTTCGTGGGGGGCCACTGCGCCCAAATGTACCCCGCCTGGCTGCTCTGCTCCTCCTGAGAATAAAGCTCCCGGTAACGGCCCTCAACCATCATCAGGTCATCGTGGCGTCCGCTCTGAATAATGCGCCCATCCTCCATGACCACGATATTCTCGGCGTTGCGCACCGTTGAAAGCCTATGCGCCACCACAACCTTCGTACACTGATACTGCGCAATCAACTCCGTCACCTGCCGCTCGGTCGCGGTATCAAGCGCGCTGGTCGCCTCATCCAACACCAAAATGCGCGGATACCGCAGCAAAGCGGTCACAATCGCGATGCGCTGGCGCTGACCGCCCGAGAAGTTCTCGCCGCCGCTCGCCATGATCGTATCGAAGCCCATCGGCAAATCCTTCACAAAATCCAGGATGCCCATCGCAAGAATACTCTCCTCGATTTCTTCACGGCTGCGCCCGTCATCTAGGCCTGCTGTGAGGTTATCGTAGAGACTTCCCGACCTGGTTTGCAGCTGCTGCGGCACATACCCAATATGGGAACGTAACTCGTCCAAAGAATAATCTCTAACATCGATTCCGCCCACACGAATAGCACCCGAAACCGGGCTGTACAACGAACACAACAGCTTAGCCAAGGTACTCTTACCCGAACCCGACGAACCCACGAGAGCAACATCGTGGCCCTCCGGCACGCGCAGCGAGATATCCGTCAGCACAGGTTTATTACCACCCGGATACGTAAAATTCACGTTCTCAAGGTCAAGGTCACCATCAGCAATATCGGTGACAGATCCCGTGCTCTTCTCCGGTTCATAGCGCTGAATATCCACGATACGCGCAACCGCACGGTCCACCGCGATAATGCTCATAATGCCAAACATCGTCGAAGCAACCGACGAAAACAGCAGCGCAGAAATACCCTCGGTCGCAATAGCCTGACCGAGCGTGAGCGTTCCATCATTCACCAGCGGTATCGACGCCAACAGCAGAATCAGAGGACCGCCCAGCTGCACCACGGATGCGGCTGACCCGAGCACACCCTGCTGCAGCACCATGCGGCGGCGCATTGACGCCAGCGACTGCATATAGGCTTCGCGCCAGGTGTTATAGGTGGGCGTTGAGGAACCCGTCATCTTCATGGCTGCAATGGTGTTGATAGCGTCAAGCTCAACCACCTGCGCTTCGGAGGCGTGCGCATACTCGGCGTCAAGCGCCTGGGAGGTGGGGCGCGCCGTGACGAACCAGATCAGCATCAGCACGGCAAGAACCACGAAGGTGATTATCAAAACCTGGCTCGATTGCTGGGCGATAAAGATGAGAATCACAATCATCGTGCCGATGTTAATCACGAACTCGGTCAGGCTTGTAGACAAGAAGTTGCGCAGCGTGTTCACGCTTGAAAGGCGGTAGAGAATATCGCCCGGAGAACGCAGCGCGAAATAGGTCAACGGCAGCCTCAGCAGCCTATCGAACATATTGCCCAAGAGCTTATATCCGATGGACGAGACGATACTCGCCAGCGTTGCGGCGCGTGCAATGGAAACCAGGTAGTAGCCAATAACACCGACTACCACTCCGATCGTTGTTTCCACGACGGTGTTTTTTGCGCCCCTGAGCTGCGCATCCACCACGGTTTGGATCACCATGGGCACGGCAAAGGTAACGCTATAGGTGATGATGAGAAGCAGCAGGAACAGCGCGTACTGGCCGAACATTTTCTTCGTGAAAAAGGTGCCCAACTGCCAATCTTGAAAGACACTGCGGGATTTCTTTTTGAAATCTTTCCGCGGAGACGGCACCAGAATACTGCCGGAAAAAGACTCTTCAGCCTCCTGAAGATCCATAACCCGCATTCCCGTGGAGGGATCCATAATATGCACGTGATCCTTACGGATGCGCACCAAAACCACGTAATGGGAATTGTTCCAGTGCAGAATAACCGGCTTGCCAATATCTCGAAGATGTTCGAGAGAGGGCGCCCTGAAGGCTTTGACCTCCATACCTTCCTCAACGAGAAGGTCGCGCACTTGGCGCATCGAGAGGCCTTCACGACCGGGTTCGGCAATCAGGCGAAGGTCTGAAATAGTCTGATAGCGCCCGTAGTGCTGCAGGACGGACGCCCCCACGCCCAGCCCGCATTCGGTCTTCGCCGCCTGAAGAACAGCAGGAAAACCCATACTATCGAACCTCGAACGGCTCGGGGATAAGAGGGCTGTACGGGCGAGTATTCTCTGCCCGGCGAGCCAGCCAGGACAGCACACCGGAGGTACCGACCATGAACGAGGGAGTCAGCGAGTAGCGCACGGATTTATCGTCGAGGACTGCCCGAATATCCGATGCGCTGTAACCGTTCTCGATGGCATCCCGGATAGCCTCTGCGCACGGCACGTCGGGGATCCGGTCGGCTATCCAGGCGAGTACATCTAGGGTACCGAAGTCGCCGTGACATAGGGTGAGGTTGCTTCGGGTGCCGGTGCGGAACGCATGCTGTACCGCGCGGTCGAGGTCGGTGCGGCTGGCGAGTTCGGGCATCCACAGGTGCAGTGCCGCGAAGGCGAGGGCGATGCCCGCGCTGCCGGAGCACCAGGTGCCGCTGGCATGCTCTTCGCCGCTGTCATGCTCGGTGAGCTGGGCCCGCCATTCGTCCCCGGTGTTGAAGTCGTTAAGGCGGCGCAAAAGAATTTCGACGGCTTCGCGAGCACGTTCGGGTGAGGGCATCTGGTGGTTCCAGCGGGCGAGCGCGAAGATTGATCCGCTGATTCCGTAGGCGAATCCGCTGCGGTGCCACCAGTTTTCTTCTGTCATGCCGGCGATAATGTCTTGGGCGTGCCTGTCTAATACCGCCAGCAGGGCCGCGCGGTCGGTGGCGAGGTTATAACCCAGGAGCATGGCGGCAGCTCCTACCTGGTAGTCCAGGTACCCGGGCATGGGATGCTCAACCTGCGCCAGGCGTGCGGCGGTGCGGTCGCCAACCTTGACGGCTGCCTCAGCAAAATGGGTATCCTGAAGGTTTTCTGCGGCGGCGGCGAGTACGAAGGCGATGCCTGTTTCGCCGCAGGATATGCCGTCGCAGGTTTCGGGGGGAATGCTGAAAAGCCTGTCAGCGAAGACGTCTTGCGCGATGGGGTCTAGTACCCGGCGGGCCGTCTGCGTGTATTCCGGTTTTTCGAGCATCCGTGCAGCCTGGGTGAGGGCGAGTGCAGCCCCGGTTGAGCCGGTGTAGAGGTCTATGCCGAGGACTTCGGTGTTCCATACGCTAAGGTGCTGCTGCCACAGGCCGGGGGTGGGTGCCAGCCAGGTCCAGGCGTCTTCCTCTCTGCCGCCCGGGTGGTTCGTCGCTGTTAGCCGATCGGCAATACTCTCGCAGAGTTCTCGTTCATGCTGCACGTTCTGCCTGTTTGACAGTAGCTCTGCCGATGCGTCCGCGAGTATGCGATCCGGCGGATAGGGTGATACGAAGGCTGACCAGATCTGTTGAATCTGCTCTTCAAGGTTTGCTTCGTCGAGGGCGGCAATATGTTCCAGGGTTTCATCGAGCGCGCTGCTGTCGATGGTCAGTCCTATAGCGTGCCCGTCGAAAGATATGATCTCGGAGCCATCTGTGCGATGCATGAAGAAGGGAATGTCGAACCGCCAGAGGGCTTCTACTTCGGCCTCGATCATCTCAAGGGGACGGTTATTGCTCAGCGTTGCGGCACGCAGCGCGATTGTGGCGAAGACGTCTTCGGAAGCCAGCGCTTCGGGGCTGCTGAGCATTTTGAGGATTCGGGTGTAGAACCTGGTGGATTGCAGCAGGGCACGCAGCGTCAGCCCAGAGCAATTCGTGCGAACTATCTCGGTCATGATTTCGCGATGCTCGCAGACCCACCGGTACATTTGCGTGAATCCGCGTTCGAAGGCACGGGCGCGGGCTGCCTCAGAAATACGCCGCTCCTCTGGGGTGCTGGCGTTAGCTTTTTCGGCGCGATCTGTGTCTTCCGTGGTCGGGTTCTCTGGGCTGGGTTCACGGTTGATGCGTGCCACGGCATCGTCACGGAAGGGATTTGCGACGGTTACCTCGTGGAAGGGGTTCGTCCCCTGTTCGCCGTGCAGGAAGCCTACATCGCGGAACCCTAGCGAGATATCGCGGCGTGTGCGGCGGGTAGGCAGAAATGCGCTGCATGCGATTCCGCGCAGCCAGCGCAGGTAAACGCTGCCTTCGGGGGGACTCTGAATATCCTCCGTCAGAATATGCACGGGGTGGAGAATCGTTTCAAGGTCAATCGGAACGGGTTCCGTACGCAGAGGTATCAAATTCTTGGCGTGCAGGTCTTTAGCCTGCAGGGTGTAGAGCAAAGCCGCCAGCCGTCCGCAAGCTCCAAGGAAATCTTCGGCATAAAAGTCTGCGTCTTCACGTTTAATAAACTCCATGAAGCCATAGCCCTCACCCCGAATCACACGGGCTGCACGCATCGAAGGAGCCCCCTGCGCGGCGAGGTCTTGAACGATTTTCCAGAAGACCCATTCGCCTTCAACATTGCGGGATTTGTAGACCACCATGCCCTGGGTAAATTCGAGAAGGCAACCGGCGCGTCCGCCGCCGTAACGGGTTCTGGGCAGACCGAAGGATTCGAGTTTGAGGGGTTCGTCATCTTTGACGTTAAGAAGCTCGCGAATATCATCTTCACGAGCGCTCACGCGCTCAAAAATTTCGGCAATCATCGCATGAAACTGCTCAATAGTCCTGCCGTGAACGCCGGGCAGAAGCGGGTAGCTTGCATAAAAGTCGTCACTAAATTCTTCGCCCCAACGTCGGCAGTAATCTTCATACCGTTCTTCGGGGGTACTCCCGTGCAGAAGTCCCTGCGAAGAGATCTTTTTGATGTGCGCAACCAGCGGTCTGAGGTAGAAATTAGTTAAACGCGCGGTCAGGTTCTCCAAAAACTGACTAACTAGGAGGGGAAGCCGCGACGGTGCGGCGTAACCCGATGCGGCAACAGCACGTTCAACATTGTCACGCTCACTCTCGGCAAGCTGGGCGATGAGCGCGTGAAACATGGAGGGTTCGGCCGTCGGCCCCAGTGCTTTGAGCACCGGAGCCGACAACCGTACGATAGACTCGGAGTCGGGAGTATTGGATGCGGTACCCAAACGTTCTAACAACGAAGTGCTAGATACATACGTTTCTAGGCGTCGGAATTGCTCATCATCCAGTTCAGGAAGAAGTTCCCTGATTAACACCTGGTATCTCCTTATCTATCGTATTTACTTATTCCCCGGACTTAGGAAGAGCTGCCGCCCCAGAAGCCAAAGCCGAAGTTGTAGTTACCGCAGCCGTTACCGCAGTAGTTGCCGCCGCCGCCGTTGCCACCGCCGGTGGAGCCGCCACCGGAGAAGCCGCCGCCGCCGTGACCGCTGCCGTTAACCTGGTCCAGGTCGAGGTCCGAGATCTCTTCCAGGAGCGTGATATCCTTAGCCATGGTTATCCTCCTTAAATATTCCTGATCCGTTCAGGAATAGTATTATCGGTGTTTAGTTTGATGCTGAAGACATCAAACTATTCTCTGACTGGGTTCCAGGTGTTTGCTTTTCCACAGTATTCACCTGGAACCCACTACCCTTCCTTACGGCGCACTAACGCCCCAAGAAAAGGAAGTTTGTAAAATTTGTTACTTATTTTCTGTAGCACTACAAACATAGCTATTAGACACAAGCTGTCAGAGCTATGTCATCTAAATTATGTGGGGATGCCGCGTGTGCTACAGGTGCCAAGCGACAAAAGCCTCACATCTCCATTGACTATGAACTTTCGTCGCGGGCTACGACATATTAGGGGTGGTGAGATATATCTTCTATTCTCATCATGCGGCAAGGTCATGGAACAAAGGTCCTTATCAGAGTCGGTTTTCTCTCTATTGAAATCGGTGACTCTACAGTAACAACTTGATAAACGTGTTTCAAGATGTACTCTAGGGGTCAAAAATTTATCGTGCACTCATTAAGATGGTAAATAATATTGACGTCAAGTATTTTAAACATATTTCAAAATGATAGTCATTACGATTTTGGGCTGTAATTTCAAGGGATTTGGTTAATTTACTCAGAAAATAAAGCGCCTGGAAAGTTTTTTATTATTTAAAATAAATTTTGTTTTTGTATTAGAAAAATAATTTTGAAAAAGTTTTTGTAACGGTTTGGTATCATTTTTAAGATAACAAAACCATTAAAAATTCCCGAGAAATCTGAGTATTGTTGCTTAGAAATTTAAACTTTATGGGTGAAATATTATGCGGTTTATAGAGAACTTGCCGCGCTGGTTTTTGAGAAAGCATCAAAAAAAATTTGGATGCTGTCGCCCAGGCAACACGCTTGTGCGACAGCATCCACGTTTTTCGGTTGCTCTACGGCTCAGGTTATTTACTCGTGCGAGCCGCTGCGCATATCCATAACGACTTTCCCAAACCGCAGGGTCAACTATGAGGAATCGTCTATGCGGCTATTGGTGATGTGTACTCCTCGTGGCTGCTTTTCTCTTCTTGGTAGTACAAATCCCGGTACCGACCTTCCACCGAGATCAGTTCCTCATGGGAACCGACCTGCATCACGCATCCGTGTTCCATGACCACGATCTGCTGGGCATTGCGAATTGTCGAAAGCCTGTGCGCCACCACAACCTTCGTACACTGATACTGTGCGATGAGTTCCGTCACCTGCCGCTCGGTTGTGGTATCTAGAGCACTGGTCGCTTCATCCAACACCAATATCCGTGGATACCGCAGCAGGGCGGTAGCAATCGCGATGCGTTGACGTTGACCACCCGAGAAGTTCTCGCCCCCGTTGGCCATAATCGTGTCGAACCCCAGCGGTAGATCCTTGACAAAATCCAGGATGCCCATAGCGTAGATATTGGCTTCGATCTCCTCACGGCTGCGCCCGTCATCCAGACCCGCCGTGAGGTTATCGTACAGGCTGCCCGTCTTGGTTTGCAGCTGTTGAGGCACATACCCAATATGGGAACGCAGAGCATCCAGCGAGTAATCACGAATATCGATTCCGCCCACACGAATAGCACCCGAAACCGGGGTGTACAGCGAGCACAACAACATAGCAAGCGTGCTCTTACCAGACCCGGAGGAACCGACGATCGCGATATCCTGCTCTTCCGGCACCGTTAGAGATACCTCCGAGAGGACCGGAGCCATACCACCCGGATACGTGAAACTGACATTGTCTAGTTCAATATCGCTATCAAACACATCCGTAACGGTTCCCTCATCCTGTTCGGGTTCGTAGTGTTGAATATCTGCAACACGTGTAATTGCACGATCTACAGCAGCAATATCCATAACGCCAAATATCATGGCAGATACCGATGAAAACAATAGAGCAGAAATGCTCTCAGTAGCGATAGCTTGACCTAAGGTCAATGTTCTATTGTTGATGAGCGGTATTGAAGCCAACAGGAGGATCAAGGGACCACCCAGCTGCACGACGGCTGCGGCAGACCCAAGCACGCCTTGCTGCAGCACCATGCGGCGTCGCATCGACGCCAGCGATCGTAGATACGTTTCACGCCATTTGGCAAAGGTCGAAGTCGCCGAACCCGTCATCTTCATGGAAGCCACGGTGTTAATGGCATCAAGCTCAATCACCTGAGTTTCAGAAGCCTGCGCATATTCATTGTCAAGAGCCTGGGAGGTGGGCCGCGCCGTCAAAATCCATACAATAACCAGCATGGCAAGAACTACACAGGTCATGAGCAAAACCACGCCGGACTGCTGAGCGATAAAAGTGAGAATAACGAAGAATGTGCCAAGGTTGATGACAAACTCGGTCATCTTTGAGGCAAGGAAATCCCGAAGCATGTTGATACTCGCCAGCCGGTAGAGAATATCCCCGGGAGAACGAAGGGCGAAGTAGGTCAAGGGCAGTTTAATGAGTCTACCGAATAGGTTTCCTGAGAGTTTGAGACCCACATTAGAGACGATGCTCGCGAGAGTTGCAGCACGTGCGATAGAAACCAGGTAGTAACCCAAAATCCCTACAATTACGCTAGTGGTTATTCCAACAACTATATTTTCCTCACCCTTAAGCTGGGCATCCACCACGTGCTGAATCACCATAGGCACAGCAAAGGTCGCACCATAGGTGAGGGCAAATAAACCAACGAAAAGAGCATACTGACCAAACAGCTGTTTCGTCAGAAAGGTACCTATCTGCCAGTCTTTGAAAACGTTCCGGGATTTTTTCTCGAAATCTTCCCGCGGAGTCGGTATCAACACGCTGCCAGAGAAAGATCTTTCTGCTTCCTCCAGACTTATAATTCGATTCCCGATCGCAGGATCCATAATCTGCACACGATCTTTGCGGATGCGCACCAGCACCACATAGTGGGAGTTGTCCCAATGTAGGATAACGGGTTTCCCAATATTCCGTAGTTGTTCCAAGGATCCTGCCTTATAGGCGCTAACCTCCATACCTTCGGATTTCAAAAGATTACGTACTTGGGCTAAATTGAGACCTTCACGTCCCGGTTCCATAGCCAGACGCAAGTCTGAGACCGTCTGATAGCGCCCGTAATGCTGCAGGATAGAAGCGCTCACGCCCAGACCACACTCGGTCTGAGCTGTCTGCAAAACAACAGGAAAAGCCATTACTTGATACCTTATGCTTCGGTGGAGCCGGGAATAATCGGAGTATACAGCCGCGTGCTGTTTAGTAGAACAGGTTCAACCGGATGATCTTCGCGGTCTAAAATTTGTGGCTTGCTTCAAAATATGTATTTGAAGCAAGCCATATCATGATTTAAAACAATTCGCATATTAATTCATGGGTACAAGTCATATATTTTATAGAAAACTAATACCGATACCCCAAAATACACTATATTGTTTATTTATCATGAAAAATCATTAGGTGCAGTAATACCAATATGTGAAGAAGCTCATATGGGAAGTCCGGGACGGATCATTACACCATGATGCCTTTCCTCCACTAATCAGGTTAAGGTCCTGCTCAGTGAGCTCCTCCAAAGGGGCAACATCCTTACGCATACCACTTTCCTTTCAATCTTGGAAGCGTTAGGGCAAATAACCCTAAACAAATTATCAACCACACAGGATTCCCTAAAAATAATCCCTAAATATCTTCAACTGAATCTATTTGGTTGATGGAATTAAATCTAGCAAGCATAGGGAAAGTATTCAAGAGCAATATTAGATAGTTTAAGACAATCTAAAAAACTGCAAGAAATAAAATTTATTTTATTTGTAAACAATTTTGAACTATGATTCAAGCAGTGTTCAGGCTAGGATGTCAAGGAAAATCAAAAATTAAAAGAATACCTCCAAATTTTAATAACGACGTTTAAATACCAAAAAAACGAACATCGCACAATAAGGTTAAAGTCTAAAAATATTTTTGAAAAATTTTTTCCACACCGTGAGGGTTATTCATTTGTGTGTTGCTATAGACAGCAGATTAGCCCATGCACTACGGAGAACACCTGGTGATACAAGCCAGGGGCCTGCGATAGGTGTATGACAGTACTCGTCAGCATTTGTTCACGCACTAGATGAGCATGCGGTGGTGGTTGACTGACGGTTCAGTGACTTGCCTTCTATGGGCAGCTCTCCGGGTGGTTTTTCATCAGTATGAGTAGTCCGAGTCTTTAGTAGCCTTACTCGGCCACAACATCTTCCGGAACCATGAATTTACCAAGGTAATGGTGTCAGTAGGCGAAGATGTCATGGCATACTCCTGACAGCAGGATCCATCGCGATCACAATCCCGGAGGTATTCAGCAAGGCTTACGGGTTAGTAGGTATGGCTTGTGGTAATACGTATAGCAGTATTGTTTATATCTTGTGAAGGATACAGCTGATTGTGATTTGGGGAACTTTGAATCGTTTAGCGAGGGTTTCTCCGACCTGATTTTGTCGTATATACAAGAGGGTGGTTTTCAAAACCTTGACGATGGCTTTACCAAGGATGCAAAAAGTTACACAGCATGGTTATCCATTATTGTGTCGTCGGATGTGTAATCACGAAGATCAGATACCTGCGGGCACTTGTCTTTCAGGTGCCGCAAGTCCCAGCACTCCCACCAGAGAGTGTTCGGAGTGTTCACGGTCGTACACAGACTCACCTTCCGGATCCAAGACCACCCTAGATGAATAGCTCTCATATTTTTAAAATTATCAAAATAAAATGCCAACCAGTTCTTCTTAAAGAAAGCCTGGTTGGCACTCACTAAATAACATTAAGGAAATATTTTCGTCATTCTTAATGTTGATTTTTTGATACTACTTGCACTTACGGTAGTACCAAAAAGTCTCAAGAAGACCGGCTGGAGGCCACTCAGACCCTTCAACTCGACCCTTCATGTTCTCACAGAACCCCGCACCATTTACGTTGTCAAGTTCCTGATCGGTAATCCCTTCCAGAAGAACAGCATCCTTGCGCATAGGTTTTCCTTTCAACTTTTAAAATTTTTAGGGGTGGGATGTTTTCTAAAGAAGTATCATCAATTTTCACAAACTAGATACGTATAGTTAACATCCATAAAACACCCTATTGAACCGACAGCAATACAGAGAATTCATCAAATCCAATATTTTACTGTCACATTAAACCTAGCAATCTCAGAAAGGTAAGTTCAAGAGCACTTTTATATAACTTAAAATATTCTAAACAAATACACCAAGTGTAATTATTTCATATGTAATTTATATTGAACATCAATTAAAATCTATGTTCAACCCAGAATTTCAAGGAAAGGTTGAAATTGATGGTATCCCCCCAGATTTTAATAACACTGTTTAAACACCCGAAATTCGAACATTGTGTATGAGAATGGGAAGTTAAAATATTTTTTAAAAATTCCTTCCCTCCCTGAACCATATACGCTAATTTATAACAGAATTATTAAATTACCCAGATTTACTGGATAAACTCACAAAAATTAATAAAAATTTAAGCACATCTAACGTGAATAAATGGATTTTTCTTCGTAGTGTATGCCTCTTCAGCTTCCCTAACCACCTATTACATTCGCTAGCCCCCGGACAGAGGTTCCCTTCCCCACTGTCTCAATATTATTGTGGCTCTTCTACTTTTGGTAAAAGTGAACGCTCGTGTGTTTGGTATTGGTTATATTTTTGATTACCCCCGAGCCCGTCGTATCAGTATCTATAACAACCCTTCCAAACGTATTTTCTGGTCGAGGGCATTCTTGAAAACAGCTTTGTAAAACTGCTAAATTTAAATAGCTAATAAGAAAGAATATTAATATTTTTATTATATCTTTTTAAGGTTAGCTGAAAAGTATGAGTAGTACAGAAATTATCAAGCCTTATCTATACTGCTCATAATATACAGATAATTACTCTAAGTGATAGGAGAAATGTATGAACCAGGAGATTACACTCCTAGAAGAGATCACCGACCAGGAACTGGCACAGATAAGTGGAGCAGGAACCTGCGAGAATCTCAAAGCTCGTCTAGATGGGAAGAAGTGGCCTCCGGCTACTCTTGCGGAATCTATTTTTTATCGTTTGAGCTGCTAATAGTATCGAGAATCTTCATTAAATAATCTATAGTCAATTATTTAAATATTTTTAGCGAGGATTAGTCCGGGGTCATGGTCGCATGGTCTCGGACTAACCTTTATATTTTTCTACCCAAACACCACCCGGACCGTGGAGTAACCCGAGATCGGGTAGGTCGCGTTCTCGGTGGCGGGTGCATCCGACTCGTCACCAGGAACAATACTCTCGGTCGCCTTCAGTAGCTCCTCCATGAGCAGGCGCAGCTCCAAGCGGGCCAGCGGCGCACCCGGGCAGACGTGAATACCATCGCCATACACTAGGTTGCGGGACTGGTCACGATGCGGGTTATAGGTGAGCGCATCCTCGAACGCGTCTTCGTCACGGTTGGCACTCGACCAGTTAATCGTCACCCGCGAATTAGCCGGAATAGTACGCCCACCCAACACGGTGTCTTCGGTAGTCACGCGGCGGTTTGTCACCAGCGGGTCTTCAAGGCGCATAATCTCCTCAACCGCGGCGGCGATCTCCGCATGCCCCTCCCCCAGTGAGTCACGCAGCCGCGCTTGCTCCTGCGGGTTGCGCGCCAAAAAGTTCACGATAATCCCGGCGCACGCCGAAACGGTCGAAAGCTCCCCCACCGTCCAGTTACGAATCAGGCTCACAATCTCTTCATCAGTCATGGTGCGCGGCTCTTGACCGGGCAGCTGCACGGTGTCGGTCAACAGCTCGGCGGTCACATCCTGCGGATTACCGGCGGCAGCCTGCTCGCGGCGCGCATCCAGAAGCTCACGAATATAGGTGTCAAACTCAAGGGCGACCTTGCCGATCTGCTCGCGGTCGCGGCGCAGCGTAGCCTCGCGGTTCTTCTCAATCCACTCGATCAGTGGCTTCTCAAGGCTTGCGGGCCAGCCCATGAACGCGTTCTGGATGCGCATCGCATAAGCCTGCGCGAACCCATCCATCACATTAACCTCGGTGCCGCGCGGCAGATCAGCCACCAGGTTCTTGACGACCTCACGGATTTTCGGCTCGAACTCATTCAGGCGTTCGGGGGTGAAGTATTTGTCGTTCACGGCGCGGAACGTTGTGTGTTCGGGCGCATCCATACCGTTTGGCACGGCGATGTGCCTAGTCGAGACGACATTCGAGTAAATTTCGGGATGATCGAGCACGTGCTGCACATCGGCATTCTTGAACACGGAGTAGCCCATGAACTCGTCGTGCGCTACGGGGCAGCGGCGGCGCATCTCGTCATAAGCGGCCACCTGGTTCTTCTGAACCTTCTCGCTGCGCAAATCCCAATCATTTTTTACGTTGTCTGCCACGACTTTCTGCCTTCTAGAAGTCACAGGTATGTGGGTGCCGTCAAATATGCGCGACTGTGCGCTATCCGTGGAGTCGGCAGCGGGAATATCGCGCGACGGCACCACAACCGAAGGATAGTTATAACATATTTGACACTATCACTTATCCCTCGCCCTCGCAGGATAGGAGTGCCTTTGCTGAGTGGGGCTGCGGCATGGCCAGAGCCGCCAAAGTACATGTACCATACGTACACAATAGTGGCTTGCAACCTTCTAAGGAGATTCTTCCCTGAATAGCAGAGGCTCATAGAATATAAATGCCCGAGCTATAGATGGCTAAGGATGTTTCCAAAGCCGTCCAAGCTCGGACATAAACCCTAACAGGTACGTTATTCGTTCTTCTCTAGATAGTCTTCTAGAGAGATCCTGTACCCATCGTCTTCGGCACGAGCCTTCCGCAGTGCCTCAATATCGAGTAGTTCTTCGTATTCTTCCAGTAGTTTCAGATCGTCATAAGAGACGATAGCTGCGACAGTCTTACCGTTGCGGCTGATGAGGGGCCGCTCACCACCAAACGCAGCTTCATTGATTTTAGTACCGAGGTTGTTGCGAAGCTCTTTCAGTGTTGTTACTTCGCGCTCTATGTTGGGAACAGCGGTAGTCATGGTTTTTCTCTTTAGCACATTTAAGCTCAAACCTGCTTCCAAGGGACTTAAAAATGTATGTCCTTAATGAAGCTCTAGAGCTTAATTCCTTCTGTCTGTCTCGTCATTACAGTGTAGTACACACATGAGCCATTATGCAACAAGTGTACACTTTGAAAAATATGTGCTATTATTTCTGTGATATTTATCATTACACTAGTACAAATATCCGATATGCTGGTTCTTCTATAGGAGAGAAGCTTCATGAAAAAATACAGGGTGCAGCTCACAAAGCAAGCTGCGAAGGATCTTGACAAGATACGGAAGGGCGACAAGAAGACTTTCGAAAACATACGCCTTCGTCTCCTAGACCTCAAGATGTATCCTCTACCCCAAATTCCAGGTAGTCCTCTTGCAGTTAAGGAGTTACAGGGTCGCGAAGGTTTCCGTATACGAGTTGGCCAATATCGCATACTCTATACAGTTAATGAAAATAAGATACTCGTCGAAGTCTTCCGCGTAGGCTCCCGGGGCGATGTATATAAGAAATAAGCAGTTAACCTCAAATTCTCATGAAGCAGACGCTGTGTTATACATCGAGATTAGACTTTCCACTCCAGAATACTGCTATTAGTAGAACTGTCGTTCTTCACAATAATTCCGCAGGATGATCCTTCAGATGTGCATCCAGAGCATAAGGAAACTCTATGCCTTATTTCTTGAACGGGTAGGCTGCGCCCGAGATAACGCCCGCCTCCACGTCCTCCAGGGTTTTGCCGCGGGTCTCGGGCAGGTTACGCCACATGAGCACGGCAATCAGCACGTTCACCACCATGAACCCGAAGAAGGATCCGGTCAGTCCCAGCGCCCCCAAAATAACCGGGAATACGAGGGAAAGCAGACCGTTCATCATCCACCCGCAGAATGCGGAAAGGCCCATGCCGACCGCCCGCACCCGAAGCGGGAACAGCTCGCTCATCAGCACCCATGTCGAAACGTTCAGGCAGGTCTGCATCGACCCCACGAACCCGACCACAAGCGCCAGGATAATATAGGGACGCGCGGGGCTGCCTTCCGGCAGGAGCATAGACGCTACCCCGATCAGCAGGTGGAAAAACGCGGTCAGCGAATACCCAGCGATCACCATCGTGCGGCGGTTCACACGTTCCATCATGCGCAGCGAAAAGATTGAGCCGACCACGGCGATAGCGCCCGGCGCGATATTCGCGATGAGAGCCGAACCTTCGTCAAACCCGGCCTCTTTAAGCACCTTAATGCCGTAGTACATGATCGAGTTAATACCAGTGAGCTGCTGCCCGGCACCTACCAAAATACCGACCAGCAGAATCCGCACAAACCATTTTTCACGCAGGATTTTACCCGTGCTGCCCCTAGTCTCCGCGCCGATTTGGGTGCGCGTTTCCTCAAGCGAACGCGCGATGTCCGCGATTTCGGCATCAGCACGTTCGGCGGGGCGGATGCGCCGCATAATGGCGCGCGCATCCTCAGTGCGATCCTGCGCGATAAGCCAGCGTGGGGATTCGGGCATGCGCAGCATACCGATGAAAAGCGCGAGCGCAGGCAAGGCGCAGACGGCGAACATCCACCGCCATACACTGTCGTGTTCACCCCAGAGGTTGCCGATGATGGCGTTCACGATGAACGCTGCGAACTGCCCACCGACGACCATGAGTTCGTTACGCCCGGAGAGTGAGCCGCGAATTTCGTAGGGTGCAAGTTCGGCGAGGAATACAGGCACGACTGCGGATGCGCCTCCCACAGCGAGCCCGAGCATCGTGCGGCCCATCAACAGTACAGCAATGCTGGGGGTGAAGACGCATGCGAGCGCGCCCGCGATGAAGAGGATTGAGAGTCCGATGATGGTTCTGCGCCGTCCGATGACATCTGAGATACGCCCGGTGATCATGGCTCCGAGGGCGGCAGCGAAGGCGAGGGAGCCTGTGACCCAGCCTTGAATGGTGTTGTCCATGCCGAGTTCGCGGCTCATGGGGTCGAGGGCACCGTTGATAACGCCGGTGTCGTACCCGAAGAGGAGCCCGCCGAAGGTTGCCACCAGCGCGATAACGCCTAGGCGGCGGGTGTGCGCGCCCTGCCCGAGCGGGGGTAGTGCACTGGCGCGGTTCGGCGGCTCGGTGGTGATGCTCATGCGGGTATTTTTGTCTTTCATGAGGGGTCTTGTACGGCACAGGTTGAGAGACCGCACAGTCTTTAAACGCTTGCTGGCTTGGGTATATTCCCGATTAGTTATATTTCCAGCTGGCTATATTTGCAGTGGCGAAGGAGATTGTTAGAAAAGCGCGATGCTTTCGGGCGCTGGAAAAATCTCGTTGAGCCGCACCAGTTCGTCATCGTTGAAACGCACGCTTGCGGCCTGCGCGTTTGCGTGTACTTGTTCGGGGGTGGTTGCCCCGGCAATCACGCTAGCGACGGGGTTCTGCTGTTTGAGCCAAGAGATGGAGGCTTGAACCTCAGAGATTCCCAGATCGGCACAAAATTCGCGGTAGGCATCGAGTTGTTCCCAGTCGGCTTGCGCAAGTACCTGCGCTTTGGAATGCGACAGACGTGACCCTGCAGGGATACTGTCGCGGCGGTATTTTCCGGTCAAAAGCCCATTGGCAAGCGGGAAATACGGGAGAACCCCGAGCCCGAAGTGGCGGGCGGCGGGAAGAATTTCGAGTTCGGCACGGCGGTCAAGCAGGTTGTAGTGGTTTTCGGCGGCGATAAACCGCTCAGTGCCGAGTTCGCGGGCGAGATGCTCGGCGTGGGCAAGCTGCCACCCCGCAAAGTTGGAGTGCCCCAGGTAACGAACCTTTCCGCTGGTCACGAGCGTATCTAGAGCAGATAGGGTTTCTTCCAGCGGGGTGTTCGGGTCGGGGCTGTGGTAGAAATACAGGTCAATGTACTCGGTTCCCAGGCGGCGCAGTGAACCTTCGACGGCACGCATGATGTATCGGCGTGAGCCGCGCGCATCCCAGTCGTTGCCGTTGAGGGTACCGGTGGGAAGCCCGAATTTGGTGACGATGATCAGGTCATCACGGTTGAGGTTGAGTTCGCGCATCGCGGTACCGAACATGGTTTCTGACAGCCCGGGTTCGGCGCCGTACAGGTCGGCAATATCGAAGAAGCCGATGCCAGCGGCGACTGCGGCGGCGATAACAGCGTTGGTGCCTTCCTGGGTTTGAGTGGGGGTGCCGGGGCGTCCCAGGTTGTTGCAGCCGATTCCGACGGAGGGCACGACCAGCCCGGAGTTCCCCAGGCGTGCATATGCGGGAGATTCGATGCGTTCCATACATTTACTCTACCGTGTTTGACAGTGTATGGTCGCAACATGACGTTCGCGGCGCTCTGCAATTCCCTCGCGAGCAGATAGTATTTCGATGAGCAGATAACATTCCGCTATCTGCTCGTCGAAATATTATCTGCTCGCGGCTAAACTTGCGGCCAAATCAGGTGGAGGTTTCAACGCGCTGACCCGCATCGCCGCGAACCCGTATGACGTAATGTTTCGCCGCATCCCACAATATTAAGCGGTTATGACCGCTCGACGACATGTGCCGACATATTCTTGCTGGCACCGCGCATCCTGCCTAGAATAGGAACGTTATCTATCCAGAGCGACCGAGAGATCTGGCTCTTAGACGTCGCAGCAACCTCGCCAGCCTCCACCCATGGGGTGGACGGACAAGGTGCTCCCGCCAGAACCGATAGAAGTGAATTCCCTTCGCGTCTTGCTAAGATTCGGCGTACCTTCGGGCACGCTTCTATCGGGTGAACACGGAGGAATGAAAATGACGACAGTTCACCCGGCTCTTTCTTACGAGCTGTATCCGCCACGGTCGCACGCAAGCTGCGATTCCCTGCTCAAAACCATCACCGAGCTTGAGCAAACCAACCCGGATTACGTTTCCGTCACCTATTCGGGCGATGCGCAGCGCCGCCAAAAGACGCTGGCTCTGCTCGATCATTTGGTACATGAAACCTCGCTGAACCCACTGGCGCATCTAATCTGCGTGGGGCATTCCGTGGCTGATTTGGAACGCTCGGTTCGTCTGATTCTGGGGCTTGGAGTACGCGGGTTTTTAGCGCTGCGCGGCGATATTCCGCCCGAAAACGCGCGCCCGCTTGAGCTACCTTTTGCCCGCTACCTGGTGGAACTGATTCGCAGGGTGGAACGTGAGGATTTCGCGCATCTTGCTGCGGGGAAGGTGTCGATTGGGGTTGCGGCGTACCCGCATAAGCACCCCGAGTCTTCCTCGCTTCTTCAAGACATTGAGATTCTGCTTTCAAAGCAGCGTGCCGGGGCGGATTTCGCCATCACCCAGGTTTTCTTTGAGACCGAGCGCTATTCGGGGCTGGTAGATGCTGCGCGCCTTGCCGGGGTGGAAATGCCCATTATTCCCGGTATTATGCCCGTTACTTCGCTGACTCGGCTGACGAAGCTGTGCGAGCTTGCCGGGCTCGAAGTGCCGCGCGAGCTGGCGCATCGCCTGGAAACCGCGAGCGATCCGCGCGAGCTGCACCGCATCGGCGTGGAACATGCGCTCGACCAATGTCGCAAGGTGCTTGATGCTGGCGCCCCCGGCCTGCATTTCTTCACATTTAACGAGCATGAGGCTGTGCTGGACGTCCTCGAAGAACTCGACGTTCCGCGCTACTCGAACCGTTTCAAACTCCCCCTAAGCGATCTTCAATACCTCTAAACTCCCCTTTTATTTGACACCCTCCCACAGTAAGGAACTAGGATGACCCGCACCCCATTCCCCGCAGCAACCATCGTCGGTTACCCCCGCGTGGGCCGTTTCCGCGAGCTGAAGAAGGCACAGGAAGCGTTCTGGAAAGGCAAAATCACGCAGGATGAGCTGCGCCAGGCGGCCGCAGATGTGCAGCGCACCTACTATGACCGTGTGATCGAACGCGGTCTTAGCGCCACCGATTCGTCTATCCCGGCGACTTTCTCGTACTACGATCAGGTGCTCGACGCCGTGCGCCTTTTCACCCTCGTGCCCAAGCGTCTTGCCGACGCCAAGGATGCGCGCGGCCTGCTCGATCTACCCGGGTACTTTGCTCTAGCGCGCGGCACAGAGACGCTGCCTCCGCTGGAGATGACGAAATGGTTCGATACGAACTACCACTACCTGGTGCCCGAGATCGGTCCGGATACCGAGATCACGCTGAATCTTGAGGCTATCGACGAGCAGCTTGAAGTCGCCAAGGAGCACGGGGTGACGGTGCGCCCGCAGCTGGTCGGCCCGCTCACTCTGCTTCTCGGGGCGAAAGCCGAGCAGGGTTCGCCCGAAGGATTCACACCGCTGGATCGCCTAGACGATTTCGTGAAAGCCTACCGGCAGGTACTCGCCGAGCTGGCGGAGCGCGGCGTGCAGTGGGTGCAGCTCGACGAACCCGGCCTGACCGTGGACCGCGACATTCCCAACGCCAAAATCGCCGAATTGGTGCGTAAAACTTACACCGCGTTGGCAGCCGAAACGAACCGTCCCGCAATCCTGGTGACAAGCCCCTACGGCAATCTGCGCGAGAACCTGCCCGCGCTGTTAGACACCGGTATTGAGGCTCTGCATCTCGACCTGGTTTCCACGCTCTACGATGCCGAGGCACTGACTGCCTTCAAAGACTCCGGCGTAACCCTGGTGGCGGGTGCCATTAACGGACGCAATATATGGCGTGCCGATCTGCGAGCGCTTCTGCACGCACTCCAGAACATTAATGGCGGCGAGGTGGCGGTCGCGTCCTCAACCTCGCTGCAGCATGTGCCGCACGATCTCGACCTTGAAGACCCCGCCGATGTGCCCGTAGACGGTCTGGCTTTTGCCGACCAGAAAGTCGCCGAGATCGTGACTCTTGCCCGCGGTCTTGCCGACGGTGAGTCTGCGGTTGAGGCAGAGTTGAAGACCGCCGACGAAGCGCTAGCACGTTTCACAGCGGATCCGCGTAAGCATAATGCGGCAATCCGTGAGCGTGCCGCATCCGTGAAACCGCAGGATTTTGAGCGCCCCGAACTGAAGACCCGCCGGGATGCCCAAGCCGATCTGAATCTGCCGAAACTGCCGACCACAACCATTGGTTCGTTCCCGCAGACCGGCGATATTCGCCGCCACCGTGCAGAGGCGCGTGCCGGTAAAATCACGCAGCAGCAGCTTGACGAGTTCCTGCGTGAAGAGATCGCCTCCGTTATTAAACTCCAGGAAGATTTGGGCCTGGATGTGCTCGTGCACGGTGAGGCCGAACGTAACGACATGGTGCAGTACTTCGCCGAGAATTTCGATGGTTTCGCCACGACGAAGCACGGCTGGGTGCAGTCCTATGGTTCACGCTGCACCCGCCCATCGGTGCTGTTCGGCGATGTGAAACGCTCAGGTGAAGGGCTGCGCGGCGAGGCCGTGACCGTGCCCTGGATTTCCTACGCCCAGTCGCTCACCGATCGTCCCGTTAAGGGCATGCTGACCGGCCCGGTGACTATTCTGGCTTGGTCGTTCGTGCGTGATGACCAGCCGCGCGAGGAAACCGCGAATCAGGTGGCATTGGCGCTCGCCGACGAAATCGCCGATTTGGAAGAGGCGGGCATCCGCATCATTCAGGTGGATGAACCGGCACTGCGTGAGCTTCTGCCACTGCGCCGTGATGAGCAGCCCGCGTACCTGGCGTGGTCGGTGAATGCGTTCCGCCTGGCGACGAGCGCGGTCGAGGACAAAACTCAGGTTCACACCCACCTGTGCTACTCGGAATTCAACGAGATTATTGATTCGATTAATGCCCTGAATGCGGATGTGACCAGTATTGAGGCGGCGCGCTCGCATATGGAGCTGCTGGCGGATATTCCCGAAAGCTATGTTTCGGGGCTGGGACCGGGCGTGTGGGATATTCACTCGCCGCGTGTGCCTTCGCAGGCCGAGGTTGAGGAGCTGATCCGTGCCGCGATTGGGTACGGAACCATCTCTGACCTGTGGGTTAACCCGGATTGCGGTTTGAAGACCCGCGACTACGAGGAGACGAAGAGGACACTGGAGAACGTGGTGTCCGCCGCGAAGAAGGTTCGGGCAAGCCTGTAGTCTCTGACGCTCCGCCCCTATAAAGTGCCTTAATTACAGGCTTAAACAATCACAATAATTCCGCGAGCAGGTGGTTTTTGGTTCGAGCAGGTAGGAA
>NZ_KV815277.1:250825-259799 GCF_001814205.1 Rothia sp. HMSC036D11
TACCTTATCGGCAAAATCCTACCTGCTCGCGGTTATATAGAGGGTATGCGCATCCAACATAAGCATTTATGTTCCCTAAGACATAGTCCTATCTCACATAAATAAAAAATTTACTGTTGTGACAGCCTAAAATTGCTATTCACAGAATAATCATTCTGAACATATGTTCACTTCTAGTTTAAGTAACCTGTACATATGCTCTTAAAATTACTATTTCTATAGGTATCTATTCCTAAAATGCGAGCATGACTACTACAGATTCTCCAAAGAAGAAGGGTTCTGTACCCCGCTGGCTTGCTATCCCGACAGCAAAACCTCAACTGAACACAGCAGAGGTCGCATCGAAGTACCCACGCCTACGTTTTCAGGTTTTTATGGGTATTTTTATCGGGTACGCAACGTTTTATCTGATTCGCAATAACGTTCCGCTTGTTACGCCGATTCTGACTCATGAGCTCGGTTTTAGTAATGCGGCTATTGGTGCGCTTTCTACGGCGTTGCTTTTAGCCTATGGTTTCAGCAAATTCTTTACCGCTATGATTTCTGACCGCTCTAATGCGCGGTTATTCCTCCCCATAGGATTAGTACTTTCTGGTATTGCAAACGTTCTGCTCGCTATCGCCGGGTACATGGGGTCCGGTGCGGCAGCTGCAGGATACGGGGCCGCAATCGCATCCACCATGGCCGCCATTATGGTCTTCAACGGTATCTTCCAGGGTATGGGGTGGCCGCCCTCAGGTCGCGTGCTCGTGAACTGGTTCTCTACGAGCGAGCGCGGGTCTAAGGTTTCTCTTTGGAATACCGCACATAACGTTGGTGGCGCGCTCTCGGGTCTTTTGGTCGCCTGGGGTTTCACGCTCTTCGGTAAAACCTGGCAGGTTGCTTTTTGGTTCCCTGCGGTGATTAGCTTTGTGCTTGCTTTTGTGGCGTGGCTGCTGATTCGCGATAATCCGGAGGCTGAGGGCCTGCCCACTATTGACGTGTACCGCAACGATCCCCACAAGGTTGAGTCCACGGACGAAGACCGTTCTGAATCAACATGGACGACTATTCGTAAGCATGTGCTGACTAATTCGACCATGGTGTATCTGGCTCTTGCTAATGTCTTTGTGTACACGCTGCGCTACGGTGTGCTGGTGTGGGCTCCTAAATATCTGCACGATGTGCGCCACGCCTCCCTTGAGGGCGGTATTGCTGGGTTCTCAATCCTGGAACTTGCCGGTATTGGCGGCACCATTCTCTGCGGTTTCGTCTCTGACTATGTCTTTAAGGGTCGTCGTTCACCCGCGGGTATTCTCTTCTTGATTGCTACCGTAGGCGCTATTTTGCTGTATTGGCTGCCTTCAGCCGATGCTCCGCTCATTATCGCCTATATTGCGTTGGCGCTGATTGGCGGTCTGATTTATGGGCCGGTGATGCTGATTGGTTTGCAGGCTATCGACCTGTCGCCTTCACATGTCGCGGGTACCGCCGCAGGATTTACCGGTCTTTTCGGGTATGCTCTGGGTGCTACGTTGGCTTCTACCGGTATCGGCATCATTGTGGATCACTGGGGCTGGAGCACCGCCTTCATCTTCATGATCGTGTGCTCGGGACTGGCTATTGTGTTCCTCTGGCTTGTTAATGGGGCAGAGAAGCGCATGATGGCTGAGAGGGATAAGAAACTCGCTGCAGAAAACGCGCAGGCGTAATTTCAGTTTCCGCGAGCAGGTGGTTTTTGATTCGAGCAGGTAGGATTTTCCTACCTTATCGGCAAAATCCTACCTGCTCGCGGTTGCCTTTAAGGGGCAAAGGGTGGCAGCGTTCACCGAATTACGCCCCTGAGGGAATATGCCGAAGAGGTGTTATCTTCAAGGTTCTCGCGCCATAAAGCCCCTAGAATGGGGTCATGGATAATGCAAAGAACTCTGGAATTACGACCGAATGGGTCGATAATGCGGTTAAACCGGGCGATGATTTCTTCCGCCACGTGAACGGCCGCTGGCTCGATACCTATGAAATTCCCGCCGACCGTTCCAAAGACGGCGGGCTGTACACTCTGCGCGATGATGCCGAAAAGCATGTGCGTGAGATTGTTGAGCGTATCGCCAAGGAACAGCCTGAATCCCGCATCGGCGCGCTCTACAACTCTTTTATGGATACCGAAAAGATTGAGTCCGACGGGCTGGAACCGCTCATGCGCGAGGTTGCCCCGATTCTCAACGCCGCCACAAGCGACCAGCTCGCCGTCACTCTAGCGCTCCTCTCACGGGCTGGGCTGGCGCAGCTTCTCGGGTGGTACACCAGCATCGATCAGAAAGACCCCGAGCACTACGTCTTTTACCTCACCCAGGCCGGGTTGGGCCTGCCCGATGAAGCGTACTACCGCGAAGAGAAGTACGAGCAGGTGTGCGCCGCGTATATCGAGCATATTGCCACCATGTTCGAGCTGACCGGTCTTACCGAGAGCTTCACCCTAACCCCTATGGAGGCGGCACAGCTCATTTTCTCGCACGAGACCGAGATCGCCGCACATCATTGGGATGTCGTGAAAAACCGTGATGCAGAGGCGAAATATAACCCCGTCAAAGCCACCGAACTTGACGAGAAGTTCCCCGGTTTCCCGCTCCAGCAGTGGCTTCTTGCGCTGGGGGCAGACCCCAAAGAGCTGGGCACGGTCATTGTTTCTCAGCCTTCTTTCCTGGAGGGCGTGGCGAACATGTGGCAGTCCACCCCGCTGATGACCTGGAAACTCTGGGCCCTGTGGTGCGCTATCCGTTCCCGCACGCCCTACCTACCGGATGCGTTCGTGCAGGAAAACTTCAATTTCTACGGTCGCACTCTCTCAGGCACCGAAGAGCTGCGCGAACGCTGGAAACGCGGCGTTGCGGCTGTGGAGAACGCGCTCGATCAGGAGCTCGGCAAGGAATACGTGGCGGTGCATTTCCCGCCGGAACACAAGGAGAAAATGCTCAAGCTGGTCAATAACCTGCTGGAAGCATACCGCCGCTCCATCACGAACCTGGATTGGATGACCGAAGCCACCCGCGAGAAGGCACTGGAAAAGCTCTCGAAGTTTGTCACGAAGATCGGCTACCCGGACGAGTGGCGCGACTACTCGAAACTGACCCTGGTGCCCGGTGACCTGTTCGAGAACCTGCGCCGCACCGCCGCCTTTAACAGCGATTTCATGATCGATCGCGCTGGCGACCCGGTTGATAAGAACGAATGGCTGATGTCTCCGCAGACCGTGAACGCCTACTATATGCCGCCCGCTAACGAGATTGTGTTCCCCGCGGCTATTCTGCGCCCGCCCTTCTTCGACCCTGAGGCCGACGACGCAGCGAACTACGGCGGCATCGGCATGGTAATCGGTCACGAGATCGGCCACGGGTTTGACGATAAGGGTGCGCTCTATGATGGCGACGGCGCGCTGAATAACTGGTGGACCGAGGAGGATTTCGCCGAGTTTACCAAGCGCACGAGCGCGCTGGTGCAGCAGTATAACGCCTACACCCCGGCGAACCTTGACCCGCAGAAGTTCCGGGTGAACGGCGAACTAACTCTGGGTGAGAATATCGGCGACCTTTCGGGTCTGTCAATTGCGTTGAGGGCCTATGAGATTGCGCTTGCCGAGCAGGGCATCACCTCACTGGCGGATGCGCCGGTCATCGACGGCATGACGGCCGCGCAGCGCCTGTTCTGGTCTACCGCGCAGGGATGGCGCACTAAGTCACGCCCGCAGCATGCGGAGATGATGATTTCGGTGGATCCGCACTCCCCCGACGAGTTCCGGGTGAACGGCGTGGTGCGCAATATCGACGAGTTTTATGATGCGTTCGATGTTCCTGAGGACAGCAAACTGTACCTGGCGCCTGAGGATCGCGTGCGTATCTGGTAACCGCCTGCCAGCTCCCAATAGCGCGAGCAGATAATATTTTGGCGAGCAGATAACGGATTGCTATCTGCTCGCCGAAATATTATCTGCTCGCGCGGGTTAAAAGATACCGTATTGCCCAAAGCACCGCCGCTGTAAGGGCTAAGGATGCGGCACATACGAACGCATATGTTCCGGTATCTACCCGCACACTTAGATGTGAGAAGAGTAGATTTCCCAGCGATGTAAAAAGCGCTGCCGCTAAACTAAAGACAGACATTACTTTTCCAATATGCCCAGCATCGCTCTTCTTCTGCAAATCCGAGAAAAGACCAATAGTATAGATAACAATAATTCCACTCACTATACTTTGTGCAGTAATAACGCTGATAATTCCGGGTATAAGTGCCAATACATACGCGCCACCGATAACCAGCAGTAATATTTGTGGATGCGCCCACCGCCTCAGCGCAGGTATGCGGTTGAGAATAAAAGATGCAGCCACGGCGCCCATAGTTCCCATAAACACACCAATACCGTAAACTTCTTGCCCTAACCCCAAGTAAGCAATTCGCCCTAGAAGCAGGAAAAGGGTTGAGGCACCCCACATATTGAGGAGAGCGGCGAAGACAAGTTCACGTCTAAAATATGCACTAGAGGCTATATATACTAGTCCAAACCTTAAATCATGAAGTATATGCGTTTTTTGGAATACTTCGGAGCCCTCTGAGCGTCGGATAGCGACAGACCCAGCGGGCAGCATAAAAGTGAGCACTAAAGACAGAATAAATGACACCAAATTGACGATGATTGAAAGCTCTAGGGCATTCGCAAAATTCTGCATGAGAATCATGGTTCCCACGAGGGGGCTCACAGCACGGGATAGTTCTCCCACCATCGAATAGGTACTATTGTATTTTTCAAATTCTCGATTTCCAAGAATCTCAGGAATAATAGCGCGGCTTGTGGGGCTGTACGCAGTCGCGGCTAAAGACATGAGAGCCGAAAGAATAATCAGTATATAAACGATAAATTCTCCGCGTGCTGACGATAAAAGAATAAGAGCGCACAGGCAGCAGAGGCTATTAAAAATATCGTAGAAAATCAGCAGGGATTTTTTCTTAAACCTGTCAATGACAACAAATCCAAGAATGCTGGCGAGGAATATGCCCGCACCGCTACACGCATTCATCACCCCAACCATCTGCTGACCGGCGTGCTGGCTGATATACCAGGTCACCACAATGGTGTAGGCGACGGTGCCTATGCGTGAAAGCGCCGTCGCCGGGATGAGATAGTACGCTTTACTGCACCTCACCACGTTCCGCAAAACCTCTCAGAGCAGAAGGCTAGATGCTCGATCCACTACTGCTGCTAGAGCCTGAACCTACCTGGCTGCGGAAGGCCGCGGCGAACCCGCCAATAACCCAGTGCCCGTTTTCATACTTCCCTGTTATATCCACGTCGAGCGTGGTGCTGCGGGAGCTTGAGGGGACATCAGCATCCCTTCCTGAGGTGGCGATAAAGCTACCCAACCCTATGGTGAATCGGGAAGGCCAGGTGTATTCCCCGCCGGATTCTTTGGGCTTCGGTGTGGTGAGGTTGGCTGTCACCTTGGGTTCTTCAAACCAGATCGTTGAAAACTGGTACGAGGATGACTTAACGGAGCTTTTATCTGTATCATTCAGCGCAGTCTGCTCGATCAGGCTGTCGTCACCGCTCTCCATCATGTACTGGGTCGCCGCAGTATAGAACGCGATACTGGAATACAGCCCTGCCACCGAGTTTTCGTCGGCGTTCTTAGGTTTGATGGGTTTGGGCACGTTCTTCGCGCGTTCGGTGCGGGTCGCCTTACGATACTCCCCCGCCGAGGTATCGTATTCGTCAATCTTCGCTTCGCCACTGAAATCGTTGCGATAGCTTGCCGTAGCATCCGTCGGGAGCGGTTTCACGCTGCCGGCGTTGGATGCGCATCCAACAAAAGCGAGCGCGGAACCTGCGCCCAGCACACCTAGGGCGGTTCTGCGGGATACAAACGACTGTGCCATAAGAAAGACCTTTCATCGATAGCGACTATTGTTCTAACACTATTATCCCGGATACTCCCGGCCAGTACTATCCCCTGGAATTAGGCACTCAGGTTACCCGCTGAGCCAAAGCTAGAAGACAAATCGGTATTGGTGGGAATATCGATCAGCAGCCAGCGTCCGTTGTTATATCGTGCCTTAAACTCTCCGTCGTGAACGTCTTTATTTGCCTCGCTGGGAATGTCTACCGCAGTGCCCTCATACACTACAAAATTACCTGTTGAGAATGTGGTCGTTGCCGCCCATGTGTAGACGTCACCGTTCTGGGTGGGAGTCGGGTCTTTGAGCGTAAACGTCATTTTAGGGTCTTCAAACCACATATTTTCAAGCTCTTTCACACTGCTTTCCTCAAAGGCTTCGGCTCCGTTTATTCCTCCCACAAAGGTAATTTCTTTGAAGGGAGAGAAATCGTTAGTCATAATTCCGTAGGTGAAGGCTGCCCCAAGAAATCCAAATAGGGAGTAGAGCCCGGCGGAACTTTTCTCGGTCATCATGGCGGTTTTCACCGGTTTGGGCACGTTCTTCGCGCGTTGGGTACGGGTTGCGCGCACGTATTCTCCTGCGGAGGTGTCGTAGCTGTTGAACGTGACCTCACCCGAATAGTCGGCACGGTAGCTCGCGGATGCGTCCGCCGAGAGCGGCTGCACGCGGGAGGCGCATCCGGCGAAGGCGAGCGCGGAACCGGCGCCTAGCACCCCGAGGGTGGCTCTGCGGGATATGGACGAGGAAGTCATGGGCGGGCACCTTTCTCATGGAAACGGAAAATACGGCGTCGTTACCGGTATTTTCGTTCGGGGAGAGATGTTACCGTGACGGGCGCATCCTCTATTATCCCGGAGTAGAGCCGCAGTACAGGTAATTATGACACTCCCGCCACATACAAGCCCCGCAGACATAGATTAAGCCCGCAGAAACGCACGTGTTTCTGCGGGCTTGTCCTATATTTACGTCCGATGCGGTTCAGCCCGAAAGAGGTTTAGAACCCGAGTCCTCCGCCGCTGCCGGAACCGGTGGATGCGCCACCGCTGGCGCTGGGGCTTGCGGAGCTGCTCATTCCAAGGTCAATTTCCCAGACACCATCTTTATAGGTACCTGTAAAGGTTTGCAACCATTCCTGATGCCGCGATTTCTCGGGGATATCCGTCACCTGACCGTTTTCAACCGTAAAGCTACCCATATTTATTGATACCTTTCCTTCCCATGTATAGGTGTCGCCTTCAATCTTGGGCTGCGGAGTATCAAGAGAAGCTTTGATAGTGGGGTCTTCAGACCAAGACTTATCCGGTACCCCAGAAGATTTCACCTGTTCTTCAAGCTTTGAGACGTGTTCTTTGCCTTTAAGGTTGCTTTCCATAAGAGCACTGCCGTCTGCCGTCATATAGAAATACTGGAAACTAGCAATAATAAAGGCGATATTCTGATAGAAGCCCTCCACCGATTTATCATTCAGGTTATCCGGCTTAATAGGTTTCGGAACGTTCTTCGCCGGATGCTCACGGGTTGCAGGTTCATAGTTCCCGGCGGAAGTATCAAACTTCTCGAACTTGACCTCGCCACTGTAATCGTCACGCTTCGACGAATCAGAACCGCCGCCGCCATTAGAATTACTGGTTGAGCACGCGGCAAGAGCAGCCGCCGCAGAACCGGCGCCGATCACCCCAAGAGCGGAACGGCGAGAAATAACGTACTGATCAGACATAATATTTCCTTTCTGTTCAGACCTTCTGCTTTATGATGTTAGAATCCGAATCCGCCCAGACCGGAACCAGTGGACGACCCGCTGCCAGCGCCAGGGGACGCGGATTTACTTGTCTCAATGCTGATTTTCCACTTACCATCCTGATAGGTACCAATAAATATCGCCGCCTCTTCACTGATACGCTGATCTTGGGGAACATCATGCGCCTGGCGACTATATACATAAAAATTTCCGCGGTCTACAATTATTTTGCCATTCCAGTTGTATTTATCGCCCTCGATCGTCGGTTGAGGGGTATCCAAAGAGATTTTGAACTTGACATCGGTCCAGTTTTTCTCAGTGTAATCCTCTTTTATATATGTTTTTATAGTCTGCGCGAGAGAGTCCTTATAATCGAAGTTGGTTTCTAATAACGGATCGACGTTCCATGTTCCCCCCAAGTACTGGATTGCAGCCATGATGAACCCAATGTTGGCGTAGAAGCCCTCCACCGATTTATCATTCAGGTTATCCGGCTTAATAGGTTTCGGAACGTTCTTCGCCGGATGCTCACGGGTTGCAGGTTCATAGTTCCCGGCAGAAGTATCAAACTTGTCATACTTCACCTCGCCGCTGTAATCATCACGCTTCGACGAATCAGAACCGCCGCCGCCATTAGAATTACTGGTTGAGCACGCGGCAAGAGCAGCCGCCGCAGAACCGGCGCCGATCACCCCAAGAGCGGAACGGCGAGAAATAACGTACTGATCAGACATAATATTTCCTTTCTGTTCAGACCTTCTGCTTTATGATGTTAGAATCCGAATCCGCCCAGACCGGAACCAGTGGACGACCCGCTGCCAGCGCCAGGGGACGCGGATTTACTTGTCTCAATGCTGATTTTCCACTTACCATCCTGATAGGTACCAATAAATATCGCCGCCTCTTCACTGATACGCTGATCTTGGGGAACATCATGCGCCTGGCGACTATATACATAAAAATTTCCGCGGTCTACAATTATTTTGCCATTCCAGTTGTATTTATCGCCCTCGATCGTCGGTTGAGGGGTATCCAAAGAGATTTTGAACTTGACATCGGTCCAGTTTTTCTCAGTGTAATCCTCTTTTATATATGTTTTTATAGTCTGCGCGAGAGAGTCCTTATAATCGAAGTTGGTTTCTAATAACGGATCGACGTTCCATGTTCCCCCCAAGTACTGGATTGCAGCCATGATGAACCCAATGTTGGCGTAGAAGCCCTCCACCGATTTATCATTCAGGTTATCGGGTTTAATAGGTTTCGGAGCGTTCTTTGCGGGATGCTCACGGGTTGCAGGTTCATAGTTCCCGG
>NZ_KV815277.1:259899-277404 GCF_001814205.1 Rothia sp. HMSC036D11
AACCGGCGCCGATCACCCCAAGAGCGGAACGGCGGGTCAGATAATGCGCTGGGATATTCATAGTATTCCTTTCGGCGCCTTGCTTATGCCCGGATAATAATAAGGTATCCTATCCGTGTTTAGGGCAGAGAGCATGAACGCTCCTTGTGGTTGGGTTACCTCTAACTATCCTGCCATGCGTCATGATTTATGCTTGGGATTGCCGCAGGTATTTCTGCATATTCCCAGGTTGAGGCCGTTCAGTTGAATATTTGCTGTGTACGCACATCCATAACCGAAAACCCTCAGCGCCTTTATTTCTTTGCCTCCGGTGTAGGTACGGGCGTGGGGGTTAGGTCTTCTACACGCATCCTAAAATGCGAGAAAAGATCAGTTCTTTCGGGGGCTCCCACGATCTTTTCGGGAACGCTCACCTTACACCACCAGCGGCCGTCACGATGCACCGCGGTGAAGGTGGTCTGGGCAACTTCGTACCGTTTCGCGAGAGAAAGGTTCACGGTCTCTTTCTCGCCCACCTGAAAGGTTCCGTAATCGAGGGTGGTCTTTCCTTCCCAGGTGTAGGTATCGCCCTTGATAGTCGGTTCGGAGGTTTTGAGGGTTACCGTGGCTGCGGGGTTATCGAACCAGACGCGCCCTTCACGCATTAAAGAGAACGCTTTTTCGTCTTTTTCGCCGCGCATGACGCTATGTCCCGGCTCTGCGGCGGCGCTTTCATCATAAAGTCGGGTGTTGCCGGTGGCGTTCATATATTGGAGGGCGGCGGAAATATAGGCGATCGTATTGTAAAGCCCCTGCACAGATTTATCGTTCATATGCTCGGGTCTGATGGGCACAGGCACGTTCTGAGCCGGATGATCACGAGTTGCAGGTTTAAAGGCTCCCGCAGATTCATCATATGTATCGAATTTGACCTCACCCGCAAAGTCGGTGCGGGTTTCATCAGAGTTCGTGGCAGATCCTTGGTTTCTTGATAGGCAGGAGGCAATAAATCCCGCTGAGCCTATGCCCAACAACGCGAGCGCGGAACGGCGGGGAAAACGACGGGAGGTGTGGGAGGGCATCGAAATGGTGTCCTTTCAGCGCCTTTTACCCGTGCATCAAGGCGCAAACTGTGGTTGGATGTATTCCCATTGTGTACATGATGTAGAAATTCATGCGAGGTTTAAGTGTTCCCTGAACAAAGATTCAGCTAAGAGCGCGGAAAACCCGCAAGAACATCGTGCTTCCTGCGGGTTTTCTTTAAGTAGGAACCTACACTCGGTTCTCCTAGACAAGCTTGTGCGGTATTGCTACTGTGCCCCGCCGTTTCCAGATGTGCCTTCCCCGGCTCCTTCCTGCGGAGCCTGCTGCTGCGGGGTTTGCCCCTGGTTCTGTCCCTGCTGCTGATTCTGGGCACTTCCAGATTGTCCTGCAGCACTCGGATCCTGTAGCAACCAGGTACCGCCTTTATAGGTTCCCTTAAAGATGGCAGGTGATTCTTCCTCTTTTTTGTCTTCGGGAATATCTATCACTTGTCCGTTAAACATGATGAAGGAACCATTGCTAGCTTTGATCTTTCCGTTCCAGGTGTAGGTATCGCCGTCAATCTTAGGCTGCGGGGAATCCAAAATTGCCACCATCATAAGATCTTCAGCCCAGGTTTTTTGAGATTTCCTCTGCTCAACCACTTGCCGAAAATTATCAGGAGATATCTTATTCCCTTGGTTGTCTGCCGCGACCTGCAACAAAGGTTCCGGGTCATTGGCGCCTGTGAAATATTCCAGCGAAGCTACCATATACCCGATTGCCGCATAGAAACCAGCGACGGATTTCTCACCCATCTGCTCTGGTTTGAGGGGCTTAGGGAAGTTCTTCGGGGGCTGTTCCTTGGTGCCGGGCTCGTACTTACCTGCAGAGGTGTCGTAGTTGTCGAATTTCACCTCGCCGCTATAGTCCTTTTGGTCTTGGCCACCGGATGCGGAGGAGCCTGACCCGCCAGCATTATTTGCCCCGGAACAGGCAGCAAGAGCCACCGCCGCAGAACCGGCGCCAAGGAACCCAAGCACGGAACGGCGAGAGATATTCAATGAAGACATGCTAGTCCTTTCGGAACCCAAGCCCTGACACTCGGGTGGTATCGATCATCGGAGGTACAGCATACGCATATACTTGCTACCCATCACGATAACGAGAAATGAATACTCTCACCGTAAAATTTCGCTAGATGCCAAACAGCGAACCGGAGCTCGATGAGCTTCCGGATGTTGAAGTGGGCTCTGGGTCTGTCATACGCCACTGACCGTCCTTATAGGTTCCCTTGAACGTAACGTCTTGACTCTGTTCCTTGTTCAGTTCCCGGCCCATGCCCCCACGACCACCCATACCGCCGATTTTTATGGTAACGCTTCCATCCCAGGTATAGGTGTCGCCGTCCATCTTCGGCTGCGGGGTCTTGAGGCTACTGGTAATTTTCATGTCATAAAACCACACGACTCCCCCGGTGCCCATCTGCTTAAGCTGCTCAAATTGCGGCGCAGGCACCTTCTGTCCGGTGTTGTCTACCATAACCTCCATCAGGGGTTCGAGGTCAAAAGACTCGAAGAAGTACTGGAAGGATGCAAAAAGGTAGCCGATAGACGAGTAAAAACCTGCCGCTGACTTTTCGTTAGCGTTATCCGGCTTCTTCGGCTTCGGCACATTTTCGGCGGGGTGATCCTTGGTTGCGGGCTTGTATTCTCCCGCAGAAGTGTCAAAGTTATCGAACTTGATCTCGCCGCTAAAGTCGGTGCGCTCGCTTTGGGAACTGACACCGTTAACGCCTCCAGAGCACGCGGCAAGCGCCACGGTCGCAGAGGCAGCACCCGCCAAACCAAACGCGGTGCGACGTGAGAGACGATACGCATGTGTGTTCATGATATGTGTTTCCTTTCAGCGCTCAGGCTCATGCTGAAACCTGGGCGCATATGCAGATGCAATTAGCAGGTCTTAAATAAATTTAGAAACCGAAAAGTGACCCGGAGCTCGATGAGCTTCCGGATGTTGAAGTGGCCTCTGGGTCTGTCATACGCCACTGACCGTCCTTATAGGTTCCCTTGATAGTTATATCGCTTGTTTGATCTTTACCCGCCTGCTGTGCAGCATCAACACTGCTCCCGATCCCATCATATTTAATGGTGCCTTTTGCATCCCATGTGTACGTATCACCATCGGCTTTAGGCTGAGGAGTCTTCAAGGAGATCACGACTTTAGGATTAACGACCCATGCGAGGTTGGAGGATTTCATCTGTTTAAACTGGTCATAATTTCCTTGTGAATCCCCCAGAACTTCAATTAGTGGTTCGGGCTCTAGGTCCTCCAACAGGTACTGCATTGCAGCCGCGAGATAGCCGATCGCCGCATAGAATCCTGCCGCCGATTTTTCATTCATCTGAGAAGGTTTAACGGGTTTAGGCACATTTTGGGCAGGTTTGTCTTTGGTTGCTGGTTCATAATTCCCGGAGCGTTCGAAGCTGTCAAACTTCACTTCTCCGCTGTAATCTTTTCCATCGCCATTAGAGCACGCGGCAAGCGCCACGGTCGCAGAGGCTGCACCCGCCAGACCAAACGCGGTGCGACGTGAGACATGTAGAGCGGACATTCTTTTTCCTTTCATGGTGCGGACTTCTTAGCCCGAATATCTGTGTGGTGTTTCTAGAGTGAAAATTCTTGAGACGATCCAGATCCTGACGAACCCGAGGAGCTGCCGTAGATAGCCCACCAGCGCCCTTCCGTGTAGGTTCCGCGGTAGAGGGTATCTGATGTCTCTGTCTCAGACTCTCGGCTTACTCCACTCGGCCCGTAAAAGGTACCCAGCGAAAACGATATTGTTCCCTCCCAGGTGGCACTCGTACCGTTCATCGTCGGTTCCGGGCTCTTGAGAATCGCCTTAAATTTGGGGCCGCCAAACCATGATTTACTGTTCGTGGTTTGTTGTTTCAGCTGGTTAAATTTAGATTCCAGGACATCTTTGTACTCTGGTGGAAACGCATCCGCTACAAGGCTAAAGTCCAGTGTTTCCATGGCGTACTGCATGGCTGCCGTCGTATAGCCAATCGCCGCATAAAATCCTGCCGCCGACTTATCGTTTATATCTGAGGGTTTCGTCGGTTTAGGTACGTTCTTTGACGGATGCTCTTTCGTGGCAGGCTCATAGGCGCCCGCCGAGGTATCGAAACTCGTGAAGCGAACCTCGCCTGCATAATTACTGGAACTGGACGAAGAACTTGAACTGGAACTAGATGGAGGGCTGGAACTAGAGCTGGATGCGGTTGCACCCGCACTCTGCTGCTCGGATGCGATTCCTCTCACTTTCGGGGCGCAGGCGCTCAGCACCATCGCCGAGCCCACCGCACCGGCTGCTGCAAGAGCGGTTCGGCGCGAAAAATCATAGGATCTTTCTGACATATTTCATTCCTTTCGGCGTCTTAATCGTCAACGATTAAAACCCCTGTGATGTGGCTGGGTACCTTACTATTGTGCCGTTAAACCGTGCGAACATGCGTTATATGACGTCATCATAAGCTGTTATATTTTTCTCATCATCCCTGCGCGCACCCAAGAACCAGCGCAGAGCGCATCCCTTCCAAGCACGGTACAACGCTATGGTGTAGCTGTAGAGCTCTGTGAGGCTACGGTCTTTGACCGAGTTTCAACGCTCCAGCGCCCGTTGGTATACATTCCTTTGAAAACCATATCTTCGGTATTGCTTTTTTGCCGTTCCGTTAGGTCGTTTACCTGCCCACGATCGACGCGGTAGTTCCCGAACTCCATAGAAAACTTCCCTTCCCACGTGTATGTATCACCTTCCATCGCGGGCTGCGCGGTATTCAGGGAGATAGTGACGCGCGGGTTCTCATACCAGTTTTGCCCTTCCCTCATGCGTGCCAGTATTTGCTCATTTGAGGAATTATGAACATAGTGTTTCTCATCCTCGGTGAGCGCACTGTCATCGTAAGGACCGGTGTCACCGGTGGCGAACATATACTGCATAGCGGCGGCGATATAGGCTAGGCTCGCGTAAAACCCGGCAACGGACTTTTCATCTGCATTCTCAGGTTTGATAGGTTTGGGGACGTTCTTGGGCGGGGTGTCCCGTGTGGCGGCTTCAAAACTACCGGCAGAATTATCGTATTTTTCGAGTTTGACTTCTCCGGCATAGTCACTGCGTTCATTCGAGCATGAAGCAACCGTAAAAAGCACCGCACCGGCACCCGCAGCACCCAGCGCGGAACGACGTGTTAGCACATATTCCACCGTGAATCCCCTTTCGTGCGGCATCAAAATGCGGGAAGTCCCTTCATTATCCACCTTAAGTAGAGGTTTATAGCAGATTTCAGCGGTATGCGCTCTGTGAGATTTCGCTCGATTCTGCCGAAATATAAAGCGGGAGCGGTGCTTTGCAGACCGATCTTGACCTCCACGTATTTTCATAGAAAAACCCGTAAAACAACGAGGTTTTTACGTTCCGCAACGAAGAAACTGGAGAAGTTATCCACAGGCATACCGGTACTTTTTTATGCAACTTTTATTGCTTTCTAACGAAAGGACGTTCTTCTGCACACTGCGCTGAGTACCATAGAAGAGTATGTTCCGACATGACGAGAGGATATCTCATGGCTGAAATCCCTACTTCCGAACCCCAAGTTGGTGCCCCGCCGGTCGTAACTCAAGCACCGCCTAAACTTAACCAAGCGGGAGCTATCGACCTTGTAAAACGGGAAACGCGTGCCCCTGAAGTTGCAACTATCAGTCATGAAGCAGACGAACTGGCTATCACTCTCAACAACACCGATCTGAAGTCGCCTTCACTTCTCGATACCCTCGAAAATACGATTTCAAGTTACGGTTCCGATACCTTCAACGGCATCGACATGGTTACCCAGCGCCTGCTCAATATGCAGGAGCTTGAGCTTGCGCCGGACTCCCCACAAACCAAAGCATCTCAAAACCTGGCGGAACTGCGTGCACAAATCAACTCGCTGGATTACAGCGCGATTGACGGTACCCCCGGTAAACGCGGCATCGCAAAACGCCTGATAGGGCGCGGCAAAAGCAAAATCGAGAAATTCTTCTACCAGTACGCCAGCGTCAACAGAAATATTGAAGGCATCAGCAAAAAACTGAAAAAATCCACCGATGCACTCGTCATGCAGCAGGCGGAACTCGTGAAACTGCGCGAGAAACTTCAGGAAGGCATGACGGATTTAAACGAGAAGATCGCAGTTCTTCAACAGTTCTCCGATATGGTGCGTGCCGCCGCCGAAGAAACTCGTCTTGAAGGAGATGAAGAAACCGCGCGCATCTACACCGAGAAGGTTCTGTATGTGACCGAACAGCGCATCAGCGATCTGCTCACTAAACTTGAAATTGCCGGGCAGGCGTACCTGACAAGCGATGTTGTCTCCAGCAACGGCAAAGAGCTCATTCGCGGTATCCGTCGTGCCGAAGACACCACCTTATGGGCATACAAAATGACCGCCTATATCGCCCGTTCCTTAGGCATGCAGGAAGCGGTTCTGCAGCAGCTTGGCGCTCTGAAGCAGACCACCGAAAACGCTATTATGCGCAATGCCGATATGCTGTCTTCGCAGGCTACGCGCATCCAGCAGATGGCATCCCAACCCGCAATCGACCCGCAGGTTTTGGCGCAGGCACATGGAAAAGTACTTCAAGCGCTCGACGAAGTTTCCGCATTCCGCCAGGGAGCGGTAGAAGCATTCGCCCAGTCGAACCAGATGCTGCGCGAACTGACGGCAGAATCTCTTGAGCGCGTTACACGAAGGAATAATGCCCCCGAATCCCCTGCACACGCCAGCGGAACTCCCACAAACCGCGCACTCACCCAGAATTAGAGGCACCCGTGGGCGTTATCAAACGGTTTTTCGGTGTGCCGGACGATTCCCCGATCCGCTCCCAACAAGAAAGCGTCACGGATGCCCCGGCGCAGGAGTACGCCTCGGCTCATTCTTCTGCCCCGGAGCCCACGCACCTGCGCCAGTCCCAGCATGTGTTGGATGATGCCTCGCATTATTTGGCGGATTTTGCCGTGTCTGTACCCCCGCGCGCACTCGTACCCGCCTTCGAGATGGTCGAAACCTACCGCAAAATAACGGCAGAAACGGGTAGTGATACCCGCGCAACCCTGCCCTCAACGACGGAATACACACTCCAGACGGCGCTAACCACCTATGTACCGAATCTGTTGACTGTCTATACCCGCACGCACAACCCCACCCCGGAGCAGACCTCCGAGCTGGTACAGGCTCTTACTGATGCAAATCAGGAATTCGTCACAGCGCTTAACCTTGTGCGGGCAGATAACAGCCTTGAACTTGAAACGCACACCCTGTTTATGCGCAAGAGAATGGCGGTATAAATGGAACTGAGCATTGGTCAGAACGTCAATCTTACCCAGGAAGCACCCGATCTTGACCACGTGCTGGTAGGACTGCGGTGGCGCACCGACGAACCGCTTCTACGTGAATCTCTGGAGGCAGGGGTACTTCTCACCTCGAACGGCAAACTAGTTTCGCGGCAAGACTTTGTATTTGCTCACCAGGTCTTAGACCGTGCGGGCAGTGTTCGCCGCCGCGAGCTCATGGGCGACGATCAGGTGCAGTTCGATCTGCACCTTCCCACTGTGCCCCAAGACGTAGATTCCCTGGAGGTTGTGCTCTTCACAAACGGGGAAAGTACCGTGCGGCTCAACCGTGCCAGCGGGATTCGGGCACGCATGATAAATCCCGCCACCGGAAAAACAATGTTCCGTGCCCCACTCGTGCAGGTAGGTCGCAGCGCGGCGGTACGGCTGATGCAGGTGTACCAGCACCGCGGCGAGTGGAAAGTGCGGGCTGTGTGCGATGAATGGCATAGTGTTTCCGCCATGCTTCAAGGGTTCGGGTTATGAGTCGCTACAGTTTTATCACTGCCTACATAGCGGATCCTGAGCCGAAAGCACGTCCTCAAGCATCCCCCTCTGCTGCCGCAGCAGCAACAAACCGAGAGCCGCAGTCTGCAGATATTCCCTCTGACCAGCAAGGGCACCAGAGGGCGCAGCATACTCAGCGGAGTATAAGCCGCCAAGCGAACCGAGCGACGGGCGCATCCGGGACAGCGCAGCCGATGCAGCACCGGCAGATTAAGCCCCCAAATATGAGCAAATCTCGCGGAACGGCAACCTACACCCCGGAATCGACTGGATCTTGGCAGCATTCTCAACCCGAAGACACAGCAAAAACTATAACTCCCCCATCCGAACACCTGCGTGAACCGCACTGGTGGGGTCACATCCCCAATATCACCGACGCTCGCCCAAGCGAACGTCTCTTTATGCTCGATGCGGTACAAGCCGCCGTAGGAGAACTACGTATTACCGGAACCGATATGACTGCATTCCTGCTGAACTGGGATGGTGAGAGTGTTATGCTGTCGGGTTCATCCGCTCCCCCAACTGATGCTGTCTCTCGGATGACCCGAATATCGCTCAACGCAGCAGGCACAGTTTTGACAATTCCCCCCAAATCTTTGACGCTACTCCGATCTTTAAAACTGATCGGCAGGAACCTTCAGCTCACTAATCCCGATATACACATAACCCGGGATTTAGGGAAGGGTACGCTAATATTAAGTGAGGATGGTTACGTTACCTGTGCCATCGCCCTTCTCAGCGAATATCAACACCATAAATAGAAAGGAAAATATAGTGGCTGCTATTAAGCTCACCAAAGGAAACCCCATCAATCTCACCAAAGAGGCACCGGGTCTGAAAAACCTCACCATCGGCCTGGGCTGGGACCTATCCCTCGCAGGTGAAGCCTATGACCTTGACGCATCCGTCATGATCACCGACGAAAATGACAGGATCCTTTTTGACGATGCATCCCTCGTCTTCTTTAACAATCCCACCAGCCTTGACGGTGCGGTCGTCCACACCGGTGACAACCGCACTGGCGATGCTGAAGGTGACGATGAGACCATTATCGTGAACCTCGATAAAGTAGACCCAAAGGTACAGCGCCTTCACATCCTCGCCTCTATCTACGAAGGCGAAAAAACCGGTAAGAATTTCGGTGTAGTACGTAACGCTTATGTACGTCTGATAAACGACGACACGAATGAAGAAATCGCTCGTTACGACCTTTCCGAAGACTGCTCGGCAGCGCCCGCTGTACTCTTCGCAATGGTGTACCGCCACAACGGCGAATGGCGTTTCAAAGCCGTAGAAGATCCATTCACTGGTGGTCTGCCGCATCTGTTGACCTCCTACGGTTTCACCGTTTAACAACCTGCCTTATCTCTAACGCGAAGGAGAGCCTTCTGCCCTCATGGCTTTATTAAAATTCTTCAAATACGATCTCTTGATTACCCTTGCGGCACTTATAGGTGCCGCCTTTTATGGTGGTATTGTCGGCATGGTATCCGCCGCGATCCTGATTGTCCTTGAGATCGTGTTCTCATTCGACAACGCGGGTGTGAACGCAAAATACCTAGACAAAATGTCGCATGCATGGCGCAATATCTTCTTGACAGTCGGTGTGCTGGTCGCTGTTTTTGGTATGCGTCTTATCTTCCCCTTCCTGATCGTCTGCCTGGCAGGCAACGTAGGTCCGGTTGAAGCTTGGAACCTTGCAATGGAACGCGGCGACCCGCATACGCCCGGAACCTACGGGTACATTTTGGAATCCGCCCACCACACCATCGCTTCCTTCGGCGGCATGTTCCTGCTCATGCTCTTCCTTTCCTTCCTCTTCGAGGCTGGTAAGGATGTCCACTGGCTATCCGTGATCGAGAAACCGCTCGCTAAAGCCGGGCACTTTGATTCTATGCCTGTATTGGTTTCCGGGGTTATCTTAGTGACGGCTTCTCAGCTTTTCGGTGCCGAGCATCATGAGCAGTACACCATTCTGCTCTCGGGGCTTCTGGGCATGCTCACCTTCTTGGCGACCAACGGCCTGGCAACCTTTATGGAAGACCGAAACGAATCTCAAGAAGAATCCCTGGCGAATGTTGCCGTACTTACCGGTAAAGCAGCATTCTCCATGTTTATCTTCCTAGAAGTTCTTGATGCTTCCTTCAGCTTCGATGGCGTTCTCGGCGCATTCGCGGTAACCTCAGACCCCATTATTATCGCTATCGGTTTGGGCGTGGGCGCGCTCTTTGTGCGGTCGATGACCATTTACCTGGTCGAGAAGGGAACCCTTCAAGAGCTGCGCTACCTGGACCACGGCGCGCACTGGGCTATCGGCGTTCTCGCGCTCATGCTTCTGGCAACCCTCAAGTGGGATATTCCCGACTACGTGATCGGCCTTTCCGGCATCGTCTTTATCGCCGGGTCGATTATCTCCTCCCGCAAGGCAAACCATGCGGAGGCAGCACTCGCGGAAAAGACTGCAGAACCTGACGCTCCGGTACAGAGCACATAACCGTAGTATCAAGGGCACATAGCCCTCAAGCAACACGGTGGGCGACGATGCGGACGCAGCGTGCGCCGCGCATCCGCCCACCGCATTTCTATGACCACATAACTACATAACTACATAACTAACGAAGGGTACAGGCACTGTGGCTATTAACCTGTCAAAAGGCCAGAAACTAGATCTCTCGAAAGACAGCTCGCTCACCCAGGTTCGTTTGGGCTTAGGCTGGGACCCCATTAAAACCAAGGGGCTCTTTGGGCGTATCAAAGAGAAAGCGGTCGATCTGGATGCTTCCGTGATCGGCTATGATGCAGCCGGTAACCTGCTTGAGGTCGTTTTCTACGGGTCGTTACGCTCGGTCAATGGCTCTATTATTCACCACGGAGATAACCTGACGGGTGCAGGTGAAGGAGACGACGAGGTTATCGATATTAACCTCCCGGGCGTGGATGCGCGCGTTGCTTTCTTGGCGCTGGTGATTACCTCATATTCCGGGGACCAGTTCAGCAATATTGACAACGCTTTTGTGCGCGTTGAAAACGTTGCTACCCGCCAGGAGATGGCACGTTTTTCGATGACGGAAAAGGGCTCGCATACAGGGCTCATGGTAGCCTTGCTGGCACGCATAGGTCGCGGCTGGGAGCTTCGGGCTATTGGAGACCCACTGCCCGGTGCGGCACGCACCCCGCGCGATGTTATCGACCCTGTAAAAAGGTACCTTGTCTAAAAATTTGGCGTGCTGTGCACGTATTCAATAGCGGCACGTCAAGGCGTACATAGCGGCGGTTTTATTCTTCTTTATGGCGGTAAGAGCTGTCTTTGGAATGTTTCTGTGCGCATAGTACTGATAGCAAAAGCTGGTCCCGCGTGCATCAATACGATGCATGGGGGGACCAGCTATATTATTGTGGTTAACTCAACTCTAGAAAGCTATTTCGAAGATCCTACAAGGTAATTTATCTGCCAACTGCCGTTTGTGTACGTTCCTCTGAGCATGGAAGAAGCTTTGATGTGCTGTTCTGAGGCAGGAGTGTCCTCAGCGAAACCCGAACTAGCGGCGACATACTCGCCGTAGAATATATCCGTCTTACCTTGCCACCGATACGAGTCACCGCTTTTTGTTGGCTGAGGAGTATCTAGAGTAATGGTTACGGTTGGGTTACCAAACCACATTTCTTTCAATTTAATAGCGTCCATAACATTATTGCCTTCATTATCTTTGAAAAAGGACTCTTTATCGCTGTCTGATAGCGCAGTCTTCTGTAAAGGCCCGTCATCGCCTGTTTCAAGCAAATACTGAACTGACGCAGAGATAAACGAAATATTGGCGTAAAACCCATCGACTGAATTTTCTTTTGCTTGATCGTCTATCTGCGGAATTGGGACATTCTTCGCCGGCTGTTCGCGCGTTGCGGGCTCAAACTCGCCCGCTGATTTATCAAACTTTTCGTGTTTGACGACTCCGCTGTAATTCTTCGAGCTTCCAGAGGACGAAGCTGAAGACGAAGCCGAGGTGGAAGCAGAGGATGAGGACGATGAGCTTGACGCGGACGATGAAGAGCTTGAGGAGCCGCTAGCGGCGGCATCGACGGGTCTCACGGAGGCAGCGCATCCGGCAAGAGCAATGACAGAGCCAGCGCCGACGACGCCTAGGGCGGCGCGGCGGGTTACATCATGAGGTGGCATGGTGTTCCTTTCGGTGCTTCCGTAACGCCGCGGGCAGGCGGCTGCGGGAAGCACGGGTGGCGAGCGCATGAACCCGCCATGGGTGTTTCTCTCTACTCTAGTGTATCGGGGCTGCGGGAGCTCGCATATCTGCCGTTCTAGGGTCTTAGAATACGGTAGTTTTTTCGCGCGATGCGCCGCGCCGGGGTATTTCAGCGCTGCACATCAGTGTTCCCTATTTTCTTGCGAATACAAAAAGCCCCGCAAGATTTCTACGATCTTGCGGGGTTTCAAAGTTAGCCGTTTGACTTAGCTTTCGGGCTAACGGTTTCGGTATTACCAGTTTGAGCGGTTGTAATGCTCCACTTGTTATCAGAGTAAGTACCGATGAATGTCCCTGGAGCCTTAGCATATCCTTCCCCAGGCGGAATATCGTCTGCTCCCTCAGGAGTAGCCGTAAATTCGCCTATGTTTATGCTCAGCTGAATAGACCACTTATAACGATCCCCGTTAATTTCTGGCTGTGCGGTGAGAGTCTCGATCGTAGCTGTAGGATTACCCAGCCACATCTCCCCATTTTTAACCTTCGGAAGAACCTGAGACCAGGTGGGGTCTTGATATATAATCTGGACTTCATCTTCCTTATAAGCTCCCTTACGGAAAGGCCCGTCGTCACCCGTAACGAACAAATACTGCATGCATGCAGCGTAGTAACCAATATGCGCGTAGAAAGCCTCAACGGACTTTTCGTTAGCGTTCTCCGGCAGCTTCGGAACAGGAACGTTCTTTGCAGGCTCGGTGCGAGTTGCGGGCACATACTCCCCTGCCGAGGTATCGAAGCTATCGAACTTGACCTCGCCCTTGTAATCCTTAGCGGGTTCCGACTTACTGGAGCTTGACGAGCCGCCGCTGGAGTTTGAGTTTGACGAAGAACATGCTGCGAGCGCGGCTGCAGTGCCAGCGCCCAACACACCCAGCGTTGCGTTACGGCGAGTCACGATCAACGATGACATAATATTCTTTTTTTCCTTTCATATGTGCCTCATTCAGAGCGAATAAGGCATAAATCTAGTGAGGCTAAGAAACCCCAACCTCTCTAAAACAACAATGTTTTAGATGGAGAATCCGCCGCTTCCGGCGGCACCCCCGCTGCTGCGAATAGTCCACGAGCTGCCCGAATAGAGGGCCTCGAAGGTAATATCCGTATCAACGTGTTGTTTGCTGGACTCCACATCTTTACTCATGGAGTTCACGACGACGAAGGAACCCATATTCATCTTCATCGTGCCGCCCCACGAGTAAGAGCTGCCGCTGCTGCTCGGGGTGGAGGTGTTCAGCGAGAACACAACGGTCGGGTTGTCCATCCAGGCATTCCCCTCTTTGATCATCTTGAACATCTCTGAAGCAGTAGTGTTACTGGACAGACTCGACTTTTCGGATGACACCAGAGCGCATTTCTCGAAAGGCTCCATATCGCCGGTCTGGAAGAGGTACTGCATAGAGGCCGCGATATAGGCGATGTTCTCGTAAAGTCCGTCTATGGTTTTCTCTTTAGCTTTATCAGAGAGCAGAGGTTTGGGAACGTTCTTCGGTTTCTCGGTACGGGTTGCAGGCTGATGTTCACCCGCGGAGGTGTCGTACTTTTCGAGTTTTACATCGCCCGTGTTTTTCGAGTTGCCGGGCAGAGTAGATGCGCTCGATGATGAGCTGGAGGATGAAGCACTTGACGACGATGAGCTCGCGGAGGACGAGCTCCCCTGCCCGAGGTCCGCGGGTTTGACGGCGGGGGCGCATCCGACAACGACGGCGGCAGATCCTGCGCCCAGCACACCCAAGGCGGCGCGGCGGGAGATATGGTGGGGTAAACGGGTTGGCATGTTTGCCCTTTCATCGGTGCTCTCAAGGGATGCGGTTACGAGCGAGGTTCCGGGTCTCAGCACATCTTTTTGCCCAAAACTGCGCAGTCAGGGGCGGAAGATAAGCCTCAACTTCCCAGTTTGTTGCTCCATACCAGAGACATTACGTCGATTGTATCTTAGAGCTTTGTTGAACCCTGGGTTCCTGGACACGTCTTCATCATTTCGTTATCTATTTGCTCTCTATGTGGACTCCCTAGAGCGCAAAATCGCTCATAAGTATCATTCCGTATTAACGGTTGAATATATCACCGGACTGTAGAAAAGTCTCTATGTTAGCTTTACGATTAAACGAACATTGATAGTGAGCTAGTACACGGGAGGTTCCCATGAAGGCTGTAGTTGTCCCTGATGTTGTTGATGGCTCGATAAATGTCACCGATGTTCCCGTGCCCGAGGTGGGGCACGGTCAGGCGCTCGTGAAGCTAGAGTACTCCGGCGTCTGCCACACCGACCTGCACGTTGCGGCGGGCGATTTCGGTGAGGTTCCGGGGCGCATCCTGGGGCATGAGGGTATTGGTATTGTCACCGAAGTTGGTGAAGGCGTTGAATCTCTTAAGCCCGGTGACCGTGTCTCTATTGCATGGTTCTTCCAGGGATGCGGGCACTGCGAATACTGCACCTCCGGCAAGGAGACCCTGTGCCGTACCGTCAAGAATGCGGGCTACACTGTGGACGGTGCCATGAGCGAGTACGCCCTTGTCACGGCAGACTATGCCGTGAAGGTCCCCGAAGGTTTGGATGCGGCGCAGGCAAGCTCGATTACCTGCGCGGGCGTAACCACCTATAAGGCGATTAAGGAATCGCAGATACGCCCCGGTCAGTGGCTGGTCGCCTACGGCGCTGGCGGGCTGGGCAACCTGGCGGTGCAGTACGCCAAGAAGGTTTTCGGTGCCAAGGTTATTGCCGTCGATATTAACGATGACAAGCTGCAACTTGCCGCCGAAACCGGTGCCGACGTCACGATTAACGGTCGTGAGGTTGAGGATGTACCGGCAAAGATTCGTGAAGTAACTGATGGTGGTGCACAAGCCGCCGTGGTAACTGCGGTATCGAAGGTCGCTTTTAACCAGGCGGTTGAGAGCGTGCGTGCCGGGGGCAGCGTAGTAGCTGTGGGTCTTCCGCCCGAGAAGATGGAACTGTCTATCACAAAGATCGTTCTTGACGGTATTCGCGTGCTCGGCTCGTTGGTTGGCACCCGTCAGGATCTTGCCGAAGCGTTCCAGTTCGGCGCAGACGGGCTAGTAGTTCCCGTAGTGCAGCTGCGCAAGGTTGATGAGGCCCCGCAGATCTTCGAGGAGATGAACGCAGGCAAGATCAACGGGCGCATGGTGCTTGATTTCGCAAGCATGTGGTAAGGCAAGAAAGCTTCTCACACGGGTGCGTTAGGTACTGAATCTATGCTGTAGCGCGGGTTGCCGCTGGTTCCTGCGATATGGTTCTGAAAGCCTAATGCAAAAAGCGGTGTCCCCTGGAACATATAGAAATTCCAGGGGACACCGCTTTATATGCGGAGCTAGTGATTAGCTGTCCTGGGTATCGTGGGATGCGGAGCTGTCGGATCCACCAGTTTCATAGAAACCCCCAACACTCCATTTGTTATTGTCGTATTTAGCCGTGAAGTTAATCTTCTGAGTTTGCTTCTGCTGTTCTTCAGGAAAATCTACAACCTCACCATCATGTACGCCGTATTCCCCCCGAGTTACGTTCACGGTTACCGGCCACGTGTAGGTGCCGTTCTCTTCCTTAGGCTTAGCATCCTCAAAGTTCATCACAATTTTAGGGTCTGCAAGCCAGCTCTTCCCGCCCTGAAGCTCCGCAAAAAGAGCACCCGACAGTGTGCGCTCTTTATCCTCATCACTCATAGCGCTTTCTTTGATCAGAGATACATCACCAGTCTGCAGTGCGTACTGCAAAGCCGCACCAATGAATGCGATCGAAGAGTACAGACCCGCGACTGAGTTTTCGTTCATATTCTCAGGCTTGATGGGCTTGGGAACATTCTTTGCGGGAGTCTCGCGAGTTGCCGGCTCGTAGGTGCCAGCTGAGGTATCGAACTTGTCGATTTTTGCCTCGCCGCTGTAGTCGCTGCGGGTGCTCGTCGAGGAAGCCGATGTGCCGGAATCCCCACCGTTGCCATTCGAGTTAGAGGAGGAGCACGCCGCCAAGAACGCGGCAGAACCAAGACCCAAGATGCCTAGAGCACCGCGGCGGGATACAGAAGTAGTCAGCATGTTGTTATCTTTCAGTCGGTGATTATTGCCTATTTATTATAGAGTGCATACACCGGAAGAACCCATTTAGGGCGAGCTATGTTCCATAGGCTCGGGTGCTGGGAGATTACAGGTTTTGCTGATGCACCTGGGGATTACGCGGTATGAGGTGCTGAGGCTTGTAAGTTGCGCACGAATCGGATCTCTCGTAACGCCTCAAACGACTCCCGCCCCTCTAAAAACCCAGACTCCGACAACTGCTGCACCGAAGAGGCCCACTCCCCCGTACGCACCTTATACAAAATATGACCAAAAATCACCGTGCCGTCGAACTGCCCCGGATCAAAACTCAGCCGCTTACGCTTGCCCTGATCCCGGAAAATAATACGAATCCACCCGTTGCGGTTGTTATCCAGATACGTGAGCCTATCAATCGAGGTATACGGTGCGGTATAGGTGCGTCCGAGGGAGTTACGCCAAGTGACCGAGTGCTCATCAAACCGGATATAGAGCACATAGTAATTAATAATGACTACCAGCCCCATAGGGGCACCTAATATAAATATAAAAATATGCATGCCGATATCGAAACCGTACATAATATCTAGAAATATGGGGAATGGAATTAGGAAGAAGAGAAAAATTCCCCATCCGAGGTAGAGGACAAAGCGTGGGCGGTGTTGCCTCACCCCGACGGAGACATGTGAACCTTTACGCTGGATGCCGGGCATAGCTCCGACGAGTAGGCCGCCAAGCAGACCACCTAAAATACCGTTTTCCATCTCATAGCCCTCTTTCTAACCCGCCATATCTGTTGATACGTCTTTTCAACTGTACCTTTCTTAACATACTCATCACGTGCTTTCAGAGAGCCTTGTTAGCTTCACCAGGGCATAAATAGAGCAAGAGGGGTGTGCTCACGAACACACCCCTAGCCAATATTAGATGCTGGTTATGATTCCTGATGATGTTCTGCATCAGAGGTTTCTTGGTCTTCAGGTTCCTGCTCTTCCGGACGTCCTCGACCTATCTCCCAGCCACTATAGAAGGTAACTGCTCCTATCAGCGAACAAAACAGCATCAAAGCCGCCCAACCTATTCCTGGACCGAAAACAAGAGTAAATATTGTAGCGATCAAGGTTCCAACGGTAAGGATTCCCCCTAGAATCATAAGAAACCATTTATAGAGAAGAACATCGAGATCCACTAAAGTCACCTTTATCTTAAAACGAAACAGCGCAGGCTAGTCTAGTTTGAGTTTTTTCTCATACGCCAACC
>NZ_KV815278.1:0-169448 GCF_001814205.1 Rothia sp. HMSC036D11
CGGCATGATGATGCTGGTACGAGGGGTACGCATAGGATCTCCGTCTTCGTAGGGTAGTCTGCTACTCATGCTACCGCGAGTATAAGAGTTTACCTATCGGAAGCATGTTTAAGACGGATAAAGCTCCCGCAGGCTCCCCTGTAGAGGCGGGGAATCTGCGGGAACTTCTAGCCTGAGAAAGCTCAGGATCTAAAATCTCGGACAGATTTTAGATGCCTTCCTGTTGTGCATCTTCTCTAACAGCGGCAGAATACCGGGGCGTTTTTTGCCGGTTTTGGAGGATGCACGTATTACCTGCGTTGTGACGCGGAATGTGAGGTGCCCTCAGCTGCGTGCGAGGTCCGTTCTGTGTGCCAGTTTAACCACAACCTGATAATGGTTAGTGCCAGCGCAGCCCAGGCGCTCGCCTGCTCTTGGCTGAGCAGGCCGTACACCTGCAGAAGAGTGGCTACCGCAGGAATGATCGCGTTGAGATGCTTAAACCAGTTGAACCGCTGAACTGCTCGTTGTTTTTGCTGGCGCGGTTTTTGTGTGCGTGTCATAGTTCGTCCTTTCTGCTGGTTGAGATGCGGCGGCGGGCGGCAGGTTCTATTTAGAGGGGTATGCTGTGGGACCTTGTGACAGCATACCCGAAACGAAAGAGAAAGTCATGCGTTTTGATTGAATTATTAATGCAAAATACAGTGAAAACCCTGGAATTTCGGGCAGAATGCATGACTTTGTAATATTTATGACCCGAAAAATAAATCAGTCTGCTAGACTGGTGGCATGGCTATCGGTGACTACATCAAATACAAGACAGGACTCTCCCAGCGGGCGCTCGCCGCCGAACTCGGTATGAACCCCAACGCTATTCAGCGGCGATTCTCGGGTGCTGGAGTGATGGATGTAGAAACCCTCGTCAAGATAGCCGACCGTTTCGGGCTTGACCTGCTCGACCTCATGGTTGAAAGCGGGCTTATCACCACCACACGCGCCAAATCTTTGCGGGTGGGCGGGTCTATTCGCGATGTTTCCAACGAAGACTTAATGGGCGAGGTGCTGCGCCGCATGACGGCGGTGCAAACTCGGGAACAGTCGGTGCGTGCCACAGTGCCTCCCGCCACCCCCGTGGAGGCACCTGCCGCCGCATCCGCGCAAACTGGGCGAGCAGTCGCGAGTGCCGCGAGCGGTTCACTCAGCGAAGGGGAGCGCAAATACACGGCAGAGGACTACGCCCTAGCTGCAAAGCGCGGCGAAATCTACGACAGTGAGGAGGGATTCTTTGGTGCCTAGCTACGATCCCTACACTCACGCACACACGCTCGGGGTCGATATTATCTGGGGAGCGCCCGGGCACGGAATGCTCGGCCGCTACGACCACGCCAGCCGCACTATTACCCTGCGCGAAGGAATGCGCACCCGGCAAGAACGCTCCGTGCTCGCCCACGAACTCGTGCACGCCGTGCGCGGAGACGAGCACGACGCCTGGGATGCATCCTATAGCGCCCGCCGCGAACGCAGCTGCGACCTGCTGGCCGCAGAAAATCTGATCGACCCGGGGGATCTGCGCCGCGCCGCCGCCTTTTACCCGGATAATCTGCCCGCGCTTGCCTATGAACTTGACGTGACCGAAGAGCTTTTGGTGATTTACTTGGATGCGCATCCGCTTACCGTGGCGCAGGCGTAATTTGAGCGAGGGCTCGCTGCCGCTAGAAGCAGCGCTATTTCGGGTATTCGGGTGCGTAGAAATTTCGGGAGCATTTTCTTCATACGGGAGCGGCTTAAGCCGCTCCCGTATGAAGAAAATGCTCCCGCTTTACGGGCGAGTATATTCGAGTGTATTGCTGTCAGCACCCATTCTTTGTGTGAGAGATGCGTTTTTGTATCTTCTATAACAGATAGCTGTTACTATTAAGGCATCTGCTATAGAAAGGATAATCTCATGAAAGCCCTCAATATCACGCAGTACACCGGCATCGACGGGCTGCAGTACCAGGACGTGCCCGAACCCACCCCAGGCCCCGGGCAGGTTACCATTCGCGCAGAATACGCGGGAGTCGGGTATGTCGATGCGCTTCTCGCCGAAGGCATGGCGGAGCTGCCGCTTCCTTGGGCACCGGGTATCGAAGCCGCGGGGCGCATCCATGCCCTCGGTGAAGGAGTAACCGGTCTGCGCGTGGGAGACAAGGTTGCGGCTCCGCTGACCCTGCTAGGTTCAGGAGGCGGCTTCGGTCAAATCTGCCTGGCGCAGGCAAACCTTGTGGCACCCCTGCCTGCGGGCATGAACCCGGCATTGGCGGCGGTCGTTCCTGCTAATACCCCTACCGCCCTTGCGGCGCTCGAACGCACAGCGCGTCTGCAGCCCGGCGAACATGTGCTGGTGCAGGCCGCTATGGGCGGTCTGGGCACGCAATTCGGGCAGGTCGCCAAGCTCATGGGCGCCGGAAAGGTGGTCGGCATTGTCAGCACCGAAGAAAAACGCCGACTCGCCCTCGACCTCGGCTACGACGAGGTATGGCTGCGCGATGAACTTGCGGATAAGAGCGGGCGGCAATTCGACGTGATTATCGACCCGGTTTCTGGACGCGACCGCCCCGAACTCCTTAAACTTCTGCGTTTTGAGGGGCGACTGATCGTGGTGGGCAACGCCGCTCAAGACGGGGATCAGACGGTGGGCACCAATACCTTCTGGTTCGACGGTATCAGCATGATGGGCTTCAACATCGGGCTGCTCTCCAATGCCTACCCCGATATTTCTACTGCCTATCTGCGCCGCGCTTTGGCGTTGGTTGCATCCGGCGAGGTGACGGTGCCTATTCAGGAGGAAGTCGATATTCGCGACGGCGCCCAGGCTTTAGAACGGCTTCGTGCCGGTAAAACCATCGGAAAGTTCGTCTTCAGGCATGAACCATACGGGGAATAAAACCAGACGGGAAGATAGATAAAAATTCCGGGGGCGATGGTTAAGGCTTTGAAGGATGCACTCTCAAAGGTAAACCATCGCTCCCGGAACTGTGTTCATGCCACGCGCTCGTAATAAAGCCCCTCAACGCATGCAGCTTTCCGGTTAAAAACACGACAGGCGCCGGAATGCACGCAAATGCTACGAATACGGGTTTAATGCCTCAAAAACAACGCGAAAAGCTTCAAATATTGCTCAGAGCGGAAGCATATGTGATTTATCTCCGCAATAAAAATATTTTCCTGCCGGATTTCCCTAAAATGGAAGCCTGCACCGGTGTACAGGGTATAAGCTAGGAAGAGATTACACACAACGCCGTATAAAACACAGACAGAACGTCACAGAGAAGTGATACAAACTTCGGAGGCATACCTTGTCAGTGAATGACAACGCTATGAAACGCTGGTCTGGCGATGATGCGTGGATTGAACAGTATTACCAGAACAGCCCCGTTGAAGACCGAGAAGTCTTCTCAACGGAAGAACTAGAAGAGTTAGCGCGAGCGCACCGTGCGCTCGCTGAGACGCGCGAACCCAAAACCCCTGCGGTCACCGTGCATAACGACGAATACTCCACCACGCTGCTCGTCGTCACCGACGATATGGGATACCTCGTCAGTTCCCTCACCGCCGAAATCGCCTCAGACTTCGGCGGCGTCTACTCGCTCTTCCACCCCATCTTCATCGTGGATCGCGACCCCAACGGAAAACTTCTCTCGGCACGCGGCGCCGGTCGCGCCAGTAACCTTGCCAGTGGCGATACGGCAACCTACGGGTTGCCCGTGCTCTCAGCGAAGGACGGCAAGCTCACGGCGCATCCCATGATCGAGTCTTGGATCGCGATTCGCCTCACCCGCAAGCTCAACGACGAAGACAGCGAACGCCTGCGCGCTACCGCCCTGAAAATCCTCGACGATATTAAAGCCTGCGAAACTGATGCCGAAGCCATGGCCGAGCGCGTGAATACCATCGCCGAATCCCTGGATGCGCTGCGCGGCATAACCCTCGGCGAAGGCGAAGAATCTTTCACCGCGCATCCCGGCGGTAACGAACCTTCCTCACGTATTGAAATCGCACAGGACTTTTTGCGCTGGCTCGCCCGCGGTAACTTCCTCTTCATGGGTATCAAAGAGCGCCTGCTCGACGGCTCCTCGGGGGTACTCGAACTGGCAGACCGCCCTCACTCGGCGTTGGGTATCCTGCGGTCCACCGAAGGGCAGCACCGCATCCGGCTGGAAAACGACACCCTCGCCCGCGCGCTCAGGCCGCGCCCACTCTACATTACGAAGGCGAACACCCGCTCCACCATTCAGAGCACCGACTACCTCGACTACATTGGGGTGCGCCGCTTCAACGCGAGTGGGCGCGTGGTTGGCGAATACGTGATTCTGGGGCTGTTTACCCGCCAGGCATACTCTCTGCCAGCCATAGAAACCCCGCTCATTCGCGAACGTATCGCCATGGTGCGCCGTCGCCTGGGATTCCACCCCGGCTCTTACTCCGATAAGATGCTCATCGGCTTCATCGAAGACTACCCGCGCCTTGAGCTCATGCACGCCACGGTGAATACGCTCACCGAAACTTTCCGCGGCATTATGGGTCTGGAGGAACGGCGCAAGACCCGTCTTTTCCTGCGCCCCGACCAGTTCGCACGGTTTATCTCTGCGGTGGTGTATCTGCCGCGCGATCGGTACAACACCTCTGTGCGCACCCGCATCCAGCAGGTATTCCGCGAAGAATTTGATTTAACCGCCATCGACTACCAGATTTACCTCTCGGCATCGTCGCTGGCGCGTGTGTTTTTCCGCATCCGGCTCGCCGACCCGAACGTCGTGCCGGATGTTGATGTAAGCGCCCTTGAGAAGCGCCTGCAAGCCGCTACCCGCTCCTGGGGAGAGGCTACCGCCGCCGCGCTTGAGGGTTGGAAACCCGGTGCAGAAGGACGCCGGCTCGCCTCCGCCTGGGCGGAAGCCGCGCCAGCAACCTACCGCGCCGACTACGAAGTAGAAAACGCGATCGAGGATATTGTGATTTTTGAATCTCTCTCGGGCGATACCCAGAGGCCCGCCGCTATCAAAGTCGAGACCGGCGACTTAGCTACCACCCGTCTGAAGACCTACCTGTCAGCACCGCATACCCTCACCGAGCTGCTACCGGTGATGCAGAATATGGGACTGGTCGTCGTTGACCAAAGGCCCTACGAGTTCGCGCCCGAAGATGGGCAGGACTACGGATACCTGTACGACTTTGGTGTGCAGTTCCCCGAAGGTGTAGACCCGCACGCTGTCGCAACGCTTTACGAGGATGCGCTCAACGCTTATCTGTTGGGAGAACGTGACTCCGACACCCTGGACCGGCTTATCCTGGCCCACGGGCTCACCTGGAAAGAAGTTCGCTTATTCCGCGCCTTCAACCACTACCTGATTCAGCTGGGCCTGGGCTACACGCCGTCGTTCATGTCAAATACGTTGATGGCGTACCCGCAGATCGCAAAGCTCTACGTCCAGTTCTTCCACACCAGCTTCGACCCGAACAACGGGCTTACCGACGAGCAGCGCGAAGCTCAACGCGAAGAAATCCTGGAACAGATTCGCGAAGAACTCAACAAGATTCCAACCCTGGATGCCGACCGCTACCTGCGCTCGCTCCTGAAAATTCTCAAAGCTATTCTGCGCACCAACGCATACTTGGGTCGAGAAGCGCTTGCGTTCAAGATTGCGCCCGAGCAGATCGATTTTGCGCCTCTGCCGCACCCCAAGTTCGAGATTTTCGTGTACTCCCCGCGTGTGGAGGGTGTGCACCTGCGCTTCGGCAATGTGGCGCGTGGCGGTCTGCGCTGGTCCGACCGCCGCGACGACTTCCGCACCGAGGTGTTGGGCCTGGTCAAGGCGCAGATGGTCAAGAATGCCGTTATTATTCCGACCGGTGCCAAGGGTGGTTTCTATCCCAAGCAGCTGCCCGATCCCGCCGTGGACCGCGACGCCTGGATTACCGAGGGTCGCGAATCCTACAAGGTCTTTATCCGCTCCCTGCTGGATGTGACCGATAACCTCTCCGTTGCTACCGACGGCACCGAAACCGTAGTACGCCCTGAGGGCGTGATCGCCCGCGACGGTGACGACTACTACCTGGTGGTTGCCGCCGATAAGGGGACTGCCGCATTCTCGGATACTGCAAACGCGATCAGCGCCGAGTATGGGTTCTGGCTGGGCGATGCGTTCGCATCCGGCGGCTCGGTTGGCTACGACCACAAGGCGATGGGCATTACCGCCCGCGGCGCGTGGGAATCCGTCAAACGTCACTTTGCCGAGCTCGGTCACGACTGCCAGAGCGAAGAATTCACCGCTGTGGGTATTGGCGATATGTCCGGCGACGTCTTCGGCAACGGTCTGATGCGCTCCGAGAAAACCCGCCTGGTCGCCGCCTTCGATCATCGCGATATTTTCCTGGATCCGACCCCGGACCCCGCCGTATCCTTCGAGGAGCGCGTGCGCCTGTACAAGCTGCCACGTTCTTCGTGGCAAGATTACAGCCGCGAGCTGATTTCTGAGGGCGGCGGCGTGTACTCGCGCGGTTTGAAGTCCATTGAGATCACCCCGCAGGTGCGCGAGGTACTGGGTCTTGAGGACGATGTTACCGAGCTGGCACCCTCTGAACTGCTTTCCGCGATCCTGAAGGCTCCGGTTGATCTGCTCTACAACGGCGGTATCGGCACCTACGTGAAGGCATCCACCGAAACGAACGCGCAGGTGGGCGATAAGGCAAACGACGCCCTGCGCGTGAACGGCAACGAGCTGCGCGCCAAGATCGTAGGCGAGGGCGGCAACCTCGGCTTCACCCAGCTGGGCCGCGTGGAGGCTGCACGCAACGGAGTCATCATCAATACCGACGCCATCGACAACTCCGCAGGTGTGGAAACCAGTGACCGCGAGGTGAACATCAAGATTCTGGTGGACCGACTGGTGGCACGCGGCGAGCTTGCCCCGGATGAGCGCGCATCGTTCATCGAATCCCTGCGGGACGAAGTTGGCGCCAAGGTTCTTGAAACCAACGTTGAGCAGAATGTTCTGCTGCAGGGCGAGTTCAACTACGGCACGTTGGGCATTGACGTCTACAAGCGTCTGATGCGCGATCTCGAAAAGCACGCCGGTCTGAACCGTACCGTCGAGTTCCTGCCCACGGATAAGGAACTGCAGGCACGGTTTGACACCACCGGCGAGATGCTGACCCGCCCCGAGCTTTCCGTGCTGGCCGCCTACGTGAAGATTTACCTCACGCACGCACTGGAAGAGACCGACTTCGCGGACGACCCCTACCTGGAGGGTCTGCTGCGCGAATACTTCCCGGCACCTCTGGTGGAGCGTTTCGGCGATTATCTGAATTCGCACCCGCTGCGCAAGGAGATTATCTGCACCCGCGTTGCCAACGAGATGGTGAACCTGGGCGGCATCACCTTCGCTTACCGTGCGGTCGAAGAAACCAGCGTTGGGGTGGATGCGGTCGCCCGCGCCTTTATCATCGCCCGCGAGCTCTTCGAGCTGGGTAAGGCCGCGAAGCTGCACCGCGAACTGCCCGCACATACCTCCCTGGATGCGTGGAACACCGTGCTGCATGATGATCAGCGCGTTCTTGACCGCGTGGTGCGTTGGTTTATCGCCGAGCGCGGTGTGGTTGCGGGCAATCCGATCAGCTCCCTGCTGGAACGCTTTGGCGATGTGGTGGAGCTTCGCAAGAACCTGCCCGCGTACCTCTCGGATGTTTCCCGCGCACGGGTTCGTTCCAAGCGCGATGCTGGCGAGGCTTGGGGTCTTCCCGAAGAACTCATCGTCATCTGGATTCGCGGCTTCGAAGGTTACGCCCTCCTGGATGTTATTCGTTCTGCACGCGATAACGACTTCAAGGCGGTTGAGCTGGCGCCGATTTACTTCGCAACCTACGACCGCTTCAAGGTTGATGAACTGCTCGGTCTCATTAGCGAGCTGCCCCGTAACGACCGTTGGGAGACCCTCTCTCGCCAGGCCCTGCGCGGCAGCCTCTACGAGACTGCCGCAGAGCTTGCAACGTCGGTGGCTGAGGAAGACGCAGGCCACGCACCAAGCAACCCTGAGGGTGCTCTGCAGGCGTTGGATTCCTGGATTAAGAACCACCCGACCCGTGTGGGCAATATCGACCGTATCTTTGATGAGGTCCGCAATGCTGAGCCCGACAGCGCATCGCACCCGCGCCTTGCCGTGATCTCGGTGGCGCTGCGAACCCTGTCGAGCGCGTCCTAAAGCTCTTCTTAAGATATAACAAAAGCTGTTCCCTCTCCGCCCGCGTGTGGGTGGGGCAGGGAACAGCTTTTTGTCGTCGTGTCGCGGTGTGATGCTGATTAAGATGAAGAATATTTTTTAGCCAATATTCCGCTATTTATCAGGGATTTTTAAGTATTTCAGCGCATGGCGCGTGAGATATTTTTGTGCACATCTGACGGTAAACCCCGCAAACTTGGTTCGGTACCGCTATACTCAAGTAGTAGTGAAACCTTGTGATGCATGTATGCGGCTTGCCCTGCCTTAAAAAGCGGGGAGTATGTGGCATAAATCCCAGTTGCGGGCTGCGTGTCAAAAATAGTTTACACGTATACAATACAAGGGGTTGAAATCCCGAAAACCGATCACCTAGTCGTTCAGCGCAGTTTTTCCTGCGCGTAGCCCATCCCTGCCCTTAAACCACAGGTACAGGGGCAATATACATATAGGCATTAGGTGAGAATAGCGCTGAAAGAAGTTCCCGTCTTGTCTTCCCACCATGCAGACATCCCGAAAAACCGCTGGAGTTGGAGACTCCTCTACAATTTTCTTCTCTATGTATCTCCCGTTGCACTCCTAACAGTCGCATTCCCGTTCGTAACCCCCATTCTTAGCAAGAACTATGTGGGGTCGGTGCCGCTTATCCAAATTATTCTGGCGGCGTCCATCGTGGTTCCCTGGCTAAGCCAGGCGGTATGCATGCCTATTTACCGCGCCCTCGAATCCGAACATCTGAAAGTTGAGGATGCGCGCCGCGAGGTTCAGGAAGAAGCGGCGATTCTCAAACGGGATCACAAATCCAAAGAGGCGCAAGAACTTCTTGCTACTCTCGATACCGACCCGAAATATCAGCATATTAGCGAGCTGAGGGCATTTAGTCGCCACTGGGGCTACCTCTATCTGGTGGGCCTGCCCATCGCGTTCCTTTTCGCGATTCCCGTGGTGCTCGTACTGCACTGGGATATGGTGGCGCTGGTATCCTTCCTCTTTTTGAGTATGCTGAACGTTGCGTATGCGCAGCTGCTTATTGTGCCGAACGTGGCAAAAAACCGTCCGCTGTGGTTCTTCGCATGGGTAGGCTACACGATTGTTCTGCTGACTTTGCCGACCGTGTGGTTCCTGCCTCCGCTGGTGGGGTCGGCCATTCTGTTCAGTGGTATCGGGCGTGAAATTAAGCAGCTGTTCCATTTCAGCCGCCTTCCCCTAGGCGCCGCCTACCGCGATGTCATTCGCGGCCTGCTGACCGGTTCTATCCTCTGGGCTGATAAATACGTGCTCTTCTTGGTGACGAACGGCAAGATCGACGTTATCGCCATCTACATGAGCTTGGTTCCCTGCGTGATCGCCTACAACTACTTCTTCGTGGTTGAGTCTAACCGCGTGAACGGCTCGATTCAGCGTTTGTGGACCCTCTTCAATAAACTTCCCTTCAATGAAATTGAGCCGGAGGCGCACGCTGTAGTGCGTATTTCTCACGCTTCCGTGCGCAACACGTTGATTGTCTCAGTTATCTGCTCGGTCATTACGGGCATTCTGATGTATATCTTCGTACCGAACACCTTCCCGCTCGCCTATGCGGGACTGACGGTGGCATGGTTGTTCCTGGCTATGGCGCTCTTCATCTATCAGCTGGAATACATGACCATGTTTAAGACTGTGCACATTATCGGTGCGGTACACCTGCTGATCGTCACTGTAGCCTTTTCAATCATCCCGAACGATGGCGGTTATCTGCCCATCATTATCGGCGAAGCAGTTCTCGCCCTCGTCACGTGGATACTCTACCGTCGTGCCTGGGCTAATCCCGAATACTCACTCTTCTGGCGTCGTGCCCTAGCCTGGTAGATGAGAGGTCATATACATTGATAAACACCGCAATGCGTAACCACTATGCCCCGCTGCAATTGCCCGCGCCGGGACCCCGAACACCCGACCCTGATTATCCTGAGGTCGATGTTGCGCTGGTGATGGAATCGACCTACCCCTACCTCAAGGGCGGGGTTTCCGCAGTGGTTCACGATATTATCGTGGAAAACCCGAGCATCAGCTTTGGGATTATTCATATTTCTTGGGATAGTAAACAGGAACTTAAAGACCTGTACGGTATGCCCGAAAACGTCAAATGGGTGAAGGTGATCTACCTGAGCCTAGAGGAGCATAAGGAAGAATTCGCCCAAGAATGTAATCCGAAAAACCTCAAGATGAATCGTCGCCAACGCAAGAAACTGGTGGCGAGACTTATGAGTGCTTTCGATGCTCTTATACACGGCGATGTAAACCCGCTCTGGTCGTTCTACGATGAAGGAATTAACCCCCGCACCCGCACCTACTCACTCTTCGCCCTCACCGGCACCCGCGAGTTTATGGAGGCAGTCGGTAACTGGGGCTTCCTCGCACAGGTTCCGTTCGGCGAACTCTTCTGGGAGATCCGTAACTTCGTCTCTATCGTGTACGCCCTGCTGCATGAGCGCCTGCCCTATGCCCGCGTGTACCATGCCCACACCACCGGCTACGCCTCACTTTTGGGCGCTGCGGGTGCGCGCGATTACGGCACCAGCTTCCTGCTGACCGAACACAACCTGTATGTGCGCGATACTATCAACACCAAGCTGGAACGCAATATGGCCAAGCCCGTCACCACGGATTACGCCTTCCTGAAGGAGCCGCGCGATAAACCCGAGCTGGGTCCCGTCACGCTCGAAGAGACCGCGTGGTGCGTCTGGTTCCTGGAAATGGGACGTTTCTGCTATCCCAGCGCCGATATGGTGACCTATCTGTACCCCAAGGCGATTGAGGAGGCGCGCGGCATCGGCGCGCCCATCGACCAGTACAACGAGGGTGAAGAAGACCGCGCGGTCGTGCTGCCGAACGGTATGCTTATCGAGAGCGTGTATCCGGCGTATGTGGGGCGTCAGACTGCCCGGGCGCGCATCCTGGCGGAGGGGCGCGGGCACATGTGGCGGTTCGTGTTTATTGCGCGTGTGGTGCCCATTAAGGGGCTCACAGACCTCGTGAAGTCGCTTGCGCTGCTGCGTGATGCCGGGCTCGACAACTTCCACCTGGATGTGCTCGGACCGAAGAACCACATGCCCGAATACTATGAGTTGTGCGTGCGCACGATAGAAGAGCTCAATATGGGTGACTTCATTACCTTCCACGGCACCGTGAAGGTGCGTGAAATGCTGGACCGCTTCGATGTTCTGCTCATGCCCAGCTACAACGAAGGTCAGCCCATTGTGGCGCTGGAAGCGATGGCGGCATCCATTCCGCTGGTGAGTACCGACGTGGGCGGTATGTCGCAGCTGATTGATGATGTGCTGGTCACCTCGGATGGCAGTGAAATAGGTAACTGCGGTATTCTAACCATTCCGGGCGATGTTGAAGGCTTCACGCAGGCGCTTCGCACCATGATGGAGGAACCCAGCATCTATGAGCGGTACTGTGTTAACGCTTACAACCGAGTTGTAAAGTTCTTCCAACTTCGCCTGGTTATGGACCGTTATGACCAGATATACCGTAAGCTAGGTAAAATACCTCAGCGAGTTACGGAGCAGATTGAAGAATGAGCGATAATTCTCTACGAGCCGGCACTCCGGGAAAATTTGGTGCCTGGATTCGATACGGCGGAGACCCTATATCGGAAGAGCAGCTGGCCTTTGCGGCGCAGAACTACGCGGTAGCTATTCTGCAGCCCTGGGAGCTGGATGCGGCACGCTACCTCAAAGAGCAGTCACCTAATATGGTGGTGCTCGCCTATAAGTGCCTTTCTTCCAGTCGCGCCTATGAACCAGGCCCCATTTACTCTTCGGGTGTCTCTTATAAATATGCGCAAGATCTTCTGAACACAACCGGTAAGGATTTGTTCGCCCGCCGCCTAGACGGCTCTTTGATCGAGTGGTCGGGCTATTGGCAGCACTACCAGATGGCGGTGTGGAGTGCCGACTACCGCTGGCAGTGGGTGCACTCCGTGGTGGAAGAACTGCGTAACTCGCCCTTTGACGGCGTGATGGCTGATAACGACGTAGAGAATGATTATTACGGACTAAACCTGCCGATTCAGGGCGTTGAAAGCATCACCACGATTCGGCAGCATCTCGATTTCTTGATCTCCTTCGCCGGTATTGAGCTGAATAAGATCGGCAAAATCCTGGTGCCTAATATTGCCGAATCGCGCCTGCGCTGGGGCAAATGGGAAAGCCACAGTGCCTACGGCGGCGGGTTCGAGGAAGTGTGGCTCGGCTGGGGCGCACAAGAATTCCTCAGCGGCGCCTACGCCACCATGCAGGGAAACCATATTGGGCGCGGCGCCGAAGGCTTGGTAACGCTGAATGCGGTGCAGGACCGCTCGGGCGATGCCTACGGCGCTGTGAATACCCAGCAGTCCCTTCCTAAGGTCACGATTTTGCGCACCCCGCACGGGTACTCGACATCGCCGATTAGCGGCACGGATGAGAATCTGCTGTATGGTCTGGCTGGGTTCTGGGTTTTTGGAGGCGGTCGCTTTACCGGTATCAACGCAACTCAGCACGATGCTTATGACGGTACTCCGAACGCGCCCGAGCTGTCCTTTGACTTGGGTGCTGCATCCGGTGAGATTGAGGCTCAGGACAGCGTACAGACCCGTGCTTTCACGCAGGGCTGGGCGGCTCTGAATACGAGCGACCGCACCACGATGGTACGCGTGCCGCAGGATCAGGGACTCGTAGATGCGCAAAACAACGCGGCACCAGCCACCCTCACCCTAGAAGGCCACCGCGGGGTTATTTACCGTAAGCGGTAATTTTAAGGTCTCTTGCTATAGCGTAGATACGGCGGTATTCTGTACCCTGCCCGGGGTGGGAATACCGCCTATCTGTTACATGTACTGACAACAGACCGGAATGAAGTCCGTTGCATGTCAAGAAACGGGCTGATTCACAGCGCAGCAGCCCTGTACTGTGGAACAAGCGGTTGGAGACAGCCAACCATTCTCGTGGTGCTGAGTTTAAGGAGTGAATTACAGTGAATATTCTTTTGATCGACGGCGGTAAAGCATTTGGACACTCGGCGGGTCGCCTGAACCACACCCTGCATCAAACCGCTCGTGATACGTTATCGGCGCTCGGTCATCATGTGCGAGAAACTGTGATTGACGACGGGTACGATACTCACGAGGAAGTAGAAAAATTCCAGTGGATGGATGCGGTCATCTGGCAGATGCCCGGTTGGTGGATGCATGAGCCGTGGACCGTGAAAAAATATATGGACGAGGTGTTTACCACCGGCGCGGGCACCCTGTACGCTAATGATGGTCGCAGCAGCGCCAACCCCACTGAAGGATACGGCACGGGCGGTCTTCTTCAGGGGCGGCGGCATATGCTGTCGCTGACATGGAACGCGCCTCGCGAAGCTTTTATCCGGGAGGGCGACTTCTTCGAGGGACTCGGGGTAGATGCCCTCTATATGCACTTTCATAAAGCCAATGAGTTCTTGGGGACTACCCAATTACCCACCTTTATTTGCAATGATGTGATTAAAAATCCGCAGGTCGAACAGTATCTCGCTGACTATACTGCCCACCTCAACGAGGTCTTCGGTCGGGCGTAAGGGTTTAAGCCTGCATGCCCTCATAAGCATGCCTGAGCAGACGGCATCACGTGAAAGCTGACCGCATAGAATCGGATGCAGATTTCTCCATCGCATCATGTCATCACCAGAAAGGTAGTTAAGATTATGGCTGCTGAAAACAATGAACGTTATCTGCGGGGGAAAGAGGTACTTGCCCGGGTAGAACAGAACCCTCACGGATCTATTCTTGATAGCTTAGCTTCTTTTTCGCCTGACTTAGAACGGTTTGTCGTGGAGTTTGGGTATGCAGATGTTTTTGATCGGGAAGGTTTATCCGATCAGTCTCGCCAGCTCATCACCATATCTGCTCTGGCCGCACTTGGGAATGCAGCTCCGCAGCTGGAATTCCACATTAATGGTGCCCTCAATGTGGGCTGTTCTCCTGAGCAGATTATCGAGACTTTTATCCATGTGACCATATACGCTGGTTTCCCCGCTGCGTTAAATGCCGTCTCTGTTGCTCGTAAGGTTTTCACCGAACGCGGTATTGATGTGAACTTAGATACGCATAGCACCGAGCCTGCCAAGCGTTTCGAGGTAGGTTCTTCGTATCTTGAGCGTGTAGATGGAGCTGGCGGGGAAGCTGTGGTTGAATCGCTTCAAGATATTGCACCAGATTTAGGTCGTTACATTGTCGAGTACTCATTTGGCGATGTTTATTCTCGGCCCGGGCTGAGCCTGTGGGAACGCGAACTGGTCTCTGTGGCTGCGTGCAGCGCTTTAGGAACGTGCGTGCCTCAGCTGCATGTTCATATCAACGGCTTCTTGAATGTAGGCGGCACTCAAGACGAACTTGTGGAACTGATGATTCAGATAGCGGTCTATGCAGGATTCCCTGCTGCTCTAAATGCTATCGCCAGTTTGCGGAAAGTATTAACGGAGAATAAGGCATAATTACGATGCGCGCGAAGTGGTGAAACCAGGGGTTTAAAGGTGGCTCTGTTCGCAGGGCAGTACATAAAATATACGGGTGGTTCCCTGATATATTTTCAGGGAACCACCCGTATATTCTTATCAAGTTATATAGCTATTCGGCTATATATACTACTCAAACCCTATTTTGTGGGGTATGACGGTGCCTCTTCGCCAGCCATGCGTTCCAGCACGCGTACCACCTGGCAGGAGTAACCGAACTCGTTGTCGTACCAGACGTACAGGATTGCCGAGTCGTCGCTGACGACGGTGGCAAGCGCATCCACCACACCCGCGTTGCGGGAACCCACAAAGTCGGTGGAGACGGCCTCATGCGAATCGGAGTAACCAATCTGGCGGCGAAGTTCACCGTTGAGGGCAACCTGACGGAAGACCTCGTTCAGCTCATCCTTAGACCCGGCGGGCTTAGCTAGATTCACGTTCAGAATGGCCATCGAAACGTCCGGGGTGGGAACGCGAATAGCGTTACCGGTGAGCTTGCCCTCCAACTGGGGGAGTGCCTTAGAAACGGCACGCGCCGCGCCGGTTTCGGTAATCACCATGTTCAGCACTGCCGAACGGCCGCGACGGTCACCCTTGTGGAAGTTATCGATCAGGTTCTGATCATTCGTGAAAGCGTGCACGGTCTCCACGTGACCGCGTTCCACACCATACACGTCATCAAGGACCTTCAGCGCGGGGGTAATCGCGTTGGTCGTGCAGGATGCCGCCGAAAGAATCTTATCGTCGTCGGTAATGATGCTATCGTTCACGCCGAAGACAATATTCTTCATATCGCCCTTACCGGGAGCGGTCAGCAGAACGCGGGAAATACCGGGGCGCTCAAGGTGCTGGGTCAGCCCCGGAACATCGCGCCAGCGGCCGGTGTTATCGACCAGAAGCGCATCCTCAATACCGTACTCGGTGTAATCCACAGTGGTCGGATCTGACGAGTAGATGAAACGTACCGGCAGACCGTTAGCAATAATGGTGTTGTTCTCAGCGTCTACCTTAATAGTTCCCTTGAACGGACCGTGCACCGAATCGCGTGCCAGCAAAGAAGCCCGCTTCTCAAGGTCGTTTTCGGTATTCTTGCGCACCACCACGGCACGCAGGCGCAGGTTTGCACCCAGCGATGAGGAACGCTCCAGCAGAATACGCGCCAACAGACGGCCAATGCGCCCGAAACCGTAGAGCACCACATCCTGCTGCTTGACGGTCTCGCCCTTCTTGCCAACCGAAGCACCAACCTGCTCGGGCAGCCACATGGAGAAGTCAGGGGAACCCGCATCAACATGCTGGCGATGCAGAGCCGCAATGTTGATCGAGCAGGGACCAAGGTTAAGGTCAAAAAGCGCCTGAACCAGCTCTAGCGTATGCTCGGGGTTCAGCGGGGTTCCATCAACCTTCGCGGCACCATCATGCAGGCGCAACAGCTGAATAACGGACTTATTGACCAGGCTACGACCGTGAATATTAAGAACTACACCGTTCTCGCGGTTTAGCTTACCGATGAGGGGAATCATCTCCTCAGCCTGGGTTTCGCGGGCAATCCACTGCTCGTGAGTGTTTTCGGGAGTCGTCACTCTTGACCTTCTTCCTCAATGGACGTCTTCGTCGGAATTTGTTGTTCGTGCCGATGCGCATGCCCAATTCATCGGGTCGCACGCAACCGACTCTGCTTTAAGTCTAACCGCTGCGGCGAATGGTTTTATTCCCTCACGCCGTCGAATCTGTGAAATCTAGCACGCTTTGCACGATGCGCTACGCCCGAAGCCAATAAAGCCCACACAAGTCCTCACACAAGAAGCGAAAACAACGGGAATAACACACAGAAACACACTCCGCCGCGCGGCAACCTTGAGTAGAATTGAGACATGTTAACTGTCATCGGTGAAGCACTCGTAGATGTCGTCCACAGCAACGACGCCCCCATGCGCGCCTACCCCGGCGGATCTCCCCTCAACGTTGCCGTCGGCGCCGCGCGGCTAGGACACAAGACCCGTTTTATCGGCCACTACGGAACCGACGAACACGGCACCAGCATCACCGCGCACCTGAGCGCATCCAAAGTGCAGGTACCCTTCGAGCCGCGCGCCGCACGAACCTCAACCGCGCAGGCATATATTGGGGAAGACGGCGCGGCACGCTACGAATTCGATATCGACTGGAGCCTCGACAGCTACGCCGACGACATTCTGGCCCTAGCCCCCAGCTGCGAAGCGCTGCACACCGGCTCTATCGGGGCGATGCTCGAACCGGGCGCCCACGTGGTTGCTCAAGCGCTCACGGCGGCACGCGAAAGCGCTCTCATCAGCTACGACCCAAACTGCCGTCCCACCATTATTAGCGACCGTGCCCTCGCCCAGAGCTGGGCAGAAAAATTTGCTGCGCTCGCGTCGGTGGTGAAGGCAAGTGACGAAGATTTGACATGGCTATATCCTGACCGTTCCCTTGCAGAAACCGCGCATGCCTGGCTCGACCTCGGCGTAGAGCTGATGGTGATAACCCGCGGTGAAGGCGGGCCGATCGCCTACACCCGTGCATACCCCAACGGGATTGAAGAACCGGCCTATCGCGTGGAGGTTGCAGATACTGTAGGAGCGGGCGATTCGCTCATGGCGGCGCTGATCGCCGCGCTCCTCGACAGAGGCATCAGCGGTGCCCAAGCACGCAGCAAACTTGCCGCACTCACCCGCGAAGATATTCAAAATCTGCTACGATTCTCCGCAACGGCGGCGGGAATTACCGTCTCGCGTTCCGGCGCGAACCCGCCCACCCGCGAAGAACTTAACGCCGTGCTCAACGGCTAAGTCAGCCACCCGACCAAACGAGGAGGACTACCGTGACTAACAACCTCGGCACCGCACCCCTGCCGCGTGAACCTTACGCTGGGCTGCCCGACCTGCCGCTCTTCAACCTGACCTCCACCGACCTTGAAAACGGCGCCGCCGCGCCCACCGCCATGCTCTCGGCTCTCTTCGGCGTGCCTGGCGGGCAGGATCAGTCTCCGCAGCTGAGCTGGTCGGGATTCCCCGAAGAGACCAAGTCCTTCGTTGTCACTTGCTACGACCCGGATGCGCCCACCCCCAGCGGATTCTGGCACTGGACCGTATCAAACATCCCCGCATCGGTCACCGCGCTTGAGACCAACGCGGGCGCTATCGTCGGCGGTCAGGGTGGCGCAGCGCTTCCCGCCGGGGCGATAGCGCATCGCAACGACGCCGGAACCCCCGGATTCGTGGGTGCTGCACCTCCAGCAGGGCACGGGCCGCACCGCTACATATTCTGCGTGACTGCCGTGGACGTACCCGAACTTGAGGTAGACGAGAACACCTCACCTGCCGTCGTGAATTTCAACCTCTTCTTCCACGGCATCGCGCGCGCCTTCTTAACCGTCACCTACGCAGAACCGGCGGCTTAGGTGCTTATTCTCGCATGATTAAGCTCATCGCCAGCGATCTGGACGGCACGCTCATCGGGCCTGATTTTCGTTTTCGCCCCCGCACCCTGCACGCCCTAGAGGCGGCGCGTGCGGCGGGCATCGACATCGTGTTCGTAACCGGGCGCCCGAGCCGTTGGCTTACCCCGCTGCGGGAACAAACCGATTTTGATTCCTACGCCATTTGCTCGAACGGTGCCGTGGTGTATCATCTGGGCGCCAACGAAGTAGAGACGGTTAACGGTGCCGAACCCGCTGTGATCGAGCGTGCCCACACTCGGCTTGAACCGATATTCCCCGAGGTCACCTACACTCTCGAAACCGTAGATACCGTCTACATTCAGGGGCCGCACGACGGGGGAGACGTGCTTGAGGGCGCTCGCGTGGTTGAATCCTCTATAGCGGAGGCATTCGTGGCGCTTGGCGACACTCCGATCATTAAATACCTGGTTCGGGTGCCCGGTATGGACCCCGATATTCTGCATGTGCGTGTAGCGCAGACCGTGGGTGAGCTGGTGTCGGTCACGCGCGGGGTTGTGGGCGAGCCACTGATCGAGATGGGCTCGAAGACCGTGAATAAGGGGCGCACTCTCGCCCAATTTGCCGCAAGACACGGTATTGAGGCGCATGAGGTGATGGCCTTCGGCGATATGCCTAACGATGCCGAAATGCTGTGCTGGGCGGGTCGCGGATATGCGATGGCATCCGGCGAGCCTGCGTTGATTAAAAAGGTGGGGCGCACCTGCCCGCCCTTCGGGGAAGACGGCGTGGCACAGGTGATTGAGGCGATGCTTCAGGGGCGCGGCGAGGTACAGTACCGAGCGATGTAGCCTCTGCGCGACTGCATGCCGTGCGGTCTCATCCAAATCCTCATCTAAATTTTTGCCTCTCATCCAAAAATTTTTGGATGAGAGGCGTGTTTTTTGGATGAGGGAGCCGTCGAAAGTACGTACTGGGCATAAAACGGTCGTCTATATAGAAATAATTCTTTCTATTATCGCTTATACTAGAAATAATTCTTTCTATATGAGGGTATGGAGATTATGGCGTATATTCCCACCAAAGTGCGCCGGGCCGCGCGGACGATAGGCGAGCAGCTGCGCATCCAACGCAAACTGATGGGTCTGACCGCCCAGATGGTTGCGGAACGTGCAGACATTACGACCGTGACCCTGCGGCGCATTGAGCAGGGCGAATCGGTGCGTACTGACGTGCTTTTCCGTGTGCTGCGGGTGCTCGGCATGCTGGATGCGGTCGTCACCGCCACCGATCCGTACCTCACGGATGTCGGCCGCCTGCGTGCCAGCGAAAAACTCCCTAAGTCGGTGCGCATCCCCAAAAGCGAAATGGGCTGGTAACTATGAGTGAAGTAGTTGATTAACTGAATTTATAGTGCTGTTGCGCATTTATCAATGCCCAAGAGTTGACCCGTCGCATCTAGCGGTTTTGCTGATTATCTTCCGCGTCAATCCTTTTAAAGAAGGAATAGTAAATAATTTGAACAAAAACGATCAGCATGATGATGAGGATTATTGGAACCGTTATATATTCGATTTTCATGTGCCGATCTAGCACGTCCACGCCGAAGGTGATAATCAGAAAGACCATGAGGTAGTTCGATTTCGTCTTCATCTTTCCCACTCTAACATTGCCGAGTGCAAGAATTCTTGCACCTATCAGCTTTATAAAGCCATATAAAGCTGATAGGGTGGTGTGTACAAGGGAAGGAGTGCATCATGCCTAAGAGTTTAGCGACCGAAGAGTTCATCACAGGTGTTCTGCACGATACTGAGCGGCGCATCCGTGAACAGATCGATCGGGGTGAAATCACTCCCACTGCCGAGTCTATGCAGGAGCTCTCGAACGCGCTCTCGCATACGGTTGAGGTGCGCAAGGGCGCGCGGGGATCTGGGAAGTATATTGGCAAGGTGAAGGATAGCCGCAGCACCCGCGAATACCTTGGCGGCATCAGTCTGCAGGCCCTCAACGATAGGGTGCGCAAGAACAATATTCTGCGCCTCAAAAACAAGGCGGGACGTAACGGATATCCGGTTTTTCAGTTCAAAGACGGGGCAGTGGATCCGCAGGTTCGGCAGGTTATTAAAACCCTATTAGACGGAAAACTGACTGAGTGGGAAGTTGCTTTTTGGCTCGCTATGCCGTCGAATTTCTTTGATGGCCGCCCCGCAGCTGAGTACATGAAGGATTCCGAAGAGAACTTCAAATTTGTGCTGGCATGTGCAGTTCAGGATGCTGCTGACCGGAGGGCAAACTACTGATGCCAACAGAACGTCATGAATCAACCCTACTCCCACCGAACCGCCCCTTAGATCTCTCTGGGATTCCTGCAATTTCAGTAGGGTACGGGGGTGAAGAACCTGGCACATGGTACCGGTCGTATCAAAAGTATGTAGGCGATACTAAACGAGATTGTCGATATTTTTCTCCCAAACGGGGCAGATTCGATCTTAATATGCCCAACGGGACGCTTAATCTTGCAAGTACTCCTGAGGCTGCACTTCGAGAACGCTTAGGTCCTCGACTTATTGGTCTTATAGCGCTTCCCATGAACAGGTTCGACGGCGTTTATGTGGCTCGTGTTCAGCTCCCACGCGTATTTAAGGTTGCTGATTTTCGTCAAGCATTTGGTGGCTTTGCGCCCGGGGATATTTCTTCTGCGTTGTTTCACGCTGAGGGCTATTCTGTTACTCAACAGTGGGCAGAAGCGGTTCGGGAAGCAGGGTTAGAGGGGATTATTGCACGTTCGAGGTTCAGCAGTGGAAGTGCTCTATACCTTTTTGGAACTAGCGGCGAAAACCGGGAGTTTGGCAGCATTGGCGGCGAAGAGACAGCACTCAGCGTAGCGCGCGCTATACCCTTCTTCCCTGAGATCGTGAGTGTTGAAGAGGAAGAGTTCGAATTCGAGTAATGAGTACGGGCTGTATCTTCATACTCATATGACATCTAAAAATGCCTTGGCGCACATAGCGTGTTATGTGCACCAAGGCATTTTGGCGTCCTCGGAAGGAAACTTTTGCCGGTCTAGTGCCCCAGCTCGTCGTGGTCCCTATCAGTGAAGGGTTCCAGCGGGTCGCCCGCCGCCTTGGTACGTTTGGCGATGAATGTCATTAGGTGGAACACAATCAAGGTCGCCGCCGTGCCGAGTGCAATACCCGCGAACGACAAGCCCGAGAACTCCCAAGTGTAATCCGCGATGCCCACAATCAGCGCAACAGCGGCGGTCGTCAGGTTAATCTGGTTTGAGAAATCCACACGGTTCTCGCTCCAAATGCGCACGCCGAGCATCCCGATCATGCCGTAGAGCACGGTTGCGGCACCTCCAAGAACACCCGCTGGAACGGTCGCAATCGCCGCGCCAAACGCCGGGAAAAGCGAGAGAGCGATCGCGAAAATCGCGGCCACCCAGTACGCCGCCGTCGAATACACCTTGGTCGCCGCCATAACACCGATATTCTCGGCGTAGGTGGTTGTACCGGAGCCGCCGCCAAAACCGGCGACGGTGGTCGCTAAACCGTCTGCCATGAGCGCGCGACCCGAGTACGCATCCAGGTTCTCGCCCGTCATGAGCGCCACCGACTTCACATGCCCAATATTCTCGGCAACCAGCACCAGAATCACGGGAATAAACAGCCCGGCAAGTTCCCAGTGGAACTCGGGGTTCTGAAAATGCGGCAGACCGATAATGCCCTGCTGCTGCACGGTCTTTTCGATGGTCGAAAAGTCCACCTCGCCGCGCACAACCGCAGTCACATACCCGATAATCACGCCCAGTAGAATCGAGAGGCGACCAATAATACCCTTGAACAGCACCGAAATCAGGATAATCGAGATAAGGGTTACGAGCGCGGTGATGGGCGCCTTCATGAAGTTTGCTTTCGCACTCGGTGCCAGGTTGAAGCCGATGAGCGCCACGATCGCGCCGGTCACCACGGGCGGCATGAGCTTCGTCAGCCAGCCGGTGCCCGCAAACTGCACAATAACGCCCACTAGGAAGAGCGACAGACCCGCCATGACGATGCCGCCGAGCGCACCCGCCGGGCCGTGCTGATTTGTCGCCGCCGCCAGAGGTGCGATAAACGCAAAGGAAGAGCCTAGATAAGAAGGCACACGCCCGCGTGTGATGAGCAGGAACAAAACGGTGCCCAGGCCCGAGAAGAACAGCGTGGTTGCGGGTGGGAACCCAGTCAGCAGCGGCACGAGGAAGGTTGCGCCGAACATCGCCACCACATGCTGGGCGCCGATGCCGATCGTAATAGGCCAAGCGAGGCGTTCGCTCGGTGCCACGACCGAGCCGGGTTTAATGCTTCTGCCGTCGCCGTGCAGACGCCAGCCAAAACCGGATTTCTGTGTGCTCATGGGATGCGATCTCCAGGTGAAAGTGAGGACAAAATTCCCAGTAATTCTACACCTGTTGGCTCCTGCACGCGCATTGTAAAAAGGCTCTTGATGCGAATAAACGGATTTTCACCGCTTTATTCACACCAAGAGCCTATTTAGCAGGGGAGGGGGCCGCTACAGCGCCGCCTGCAAATCCTCTAAGTGGTCGTACTTTGAGAGTTCGAAACGTAGATGCCCCTCGGTCGGCGACTGCACCGGCAGGAACGAAGCCTCACGCAAACGCCGCGCGGTCGGCGAGGAAGCAACGTAACCGGCGCCTCCAACAACCTGCAGCTCAAAATGCGTAGCAATCGTCGCCAGATGCGAAACACCCAGACGCAGGCTCAACAAATCGCGACGCTCGGCACACTGCGGCTCACGCGCCAAACGCACCAGCTCATCGCGCAAGCTCTCGTACTCGCCCACAATCAGAGGGAACTCAGAACTGAAAATACCCTGCGAAGCCTCAAGATGCTTCGAAGCCTCCACCAGCGCACCGGCGGCAAGACCCAAGCAGAATGCGGACTGCACCAGTAAGAACGGCGCGGTCACATCGTTAAGGAAACCCTCAAAATTATCGGTCAGAATATCCTCGGTCGGCACAAAAACATCCTCAAAAATGATCGTGCCAGACTCGGTTCCGTTGAGCGCCAGCAGGTTACGGTGATACACAACCTTCAGCCCAGGAACATCCTGGCGAACCGTCACAATATACCGGTTCGGATGCCCCTCCTGCGCATTCTGCACAGCTACCGGCAGCACAATCACGCCGCCCGGGTACAGGTTAGAAGCCCACGAAATCGTGCCGTTGAGCTTCACACCGCCCTCTACCAAAGTGCCCAAAACCTTGATCGGTGCAAGCCCCGAAGCCTCCTTATACGCCGCCGCCATCGCACTCGTACCGCTCGTCGTGGCCTCAGCCAAGCCCTCGGGCAGCTCACGGTTCACCGCATCAAAGAACGCAATCGTAGAACGATGCGCCCACAGCGAGAACCCGGTTGTCGCATCCTGCGAAGCAAGGTCAAAAGCAACCGAAACCTGCGGAAGCAAAGACCCGGTGCGCCCCAGAGTCAGCAGACCATCCTTCGCAATCTCGCGCAGATTCTCAAACGGGGAACGCTCACCGGCATCGACGGCATCTGCGTGTTTGGCGGCAAGCGCAAGCACGCGCTCGCGCTGAGGATAATCCTCAAGAGGTTCAAGAGTGAATTCAGACATGGTAGAGCTCCTAGATGCAATGTGCAGATGTGCTTATGCGTGTAGCTTGAAGAGACGGTCGATGGGGGTGCTCACGGCTTTGCGGGCGCGAAGTACCGCATCCTCATCGGGCGCGTCATAGAAGCACAGGCACTTAGCGGTATCCTCACGCACGTAGGTGCGCAGGAAGGAAACCTCGGGCACCTCGGCGTACTTGGGCGCGTTCGCCTTCTTGCGAGTCAGGTACTGCTCCATAGTGATTTCGGCGGGAATATCCCACTCGACCAGGTAGTCTGCATCTTTCTTGAGCTTCTTGATGTCGTCGAGTTCTGCGCCCACTAGGCGAACCTCGTCGGGACCAACTACGGATGCACGCTCGCCAATAGCCGCAGTGAGGGCGGGCGCGAATGCGGTGTTTTCAGACTCAATGATGGCGAAGATCAGCTTGTGATCGGCGGAAACCTGAGTTTCGATGAGCTCCGCGCCCTCGCTCAGGGAGTTGGAAACGGTTTCGATGAGCGCAGTTGCCTCGTCCTTGGAAGCTGTCGCGGGGGTTAGCTCGATCAGGTACAGTGCCATGTCTGTTTTCTCCTTAGATAGAACGTTGTCTTTTACCTGCCTGTATGGCGGGTCTGGCATATACCCTAAACCGGTCGCGGGCGCGGCGCATAATGTTTTTCGCTATGAGTCCTAAAACGAAGATTTAAGAACCTTTCACCCGTCACATGAAGTAATGCGGAGACACAAAACGTCATGTTGCAGCGGTGACGGGAATATTTATACGGCGTCTAATGTTCAGGGTGGTTTCAGAAGTCACAGGACATGATGCGCAGCGAGCAAAACCTGACTTTTGGTAGCATAGAATGCCTCTATTTACTATCTGACTAGTGAAAATACGTGTTTTGTCGGATCTGCTGACGAGGGGCTTATTCTGCCCTTATGCCCCTGCTGGCTGAATAGCGTACAGTAGCTTGCCCTAACGAGAAAATAGAGCTCCAAATTCTCATTAACTGCCCGTACTTCCCCAAATTTTGGCGACGCATTCGCGGCGCGTGCCGGGCGGTGCAGCTAGTTCAGAGTACCTTTATCTAATTTTAATTATAATCAGAAATAGAAAATATTCTATAACTGTTTGTTTAAATACTTTAGTTCGAGCATGGGTGTCTAGAGTTTGCAGTGTATATATTTTAATATTGCAGCAGTTTGTGTTTCGATGAATTTTAAAAAATATCAAATGTCTAGCTTATAGTGTTGGTGAATATGTAAACCTATGAGTGTAGGAAACATGCTTTAGTCTTGACATTGATTTTAGAATTATTTAGCGTGGTAGTGTCATCTTTATTTTCTAGGTGGCGCAATTCTAGTATATTAAATTCACAAAGGAGCTGATTCGAAATGAGTAAGTTTGCCAAGGTTGGGACTGGCGCAACGGCTCTGGCTATGGCTTTGAGTCTTTTTGGTGGTGCGCCAGCACATGCCAAGTACGATTCAGCAGAACCCCTGAAGGATGGGTCGAAGGCTGCACAGCTTGGTTGTGCTCTTGCAAATTGGCTGTATGGTCCACGCACATGCTCTCTCTAAAGTAGAACATTTCCTAATCAACAGTATACAACTCTTAATGTTTAGGTATTTTTGAAATCGTTTATGTAAGAGTACCGGTTGTATAACGGAAAGACGATTCTTGTTTACATAATTTGATGTGGGTTGTGTATCGCTTTCTGAAATATGTAGAGTTTTTACTGGTTTACAGGGATGTAATTAGGGTTGCTTTTGTCTCCTGGTATTCGGAGAGACAAAAGCAACCCTTTCTAAAATATCAACGTATGAAATTTCTTTAGAAAACTATTCTATTAAGTAGACGTGTTGTTGAATGTGATATATATATTTGAAAATAGGCCTCACTACTTCACCCCACGCATGAGCTTTTGCACAGGTCTGCGCCATAGGAACAGCGCGATGCCGGTCACGATGGAGAGCACGCCCATCCAGCTGAAGTACGGAACTTCGGTCTCGAAACTGTAGAACTGGGCAAACCATCCGGAAAGTACAGTTCCCATCGCAACGGACGTCCAGTAAAGCGCCATCATGTTCACCTTATAGGCTTCGGGCGCGAGCTTGGTTGTGAGTGAGGTGCCCACGGGCGAGATTGTAAGTTCGGCAATAGTGCAGACGAAGAGGATCAGTACAATCCAGCCGACATTTACGCTCTGCACACCCGCCTGGGCGAGGAAGATCCAAAACGCAAGGCCGATCACCACGAGAGCGATCGAGAACTTGGTGGTTGTGAAAGGCTGTTTTTCGCCCAGTTTCGTCCACATCGTGGCGAATCCTACGCCCAGAATAATAATGAAGATGGGATTAATGGAGTTCACCAGGGTTGGCGGGAATTGTATGCCTAAGATATTCCAGTTCAACCGTTCATCCGAGTAGACGGCCATGACGGTGAATTGCTGTTGGTATAGGCCCCAAAACACGGCGTTGGCAATCCAGAGGGGAATGAAGGCCCATACCCGCGAGCGTTCGTCGCTGGTTACGTTCTTGGCGGTGAGCAGTTGGATGAAAAGCCCGATGGCCCCAACGGTAATAGCGGCCAGAACCCAGTCTTTGAGGTTGGTCGGGGTCATGATCCCCAGCATCACCATTATCGCTACTAACGCGGCAAAAATCGCGAGAACCCCAGCAAAAATACCTTTTTGGCGTGCGGTAAACGGCAGGGTGACTTCGTGCACCGATTTGGGCAGGTTCTTGCGGGTGAGCGCATACTGAATGAGTCCGGCCGCCATGCCGAGCGCCGCAAGTCCGAAGCCAATGTGGAACCCAAACGTTGTGCCCTTGAAAGCTTCCCATCCCCATCCGGTCAGTGCTGGGCCCAAGAGCGCACCAATATTTACGCCGATGTAGAAAATGGTAAATCCGGCATCGCGTTTGGTGTCTTCTTTGGTGTAGAGCGAACCGACCAGAACCGAGGCGTTACTCTTGAGCCCGCCCGAACCAATAGCAACGAGGAGCAGACCAATTACCACACCGGGAACTCCCGGTACGAATGCGAGAGCTATATGACCCGCCATAATACCGATGGCGGAGTAGAACAGAGCACGCTCGGGACCTAGAATGCGGTCACCAAAGATGCCGCCAAGAATCGCCATGAGGTACACAATCGCGCCGTATGCGCCAATAACGCCGGTTGCCGCCGATTTATCTAAACCCAAACCGCCTTCGGTAATGCCGTAGTACAGGTAATAGAGCATGAGAACCTGCATGCCGTAGAACGAAAATCTTTCCCACATTTCTACGGTGAAGAGGTTTGCAAGCATCTTTGGATGCCCAAAGAAAGAGCCGCCGGTGGAAGGCTTCACTTCCGGGGCGGGCGTTATGGCTGACATATATTTCTCCTAAGGACCAAACTGTAATCTGAGTGTTCTGGATTATATTCTCCCTAGTATATACCCATATTAATGTATAGGTATACGAAAGATTTTCCAGAGTTAAACAGAAATAATGAGAGATGCTGTATGAAATATCGTAGGAAAACCCTCAAACTGGGCGTGTGTCGCCGACATAAAAAGTACCTTGATGTGAATAAACATAAAACCAACATTTTATTCACACCAAGGCACGTGTTCGTTTATAAGAGGTCGGAGCAGACCCGCTACTTCACATCGCGCATAAGCCTCTGGATGGGTGCACGGCAGAGGAAGAGGACGATACCAGCAATAACCGAGACGGCACCCACCCAAATAAAGTAGGAAACCTCAGTGTCTTGGCTGTAGAACTGTGCGCACCAGCCCGCGAATGCGGTACCCATCGCCAGCGAGGTCCAGTAAAGCGCCATCATGTTCACCTTATAGGCTTCGGGCGCGAGCCTGGTGGTCAGCGCCATACCCGTGGGCGAAATCGTAAGCTCGGCAACAGTGAAGATGAACATGATGATAACCATCCAGTAGACCGCCACGTGAGAGACGCCCACCTGCGTGAGGAAAACCCAGTATGCTGGGCCGATAATCACGAGCGCGAGCGAGAACTTGGTGGTTGTGCGCGGCTGCCGATCGCCCAATTTCGTCCACATGGCGGCGAACCCCGACCCCAGAAGAATCACGAAAATAGGGGCAAGGGAATTGACGAGGGTCGGAGGAAGATCCATACCCAGAATATGCCAGTCGAGCCGTTCCTCAGAATAGATGGGAATGACCGTAAACTGCTGCTGGTAAAGTGCCCAGAAAATAGCGTTGGCAATCCAGAGGGGAATGAACGCCCACACCCGCGAGCGTTCGTTGCTGGTCACGTTCTTTGCGGTGAGCAGCTGTATGAAAAGAGCTATGGCCCCGATGCCGACCGCGCTTACCACCCACGTGGCGAGGTTGCCTGTAGTCATCCAGCCCATCATGACCAACAGGAACGTTATGAGAGCTACACCCGCCAGAATACCGGCTAAAATACTGTTCTGACGTGGGGTGAACGGAACGGTTACCTCGTGCACCGACTCGGGCAGGTTCTTGCGAGTGAGCGCATACTGGAGGAGTCCGGCCGCCATGCCGATAGCCGCAATTCCGAAGCCGAAGTGAAAGCCTAGCCAACCCCATCCCCAGCCGGTCAGTGCCGGGCCTAAAAGCGCGCCGATGTTGATGCCAATATAGAAAAGCGTGAACCCCGCTTCGCGTTTGGGGTCGTCTTTGCTGTAGAGCGAACCGACCAGAACCGAGGCGCTGCTTTTGAGACAGCCCGAACCGATTGCGACCAGAAGCAGACCGGTGATCACGCCAGCTGCGCCGGGCATGACCGCAAGGACAATGTGCCCCGCCATAATACCGATAGCGGAATAAAAGAGGGTGCGTTCGGGGCCTAGGACGCGGTCGCCCAAAATACCGCCGAGGATCGCCATGAGGTAAACGGTTGCACCATACGCTCCCATAGCGCCGGTTGCTGCCTCTTTTGGTATCCCTAATCCGCCATCTTCAATAGAGTAGTACAGGTAATAGAGGGCAAGAACCTGCATACCGTAGAATGAGAACCGTTCCCACATTTCCACGGTGAAAAGATTGGCGAGCATCGGTGGGTGCCCAAAGAATGTTCGCGGCTTCTGCGCCGCTGGTTGCGTGGCTACCATAAAGCCTCCCAAGAATACACAAACCGGAAGTGTTCTAGGTTATATTTCCTCAGTGTATACCTGTAAAATGCATATGTATACAGATGTTTGTGCAGAAATTAGGCATAAATTCCGTATTTACTCTGCATGAAATCTCATGTCTAATGGTGGGGCTGGGGTGTATTGCGTGCACGCGCGCGTGCCTTATGACCTCAAAATTTTGTAGAGTTGATAATGTATCTCACGAGACTATAGAGGAGAATCCCATGAATAACGTACCCCAGGTAACCCCTGCCGATGTTCCTGCCGGTGCCAAGATTATTGATGTGCGCGAAGACTACGAGTGGGAAGGCGGCCACGTTGCTGGTGCCCAGCACATTACCCTAGGAACGCTGACCGAGCGACTCGCAGAGCTACCCAGTAAAGATGAAGAATTCTATGTGATCTGCCACGGTGGCGGGCGTTCAAACCGTGCGGCTGAATACCTGCGCCAGAACGGATACCAGGCGAAAAATATTGCTGGCGGAACAAGTGCTTGGTTCACCGCAAAGCTGCCCATGGAAAGCGAAAACGGGCAGGAACCTGCCGTCGTTCACTAATGACGCTACACCCTAAAACTTTGGAATATACCCCATCTGATTAGTGTATATAGCCAAAACGACATATAAGGATGCGGCGCCCCAGCCCCCGAAATGGCTGCCGGTGTCGCATCCTTTGTATTCGGGTCGAAGCCACGCCGCTCAAGACCGGCGGCAACGCACTCTACAATAGGAAACGTGATTCTTCAGCCCGATCAATACCCAACGCTGCACGTGCGCGCCCTCGACTTTGAGATAACGCCCGAGGCCGCATACCCCGTGATTGCTGCGGGTGCTCGGTACGCCTATTGGCTTGATTCTGCACGAGAAGAATCGCCCATGTCTCGTGTCTCGTATGTGGGTGTCGTCCCGCGTTGGGCGGCTGTGTTGCGCATCGAAAACGCATGTGAGGCAACAAACCCGACACCTTGGGATGCTCTCGATACTGCGCTTGCCAGCGTGCCTGAGCCCGACAATATTGCCGAGTTGCCCGAAGGCTTGCGCGGTGGTTACGTGGGCTATTTCGGGTACGAGGCGCGCGCCGCCCTGCACCCCGGGCGCATCGGATACACGCCCCGGCACACGGCGCAAACCCCGGATTCTCTCTGGATGCCCGCCGTGCGGTACCTGGCCTATGAACATGAAACCCGCCGCGCGTGGCTGGTGGGCGACGAACCCTGGCTTGAAGGAATTGAGCCGCGTTTGCGCAAAGTGGCGCGGGAAGATTCTTTGTGCGACGAGATATTGAGCAATAACGCGCCTAGTGGCGATAAACCGTTGATCCAGCATGTGGAGCATCTGCGCTTTGAAGCCCCTGAGCGCGAAAGCTATTGCGCAGATATTGAACGTGCACAATGGCATATTTATGAGGGGAATAGTTATGAGGTCTGCCTGAGCGCCGAAAGCACCGCGCGGGTAGAACATCCTCTCACGCCAGATCAGCTTTTTGAGCTCTACCGCACTCAGCGCAAGCACAATCCCGCGCCCTATGCCGCTTATTTGCGGTGTGGCAATTTCTCGGTGCTTTCATCGTCTCCCGAGCGTTTTCTGATGGTCGATACGCACGGAAACGCCGAAACAAAGCCGATTAAAGGGACGTGCCCGCGCGGCGCGAATCCTCAGGAAGACGCCGCTGCGGCTCACTGGCTGCAGCACGATGCGAAAACCCGCGCCGAGAATCTGATGATCGTCGATCTTTTGCGCAACGACCTCTCGACGGTGAGTGACCCCGCGAGCGTTCAGGTTCCTGTACTCATGGGTGTGGAAAGTTATGCAACGGTGCATCAGCTTGTTTCAACCGTCACTGCGCGCCTTAAACCCGAAATTTCCGCAGTGCATGCCAGCGCGGCCTGCTTCCCTGGCGGATCTATGACCGGCGCGCCTAAGCCCTCAACAATGAATATTATTGAGGATCTGGAGGCGCGCCCCCGCGGCGTATACTCGGGTGCTCTCGGGTTCTTCTCGGCGGATGGCGGCGCCAATCTCTCTATTGTCATACGCACCTTGGTTGCACACGATAACGGGCTTATAACCCTCGCCGCCGGCGGCGCGATTGTCGCCGATTCAGACCCGAACGCCGAGTACGAAGAAATGTTGACGAAACTGCGTGCGGCGCTTCCACCGAGTGTGGGGCGCATCGTCGAAAAGGGTGTGAGTAAGCAGAGCGTCGCCGCGACCGACCGAGAAAACTCAGGGGTATCATGAATTTTGTCTTCGACATCGACGGCACCACCAGCTTTAACGGCATGGTGATCGAACCCGCCATTGAGCGCGAAATTTATGCGCTGCTGCAGGCGGGACACCGCGCAGTTTTTGCCTCCGCCCGACCGGTGCGAGATATTCTGCCCATGCTCTCTGAGGATGTGCGCACGCATAGCGGGTTAGCGCTGATCGGCGCGAACGGTTCACTGCTGTACCGGGACGGGCAGCTGCGTGCGCGGGAACACCTAGATGCACATAGTTATGCAAAAATTCGGGATCTTATCGAACGTCACGGGCTGCACTATATCGTGGACTCCCTGGATTCTTACGCCTTTGATTTGCCCGATGCGCATGTGCTCGTGGAACGGCTAAACCCTGAGGGAACGGACCGCCTAGTTTCCTTGAAAGACCTGGAGAATCCGGTCAAAATAATTCTGCTTGACATCAATGATCCGCATCTTTACGCCGAGCTTGAAAAGACTATCGCGAGCCTAAACCTGCATGTGACTAAGCACCAGGATGCCACCACGAGTATTGACCTGGCGCCCGGGGGAGTGCATAAAGTTTCGGCTCTCCCGCAGGCGCTTGGCGCGCGTCCGGGCGAAAAACCCGATCCTTATATCGCGTTTGGCAACGATATGAACGATGTAGGGCTGCTTGAGGGTGCTCAGTATGCGGTCGCGGTGGGCTCGCATGAAGCCTTGCTGCCGCTCGCAAATCTGACGGTGGACCCGCATCCGGATGCGGTCGCCGCCGCCATCCGCGCACTCGCTTCCTCGTCCGCCTTGTAAAAAGGCTCTTTATTTATATCAAGTGGGTTTTAATGCTTTATTCACTATCAAGGCTCTATTTGATGCGGCATGTTCGGTGCAGTCTGAAATCCGACGAACCATCGCAGAATACCCCTATTTCACATAATTTCGGCTATGCTCTAGAGGTGGTTTCACAAAACCAGCTTTCCGCACACAATATTTGAAGGAGCATCACCGATGAGTGAAAACATTACGTCCGGTCAAGAAAAACCGCAGAATTCCCCGTCTGTTCAGCAAACTTCTTCTCAGCAGCCTATGATGCAGCCCGCACCGACAGCTTACGCCGCTGCAGCTTCAATACCAGCCACTCGCCCCAAAATTACGGCGTTGGCTATGACCGCTTTTATAGTCAGTCTGGCGTGCGCGCTCTTACGCCTCGTTGAGTTCGGTACCATGAGGTCTGCCATGAGCTCTTTGCAGACTGTGGCTGCGATGAATGGCGGGCAGTCACTCAGAAACTACAATACTCTAGAATCGTTTGTGTCCTTTATTTCTCTTCCGCTGTTCCTCAGCATTATTCTGTACATCCTGTTTGGTGTTTTCATCTACCGAGGATACAACTGGTCGCGTATCGTCATGACCGTTATTGCTGTTTTGGCCCTTGCCGGTATTGTTTTGCACACGTTTATCACATCGGCGGCTTTGAGCGGCATGAATGAAGAGAGGTCATCGCTCGCGCCCGGTTTTACGTCTTCCCTTTCTACGCTCATTGTGATCTACGTGGTGTTGTTTATCGCTAACGTTGCCCTGATTGTTTTCTTGTGGATGCCCGGGACCAACAGGTTTATGCGTGATTCCAAGGCGTACCGTCTGGCACAGAATCCGATGGCTCAGCCCACAGTCGTACAGGCGCAGCCCGTTCAGCCCCAGGCGCCGTACCAGAACTAACCTGCATATTTAGGCAGTAGGTGCTAAAAAGGCTCTTTATGTGAATAAAGAGCCTTTTTTACGCGGCAGAGAGCCGGGACGCACCCCTAAAGGCACCTAAGGCATAGCCCTACACCCACCGCCAGCCCGTGCCCGGGGTAACCCGCTAAACTTGAAATATGACTAAACTTTCCGAAACCCTGCCTATTGAAGAAGCCCGCGAACGTCTGCGCCAGCTCATCTCCGAGCTTGCCGTGGTGCGCGGTAAAGTGACTCTTGCCTCCGGGAAAGAAGCCGACTACTACGTCGACTTGCGCCGTATTACCCTGCATCACGAAGCGTCGCGCCTGGTCGGTCAGGTGATGCTCGATCTGCTCGATCGCAACGGCATCGAGTTTGAGGCCGCCGGTGGTCTAACGATGGGTGCCGACCCCGTTGGCTCCGCAATTATGCGCGCGGCGGGCGATCAGGACCGCGCTATCGATTCGTTTGTGGTGCGTAAGGCGCAAAAGTCCTACGGCATGGGTCGCCAGGTTGAGGGGCCTAGCGTTGAGGGTCGCCGCGTGGTCGCCGTTGAAGATACTTCCACCACTGGAGGGTCTGCGTTAACCGCCGTGGATGCGCTGCGCGCAGCGGGCGCCGAGGTCGTCGCCGTCGCCGTCATCGTAGACCGTGCAACCGGGGCGAAAGAACATATCGAAGAGGTTGCCGGGGTCCCCTGCTTCTACGCCTACTCCAAGGATGATTTAGGGCTCGACTAGGGGCTTTATAGGTGCCCGCGCGTGCCGGTAGTTAGCGGCGTGCGGGCATTGCCGCACCGCCCGCCCCCAGATTCCTTCGCCGCGCATCCGGCACTATATGTACGCGCCATCAGAAAGAAACCATGAGTTCCCCAAGCCATCAGACCCCCCTTAACCCCTCAGATTTCGGGCAGGAACCCCGCGTGAACGAGTCTGCAGAACCGCAGAATACACCGCAGGAGTACCCCGAAAGCGAGGCTTTTGGAACGCCTCGGTTTGAGGTTGGAGTCGGCCCCTGGGAGGGCGAGTGGCCTGAGGGCGACCATTGGGATGAACAGCTTCTGCGTGAGGGCGACCGCCGCAATGTGGTGGATAAGTACCGTTACTGGAGCATGGAGGCGATTATCGCCGACCTTGATACGCGCCGCCATGATTTTCACGTCGCGATCGAGAATTGGCAGCACGATCTGAATATCGGTACCGTGGTGCGCACCGCGAACGCCTTTTTGGCGAAGGAAGTGCATATTATCGGTAAGAAACGCTGGAACCGGCGCGGTGCGATGGTGACCGACCGGTACCAGCATGTACGGCATCATCCCACGATTGAGGACTTTGTGGCGTGGGCGCAGGGCGAGGGGCTGGACATTATCGGCATCGATATTTTTCCAGACTCGGTGCAGCTTGAAACCTATGATCTGCCGAAAAACTGCGTGCTGGTCTTTGGGCAGGAAGGCCCAGGGTTGTCGGAGGAAATTCACGCCGCCGCACGCGATACGCTCTCGATCGAACAATTCGGTTCAACCCGCTCGATGAACGCGGCAACCGCCGCCGGGATCGCGATGCACGCCTGGGTACGCCGCCATGTTTTCGGGCAGACACCTTAAAGCAAATACACCGCGAGCAGGTAGGATTTTGCCGAAAAGGTAGTAAAATCCTACCTGCTCGGACCAAAAACCACCTGCTCGCGGTGTTGTGTAGGGGAGTGGACTCTAGCCTACCGGAACGTTCACGTTCACGAGCGAGAAAAGATCCTTCGGATCGTCCGGGTTCGCCACCAGGTCAATGAACTGCTGCAGATCGGTGCCCCGGGTTGCCTCGCGTGCATAGCGCAGTGCCGAGAAGTCGGCGATCGCAAAGCCCACCGAATCGAAGAGAGTAATCTGTTCATCCGAGACGCGCCCGGGCTCTTCGCCAGTCAGCACCTTCCAGAACTCCACCACAGGGAAGTCCGGGTCCTTCTGCTGAATTTCACCTTCGATGCGGGTCTGCGGCGGGAACTCCACGAACACTGTCGAACGATCCAAAATCTCGCTTTCCAGCTCGGTTTTGCCGGGGCAGTCGCCTCCAATAGCATTCAGATGCACGCCGGGCTTCACCTGCGAATTTAGAAGCACCTTTGCCTGCTGTTTATCGGCGGTGCAGGTGGTAATAATATCGGCGTCTGCAACGGCCTCGTCCACGCTGGATGCGGCATGAATCCTGAACCCCAGCGGCTCTAGATTACGGCGGAACTTCTCGATAGCAGCGGGATCAACATCGTACACCACAAGGTCTTCGATGCCGAGGACGGCGCGCATCCCAAGGGCTTGGAACTCGGACTGTGAACCGGCGCCGATCATCGCTATCTTCCGCGAATCCTTGCGTGCCAGATGTTTAGCCACCATGGCAGAAACAGCGGCGGTACGAAGGGCGGTCAGCAGGGTCATCTCCGCGAGGAAAACAGGGTATCCGTTATCCACATCAGCCAGCAGACCGAACGCGGTCACGGTCTGGTATCCACGTGCAGGGTTCGAGGGGTGCCCGTTCACATACTTGAAGGAATAGATGATGTTATCTGAGGTCGGCATTAACTCAATCACGCCGAAGGGGGTGTGGGATGCTACGCGCGGAATCTTATCGAAGCTCTGCCATTTCTTGAAATCTTCTTCCAAGAAATTCACCATACCGGCAATAATATTCCCAACGCCGTCACGCTGAATCCACTGCGCCATGGATGCAACATCAACAAATTCAACCCTGTGGTCGGTCACGATAAATCTCCTTAGTCGTGAGAGGCTGACATGAAATACTGAACCAGTATATCAGCGGTCAAATGTATAGATTATTACTGTGATGTATATAATATTCCCCGGAATACGCTGACAATATGCATGGCATTATGTCAGCGTAGTGTGTGCAATATCCGGAAAATAATGTGTGTAAAAAGCTACTTCCGATCCTCATCCGAATCATCGTCGTGTTCGGCAAGTTCCGTGAAGTAATTCTTGTACACGCCCTCATTCGAAAGCTTACGCGCCATCGGAGGAGCCGCAATCACCGGAACAGCGCCCGTGAAGCCCTCACGAACACGCGCAACCTCATTCACGCGATCGCGCACCACAAACCAACCAATAATGAGCAGCGGAATCACGAAAAGAAGCGAGATGAGAGTCCATGTGCCCACGGGGTAGTCGAGTGCCATCAGCACAATAACAATAGCCATGAAGGTCAGAACCGACCAGTCGGCAAAGCGCCCGCCGGGAGCACGGTACTCGGGGCGTGTGTACTTTCCTTCCTTGGCCAGCTTGAGGAACTTCTGGTGCGAGAGCGAAATAGCAACCCAGGATGCCATCGTACCGAAGGCCGCAATATTGAGCACGACCTCAAACGCCTGTTCGGGAACAATGAAATTCAGAACCACACCGAAAAGCCCCACCACGCCGGTCAGCAGAATACCCGCCACCGGAACGCCGGACTTAGAAACCTTAGTTGCGAACTTCGGCGCAGACCCGGCAACACCCATCGAATGCAGAATACGACCGGTCGAATACAGGCCCGCGTTCAGCGACGATGCGGCGGCGGTAATCACGACCAGCTGCATGATCGGGGCGCTCGCAGTCACGCCAATATTGTCGAAGAAGGTCACGAAGGGCGACTCGTCATCGCTGTAGACGGTGTACGGCATGAGCAGGCACAGCAGCACTACGGCGCCCACGTAGAAGATAGCAATGCGCCACACCACAGCGTTGATAGCGCGCGGAATAATCTTCTTGACGTCCTTTGTTTCGCCGGAGGTGGTGCCCACCAGCTCGATACCGGCGTATGCGAACACAACGCCCTGCACGACGATTAACGCCGGAAGAATACCCTGCGGGAAGAGCCCCTCATGTGACATAATCAGCGGAATACCGGGCTGCACGCCTTTGATAGGCTGTCCGAAGATGAGGTACCAAATACCAACCGCCATGAAGGTCAGCAGCGCCAGAATCTTGATGAGCGCAAACCAGAACTCCAGCTCGCCGAAGAGTTTAACCGAGACCAGGTTCAGGGCCACGGTCACAATCACCACGATGAAGGCGGTGAGCCATTGCGGCAGGTCGGCAAAGAATTGGTTATATCGCCCAAACCAGGCAATATAGATAGCAATTGCGGTCGCATCCGCTACCGCCGTCATAGCCCAGTTGAGCCAGTACAGCCAGCCGGAGACGAACGCCGCCTTTTCGCCGTAGAATTCGCGGGTGTATGAGACGAACGAACCAGAGGAGGGGCGGTGCAGGATCAGCTCGCCCAGTGCGCGCAGGATCAGGTAGCCGAAGAACCCGCAGACGGCGAAAATGATCGCAAGCATAGGGCCGGCCTTTTCGAGGCGCCCGCCTGTCCCCAAGAATAGACCGGTACCGATAGCGGAACCGATCGCAATCATTTGAAGTTGTCGAGCGCCTAGCCCCTTGTGCAGACCTTCCTGCTCATGAGCGAAGGCGTCTTCGTGGTCTGGTCGCGTCATAGGTTTTTTAGGTGAATCGAGACTCATATTTTTCCTTATGACCTGCAGCGCCCAGTGGGAACGATGGTGTACCTTCTTAGAGCGCCACAATACGGTGTTGTTCCACGCGGATATATAGTAAATTCCGGAAGCCGCATGGAGTTTTTTAAGACTATAGCAGACCAAGTATAAGAATGTTACGGGGAGCACACCCCGATAATATGCGCGTCAATGCATAATGCACGTACTACTGTGATGCCGGGAATATTCCGAGAATTGTTATTGAAATTTAATAAATACAGTTTATTCCTTGCTATAGCAGGGAACATAAAATTATCCCTGGCTCACAGAAAAATATGTGTGTATTTATACAGGCAGGGTGTACAGGATGCGAGGAGACGGCGCTCGCTTTTCGTGGGTTTAGCTGCCGCCCAGTGCGTGAATCTTTCGGTCGAGGCGCTTCTTGCGGCGGGTCAGCAGCCACCAGCCGGGCACATGAAGCGCGGATTTGCGCCCCACCTCGATGACGGAGGGGAGCTTCTTCTTGGCGAGAGCGGTATCTATCTCAAGGTCGGTGGCACCTTCGGCGCGCATCCGCTCAATGAGAGCGAGGGATGTGGCGACGGGTCCACCTCCAATGACGTGCGCATCCATGCGGGCTTGAATCGCCGCGCGGCGTTCTTGCAGGCGTGCCAGCCGTGCGTTCTTAGGGTTATTTTCACCCATTCGGCGTTCCCCTCATTATGATGACAATGACTCTCAAATACGGGCTAAAATGCCTCATCAAAGCCCGAAATAAGCCGAAAAACCGGCGCTTTCAGTCTACAGAAAACCCTAACCCCCTTGGTAAAATAGTCTCTGTAGATGGCGTTCAGACGCGCCAACAAAACCACGGGAATTTACGTTTTCCCGCACCCTAGTCAAGGAGTCAGCATGGCTATTGCAACCCCCGAAGTCTACGCAGAGATGCTGGAGAATGCGAAAGCAAAAGGCTTCGCCTACCCGGCAGTAAACGTCACCTCCTCGCAGACCCTCAACGCCGCCCTTCGCGGTTTCGCTGAGGCTGGTTCTGACGGTATTGTTCAGGCATCCACTGGTGGCGCAGCGTACTGGTCGGGAGCATCGAAGAAAGATATGGTCGCTGGTTCCCTGGCATTCGCGGCATACGCTCGTGAGATCGCCAAACAGTACGACGTGAACATCGCGCTGCACACTGACCACTGCCCCAAGGACAAGCTGGATGGCTTTGTTCTTCCCCTGCTCGCCGAGTCTGAAAAGGCTGTGGCGCGCGGCGAAGACCCCATCTTTAACTCCCATATGTGGGATGGTTCCGCTATTGATCTTGACGAGAACCTCAAAATTGCGGCTGAGCTTCTGGAGCGCACCAACAAGGCAAAGATTGTGCTTGAGGTTGAGATTGGTGCCGTTGGCGGCGAGGAAGACGGCGTTGAAGGCGCTATTGACGACACCCTGTACACCACCGTTGATGACGCGGTGAAGACCGTTGAGGCTCTGGGTCTGGGCGAGAAGGGTCGCTACATTGCGGCGCTGACCTTCGGTAACGTGCACGGCGTGTACAAGCCCGGTAACGTGCACCTGCGCCCCGAACTGCTCAAGCAGATTCAGGACGAGATCGGCGCTAAGTACGGTAAGGAGAAGCCGTTCTCGCTCGTGTTCCACGGTGGTTCCGGTTCGACCGCTCAGGAGATTGCGGATGCGGTTTCCTACGGTGTGATCAAGATGAACATTGATACCGATACCCAGTACGCTTTCACCCGCCCGGTCGCCGGTCACATGTTCACCAACTACGACGGCGTGCTCAAGGTTGACGGCGAGGTCGGCAACAAGAAGGCATACGACCCCCGCGTGTGGGGCGCTAAGGCTGAAGAGGGCATGGCAGCTCGCGTGGTTGAGGCTTGCCAGCAGCTCGGCTCGGCAGGCACCTCGCTGAACAAGTAGGTAATGCTTAGCCGGTTTGCCCCGGCATCAGAAGGCTCTTTATTCCAATAAAGCGGGTTTTCCACCGCTTTATTGGAATAAAGAGCCTTTTTAGTATGTGTGTGAGAGGTCTGCCGGGCGAATCCGGCGAAAATAGTCGCCGTCGTGAACGGTGTGCATGATAGTTTTATATTTATGAGTGAGCAATCATCGAGAGAGAACTTTGTCGAACAGAATCCGCAGGATGCGGTAAAACCCTGGGCAGCGTCGCAGCCTTCCGACGATCAGGCTTCGACGGTACCGAGACAGTATGCGCATCCGGGAGCTGCGAACCAAACGGAGGCGTCCATAGCCGTGACGACGGCATACCCCAAATTCCCGTTCCGTTGGCTGTATGGGGTGCGCATCGTAGTCACGGCGGTGAGTTTATGGCTCAGCGTGCGGATTCTCTACAAACTTGTTACCACGATTCTTGATGGTTATGTGTCGCTCGCCCTCACAGAAATTATCGAAGCACCGCAGGTTATTGGATATCCGGTCTATGAAATCATGCAGATTATCGCGGCAATACTATACCTGCGGTCCAAAGGCCTTGGCTATATTCTGGGCGTGAATATCCTCGGTTTAATCGTCCAGTTGCCCTCGCTGCCTAAACTGATTGAGAATCTTCTGCGCTTAGATATTTTCTTTGAATATGCCAAAGCTTCAACATACTTAGACTGGGGACTGTACATTATTAATCTGGTTCTGTGTATATTCTTTATCATCATTGTGATTCGCGAATATTCTCGCCGCCAGAGAATGAAGACGACTCAGACTCAGCCTGCTTACGCGGCGGCTCCACATACTTATGTGCCGCAAACCCCTGATGTGCCAGCACAGACGCAGGGAGCACAAGCGCAAACCGCACAGTCTCAGCATGCACAGCCTCAGAACCCGCCGGAGCCTTTAATGTAGCAGGTAGCCAGCTGTGAAAACATATGAGTGCCCCGGACTCCTTCAAGGAGTCCGGGGCACTCTCATATAAACATTCGGGAACGAACGCTACCCGTGTGGAAATGCGCGCTCTAGCCGCCGCATCTGCTTATGTCAATGGAGCGGGTTTTCCAATGCTTTATTGACGTAAAGAGCCTTTTTAGTATGAGGAAATATGTAAGGAGTATATTCATTGAGAATGTTCAGGGGGTTTTCATAGAATATCCAGGGTGTAATCCTAGGGTGAAAATATGAGTACTGACCATGACTTTTCGCCCCATAATTCTGCTCGCGATGCACCTGCCGCTCAAAGCAGCCGCAAGGTTCCTTGGTCGGGTATGGTCGATGGTGCCTCGGCAGATAATGAACTTCCTGCGTATACGGCACTTTACGGCCAGCTGGGGGATGAGGAACTCGTGATCCGCCCTAGTGGAGAGCCGGAAAATGATGCCGAAAAGCCGGAAAATCCCACAAGTTCAGGAAGTCCCGTAAAATCGCTAGAGAAGGCGCACGATTCAGTGGAAGTCTCTGCGGCAAAACCCCTAGGGCTTGAGAATCTCAAGATATTCTATGTTCTTCGTATAGCTCTGGCGTATATTCCGATAGTAGTTATAGCTTATTCGTGGATAAACTCTATGGCGCGGTATTCAACTTCATATCGCGAAGAAACTTCTGTAAATCTGTTATCGGTTGAACGGCCATTATCCCATATAGCGATTCTTGGGTTTCTGATGATTCCTTATGCAGTATATATTACGGCCGTACAGACCCGCGCCTGCGCAAAATTTATACGGCGCAAAGACTATCCCTGGGTTGAAAAGGTGAATAACTATGGTCTTGTATTCTCTTTCGTGATGACCATGATTACCGTTGCATACGATAACCCCTTTGGGTGTCTTATGGTTCTTTTTGACCTTGGGGTGAGCATTGTTTTCGTGAAAATGATGGGTTCAGGGACGGCGAAAACTAAACCTGCTGCCCGACCCCTAAATATCGCAAACCTCGATAGTAAGGAAAGTTCAAACAACAGTCTCAGTGACGAAGAGGCAGAAAAATAGCGGGATGTGAACGATATGCGTGATAGCTTTGAATTTATGAGTGAGCAATCATCGAGAGAAAACTTTGTCGAACAGAACCCACAGGATGCGGTAAAACCCTGGGCGGAATCGCAGTCTTCCGGTTTTCAAGCTTCGACGGTACCAGGGCAGTATGCGCACCCGGGAGCCGCGGACCAAACGGAAGCGTCCATAGCCATGACGACGGCAGACCCCAAATTTCCATTCCGTTGGCTGTACGGGGTACGTATCGCGTTCATGCTGGTGAGCCTGGGGACGTCTGTGTGGGGTCTATATAACTACGTGGAGTTTATGGCTAAGTATGGATTCGAGTATTGGGATGCAGAAGATTTTCTGCACTTAGCGTTGACATGTGCATTTCTGGCATATTATGGCCTTCAAATACTCGCCGGTATCTTCTATCTCAGGTCTAAAGCGCTGGGATTTATTCTGAGCATCAATATTATTGGTCTGATCCTTCAAGCTCTAGAAATAGCAACGCTAATTGATGTGATCACCCATATGGACGACTTCTTCCAGTACGCCAATGGCTTGGCGTACCTCTACTGGGTCCTATATTTTATAGATATAGCTCTCTGCATCGTCTTTATCGTCATGGTGAGTCAAGAATATTCCCGCCGCCGGACGAATAGTACGGTTTGGACTCAGGGAGCACAAGCGCAAACCGCACAATCTCAGTATGCACAGCCTCAGAATCCGCCGGATCCTCTGATGTAGCCGGCACTCTGCCAGCCGTGAAAATACATGAGTGCCCCCGAACTTCTTCAAGGAGTCCGGGGGCACTCTCATATAAACATTCGGGGCGGGAACTACTAGTGCGGAAATGCGCGCTTTAGCCGCCGCACCCGCAGCCACCACATCCGCATCCGCCGGATTTGGTGGCGACTGAACCCTCAGAGGGAATGCCGTCACCGGTGTCGCCGCCCATGAGGTTCACGCGGTTACCAATATCGGGACCACCCACAACCTGGGGCTTTTTACCGGCGAGGGTCGCCGCGAAACCGGCGGGTTCGCGCAGAGCACCGGGCGCCAAATCGGGAATGGGGTTAAAGCCTGAGGAACCGCTCGGGCCGCATGCCGCCGCAGCCGCATTCGCCTTCGGTTTTTTGACTTTGTGCGCCTTCGAGAAGCGCGTAATCTGCTCGGCGGTCGGGTACATAAACGAGACCTTGACCTCGCCATTGACGAGCATAATCGGCAGAACGTCGGCACCGCTCATTGCAATCTGCTCAGCGACGGGTTCGCATTCCTCAAATGCTGAAGGGTAACTATCGGTTGAGTAAACCTCAATATCGACCCCCGAATCGAGTGCTTCCTGCGCGGCGCCCAAAAAGAGGGTTCGTTCCATATCGTTAGGGTCCTCAGGGTTCTCGCCCGGGCCCGGAATGAAAACCTCAAGGATGGTGCCGGTTAGTTCTTCGGTTTGCTCACTCATGCGGGAACACTTTCTCGTCGTTAGGGTTCAATCCTTCAATATGCTCTAAGTGTACTCGTGTTTACCCGATGCAGGGAGGGCTTACAAAAATACTGAGCGATCGGCGAAATCCCCCGGCGCTCTGGTGCTGTGTCTGCCGCCTGATTGAGCGGCTGCATCATGAAATATACTCTGGAAATTCGGCATATTATGCAGGCTGGGAATATTTTTTCAAAATCCCTCGACCTGTGGCGTACACGGTAACAAAAACCTGACGAGTACGGTATTCTAAAGGGCAAATACATGTATTTGCCTGTGTCGTTACACAAACGACATCTTTCGGGTGTTTACTACATCAAAGGAGATCTTATGTTTGGCTTCGGGAAGAAAAAAGCAGCGGCACCGACGGAATCGACCGCAACCGCTGATATTTATGTGGCACCGGTGACGGGGGAGTATCTTCCACTGTCTGAAGTTTCTGACCCCGTATTTTCGCAGGGTGTCATGGGGGATGGCTACGCCGTTAATCCTACGTCGAATCTGATTGTTGCCCCTGCGGCAGGTACGATCGCCCTGATTCAAGACACCATGCATGCCTTTATGCTGCGCACCGATAACGGCGGCGAGGTGCTGGTGCACATCGGTATCGATACGGTAGATCTCAATGGCGAAGGCTTTACCTCGCACGCTAAGGTGGGCGATAAGGTTGAGGCGGGTGCCCCCATTATTGAGGTTGATTGGGAGGCTATTAAGGATCGTATTCCCTCCAAGGAGACGATGGTGATGGTTACCAACACCCCCAAATTCAATATTGTGAAGGACTCCGAAGAGCGCCGCACCGTCAACGCGGGCGATCACGTGGCGGAAGCGACCAAGAAGTAGAAGACGCGTAGAGCCTTGTGATGCTTCGACAGGGCAGAAGGCACTGGTTTTCTCGCTCTGCCTGGTACGATGCTTTGGCTTTACGCAGCCTCGCTTATGTGAGGTCTTGTGCCGCAGTTGCCGACGCACAGACCTCACGAAGGAGGCTTTCTCATATGGTTTCACCGATTTTCGGTGGAACCATATTTTTTAACAAAAACTTTTTAACGGGCAAAAGATATTGTCTCGAAGAAATAGGCGTGGGAAAATATTTGACAAAGATAAATTTTCTCGCTCAAGCAAAAGTGATTTACAGGTAAAAAATAGTTATGCTATTTATGTGACGCGTCAAGAAAATGTTTTTTGATGTGTCCGCCTATTCATTCACTCAGCAACATATAGTATTTGGGGGTTTATACCCATGAGCCTTTCTTCGCAGAAACTCAACCGACGTACCGTTCTTGGCGCCACCACGCTTGGCGCTGCCGCCGCTATGATGCCCGTGGTGGGCGCATCCGCAGCAGAGGTGAGAATTCAAGGGAGTCTTCCCGGCGAGAAGGAACAGCCTGTCAATGATGAACAGCAGCCTATCCTCGACGAAGATATTGAATTTGACCCGGAACGTGCGGCCTGGACCTTTCTTAGACAAAAAGAATTCTTTGTAGCACATCGTGGTTCGGGCGATATTAATCCCGAACATACCGCATACGCATATACTCAAACTGCAAGAAATGCCGATGCTATCGAAATTTCTTTGCGAACCACGGCTGATAATATTCCCGTCTGCATTCATGATGAATCGCTGATGCGCGTTACCGGGCTTAATCGCAAAGTACGTGATCTTACCCTGCAAAAACTGCGCGGCGTTTACGTCAATATGCGCAAGACCCTCGGTGAAGGTACACCGCTGGAGCAGATTCCCACATTTGAAGAGGCCGTAGATGCGATCAACGACGCCCCCACCGGCAAGCGCCTTCCCCTCTTCATCGAAGCAAAAGACTGGCGCGCACAGGGCCATCTGCTGAAAGCTATCAAAGAACGCGGGCTGGCGCATCGTGTAGTGATCAAGATGTACCGCGACGGCCACGGCGGTTTCAACCCCAACTCAAAGTATCTGACCCAAGCGAAAGCTGCGGGCTGCCAGACCTGGTGCTACTTCGACGCCAACGACAGCCTTGAAGGAATCCGTCAGCTGGCGGGCTCCAACAATGTGGATGCGCTCGGCGTGCCCTACTTTGAATCCGTGCGCGGCCCCGGGTACGGATCTATGGCGGACGATAAGGTGCGCGCCATTGTCGGCTTCGGCAAGCCTGTGATTGTTTGGGAGGTGCATCGCCGAAGCGCCTACGAACACTACAAGAGCCTGGGCGTGCGCGGGTTTATGAGCCCCGACCCGTCCTGGTTGTACGGGTGGAAAAAACAGGCCACGATCAACGTTGAGAGCGGTCGTCGGGAGCACGGCATGCTGCCCTCCAGCATCACCAACGCCCAGGATTACCCCGACTTCACCCGCGGGGCAATCGTGCACCAGCAGAATTACGACGAATCCTTGCTGCTGGGGCCGCTCGCTGCTGCCACTGATAGGGAACAGTACACCCTCGAATTCGCTATGCACTGGGATAAGAAACTGCCCACCACCACCTGGAATTACGGGTACATGGCGTTCGGTCGCCGCCACGACGGTCCGCTCGGTATCGCCGGGAAATTCCGGGGTGCATCCGAGGACGGCTGCTATGTGCTCGCTCTTCGCCCCGGCGCGAAGGTGCGGGACGAGCACGGCAAATACCGGACGGGCGATCTTGCACAGCTGATTCGTCTTGACGGCGGACCGGGTGCGTCTCGCGAAGGTAAGGTTCTGCACACCATGAACTTGAAAAAGCCTATCAAGCCCAACGAGAGCATCGAAGGCAAAATTGTGGTGAAGGGCAAGTACTTCTACTTTGTGATCAACGGCCAGTATTCCGCGCAGATTCACGATGCCGCCTACCGCGGCCCCTACGTGCATTTCGGCCGCTACCACGGCAACGCAACCGGTGGTCCGCTTGTGCTCACCCGCGCACTCGCCCGTGAGTCTTGGGCATAAGCCTTTGAACCAGGCTGCCCGGGCGGCTTATCCACCCGAGAAAATTGTGTGGATAAGCCGCCGCGGGTTCGCCAAGAAGAAGCTGGTCAGTGCACAAGAGCCGTTCGACGTCAGGTACAGGTTTCCGTAGCAATTCGGACGGGGTTAAGGCGATGCTGATCTAGGTGCTACTCTAGGGGCATGACAACTTCATTCACCGATAAAAAAGCTGTAACGCCTGTGAGCCCCGAAGTTCGGGACGCATGGTTTAAATGGCAACTCACTCCACCCGTTCCCACCTCCTGGGAATTGCCCGAAGAAGCACGAGAAGACTTTGAAGATGCAATTATGCTCCTGCTCCTCACCGGCGAGGATGCCAGCGAATATGCGGATTACCTCAACGACTGCCTTGAAGAATTTCTAGGCGAATCGCAGGTCAAAGGCGACTTCTACCACGATATTGAACAATACGCGCAGAAAGTCGTGAAGGAACGTCGTGCGCTCGCCGAGCGTTTGGGCGTTACGGGCGATTCTGGCAACTTGGCTGCGGCTTTCGCTGATTTGGAGGCGCACGGCGTGCTTGCGCGCGGTAAGTTTGCGTGCTGCGGAACCTGCGCCAGTGCCGACATCTGGGAGGAGCGCGAGGGCTCTGACCGATGGAAGGGCTATATCTACTATCACCAGCAGGATGCCGAGAATCTGGCGGAAAGCGGGAGCACTTACATTGGCTTCGGCTCGTTTGAGGCGTACCCCTCCGATGAAGAGGCGTGGAAGAAACTCAGCGATGAGCAGCGCGCGGCCGTCACCCGCAAACATGAGGAACTATCACTCGCGCTGATGCTTGACACCGTGATCCCCACGCTGGAACGTTACGGCGTTAAGGTGACCTGGAACGGCAGCTACGATACTCGCCCGCGCCTCGATAACGTTGAGGTCTATGAGATTCCGTAAGCTATAAAACCGTGCGTGCGGTCCGCCGTGGGAGTCGCGCGTGAGTTGAGGGGCGCATCCTGTATGTTATACGGGATGCGCCCCTAGCTTTTTTGTATTCTCTTACTGGTGCTCGCGGGAAGCTATTCGGGCAGCAGGCTCAGTGCAATCTGGAAGAGGTGCTCACGGTTGGTCGAAGGTGACAGGGTTGAGCGCACCATGAACCCCTGGAAAGTGAGGATGAGCGCATCCGCTGTGTCGTTGACGAAGGCTTGAAGTTCGTCGGCAGAAGGTTTGCGTTTATTCTCTGCCGCAAGATACCGCTGGCCCCAGGGGATGAGCGATTGGGCAACGATATCGTGCAGGGTGGTAAAAAGCGTGTTGGTGGATTCTTGCACCTCGGGAACGGTAAACGATTCCAGACGGATGCGCAGCATCGAGGTGAAGTTCGCTTCGACGGTTGAGGTGGCGAAGATCATGCGCATAATGTCGCGCGGGGAGGGGTCTTTGAGTTCCCCGTAAGCTGCGGCGATCATATCGATACGCTGTTGAACAGTGGCGTAAAGAATGTCGCCTTTGCCGCTGAAGTGCGAGTAAATGGAACCCGAAGAAAGTCCGGATTCTCTGATGATGTCCGTCATGGAGGTATGGGTGTACCCCTTGGCGGTAAAACACGTGAAGGCGGCGTCGATAATTTGGCGTCGACGTGCCTGTTTAGTGGCTTCGGTCAGACGTGGCATGCCTTAAGACTATACCTTTCCGAGGAGTTTGCGCTAGATAAAAATAGAATGAATATTCTCTGTTGTGACATTATAAGCAAAATGATTATTGTGTTTGCATCTGGTCTTTATGCAGGGTAGAGTCTTACGTGTTGATAAACAAAACATATATTTTGTTTGGAGAGTTTCATGGCACGCACAACCGAGGCGATCACGCCCTCATCCTGGCGCAAGGTTATCGCCATCGCCACGCTGACATCCGTCATTGTCAGCATCGTGATTCTTGCCTTCACCTGGCCCACTAAAGCCATGGAGGCGAAAAACCTGCCCGTCTCCATCGCGGGACCGGAAGCAGCCGTCAGCCAATTCGAGCAAGGGCTTAAAGACCGGGGCGTGGAAACCTTCGAGTTTAAACAGGCGTCCTCCCGCGAAGACGCCGAACGGCAGATTAAAGAACGTGAAACCTATGGGGCGATCGTCTTCACCGAAGGCGCGGCACCCGAGGTCATGACTGCGCCCGCCGCAAACGCATCCGCAAACCAGATGCTCACCGGCGTAGCCCAGCAGATGAACGCTCAGGTACAGCAGAAAGCCACCGCAGCCAAAACTCAGGCGCTGCAGCAGGCCGTACAGGCGGGCGGTGAACAAGGTGCCATCGCCACCCAGCAGCTCGAACAACTGAAAACCGAACAGGAAAAACTGCAGCAGGCACAGGTCAAAACCACCGCAGTCGTGCCGCTCGGCGAGGGTGATCCCAACGGTATGGGCCTGGCGGTTGCCGCGTTCCCGCTTGTGATGGGTGGTATGCTCGGTGGGATCCTCAGCATCTCCCTCATCAAAGGAACCTTGCGCCGCTTCGTGACCGCAGGGCTCTACGGGATTATCGGCGGGCTCTTCATGACCCTTATTTTGGGCACCTGGTTCGGGTTCGTTCCCGGCGATTTCGGGGCGCTTTGGGCGACTTTCGGCGTGACCGTCTTCGCGACGGCCTCCTTTATGATCGGGATTTCCGCGCTGTTTGTTGATGCCGCCGGTATCGGCCTTGGCGCTGTGCTCTCCATGTTCGTGGGTAACCCGCTCTCCGGGGCAAGCATGCCGTGGCAGTTTATCCCCGCACCCTGGGGTGCCCTCGGGCAGTTGATGGTGCCGGGCGCATCCAACACGCTGCTGCGGAATATCGCCTACTTCCCGGATGCCTCAAACTCCCTGCAATGGGCTGTGCTGTTGGGCTGGGCAGGGTTTGGTCTTCTCGCCGGGGCGATCGGATGGGCGTGGAAGGAACGCCGCGCAACTCGCATGAGCGCAGAGGATGATACCGCGAGCGTTCGCGCGAAAACCGAGGCGAAGACCGAGCAGAATGCGGACGTGCCGGACAACGTGGAGATTCCCTGGAAAACGGCAAACACATAGCGACACCGCCTGCGAGTAAATCCGCGAGCAGATAGTATTTTGAAAATACTATCTGCTCGCGCTGCATGGGGGAGATTCCTAGAATGGGAAGTATGAGCGAAGAGATCACCAGCGCCCGCATCGACGTCTGGCTGTGGTCGGTGCGCATCTTCAAAACCCGCGCGCTCGCAGCCGACGAATGCAAAGGCGGGCACGTGCGCGTGAACGACGCATCCGCAAAACCCTCGCAAAAACTCAAACGGGGCGACATCGTGCGGGTGCGCTACCCCGGCTGGGAGCGCGTGTTTAAGGTCGAAAAACTCATCACCAAACGGGTGGGCGCGCCGATTGCCGTCACCTGTTACGAAGACCTCTCGGGGCCGCGCCCCGCGCACCTGTCGATGCCGCCGGTCGCCAAACGCGAACGCGGAACCGGACGACCCACCAAGAAAGAACGCCGTGCCCTAGACGAACTGCGGGGGCGAAAAGGCTAACCCAGTTCCGCTTCTCTCAACCCGCGGGCGTCGTTAAGACCCGCGAGCAGGTAGGATTTGGCCGAACAGGTAAGATTTTCCTACCTGCTCGAACCAAAAACCACCTGCTCGTGGAATAAGAAGCGGTCATAGCGTGAGACAGATAAACGCATCGCTGACGTGCCATACTTGCGGGAGTAGGCTGTACCTATGAGCAACAAGGCCTCAGAACCCAACGCATCAGGCGCCGCGAACACATCCGACGGCACTGCCAACACACACGAACCCCAAAACCTGCTGGATGCGACCCCGCGTACCGGCAGCATCCCCCTTCACCTAGGGGAAGGCGACGCGGACTCCGGGAAAACTCAACCCGAAAAATCGCTCAACAGGCGTATTCTGGCGCTCGCCGTACCCGCCTTCGGCGCGCTGATTGCCGAGCCGCTGTTCGTGCTTGCCGATTCCGCACTCGTGGGGCAGCTGGGCACCGAAACCCTGGCGGGTATGAGCATTGCGGCAACCCTCATCACAACCGTGGTGGGGCTCATGAACTTCCTTGCGTACTCGGTGACCCCGGCGGTTGCGCGCGCGTTCGGGGCGCATCGGCTGGCGCATGCCTACCGCATCGGCGTGGACGGCGTGTGGGTTGCGCTTGGGCTCGGCCTGCTCATTATGGGAGTGGGTTATATCTTTGCCGATCCTGCGCTGCGCGGCATGGGCGCCAACGACGCAACCATCGGCTATGCGCGCGACTACCTGCACCATTCGCTGTGGGGTATTCCGCCCATGATGATGATTTTGGCACTCATGGGCACCCTGCGCGGGCTGCAAGACACCGTGACCCCGCTCAAAGTTGCGGGCGTGGGCACCGTGGTGAATGTGGCGCTGAACTGGGTGCTGATATACCCGGTCGGTTGGGGCGTGGCCGGTTCGGCGACAGGCACATCGCTCACGCAGTGGGGTATGGCACTTGCTCTTGGTATATTTATTCATCTTAAGATGCGCCCGCAGGGTGTGACTTGGCGACCCGATATTGCGGGGATGCGCGGCGTGCTATCCCTCGGGTCCTGGCTAATGCTGCGCACCCTCTCGATGCGCCTGGCGCTGCTGTCTACCGTATTTGTGGTGGCTCGCCTGGGCGACGAGCAGACGGCGGCGTATCAGCTGGGTATGAGTGTGTTCAACCTGTTGCTCTTCGCCCTGGATTCCCTTGCAATTGCGGCGCAGGCGCTGTTGGGCAAGGAGCTTGGGGAACGCGATCTGACGGCTGAATCCGGGCGTGCGAAAGTGCGTGAGCTCAAGAATCGACTGGTGCGTATGAGCCTGGTATACGGGGTTGTTACCGGCGTTGTTGCACCTGTGATCGGTTTCTTCGGGAACTGGATTTTCACGCAGGATGCGCCCGTCGCCACCCTCTTCGCCTGGGCTACCCTCGTGATTGGTGTGGGGCAGCCAATAGCCGCATATGTATTCGTTCTTGATGGTATCCTCATGGGTGCTCAGGATGTGAAATACCTGGCAATTGGCTCATTTGTGATGCTGGTTGTTTATGCACCCGTTATTTTCGGGATCCACTGGGCGGTTTCCGGTGGTCTGCTGAGCGCCACGGTGGGGTACCTGGGGCTCTGGGCAGCATACATCCTGTGGTACCAGGGCGTGCGGGCGTTCATCTTTGGCCGCCGCGCCGCCTCGGACGTGTGGATTAAAGCTTAATTTTTTTCCGGGGTTTACGCAGAATTCAGGTGTTGAGGACAAGTGTTTTCACGGTCTTCTAGCTTACGCATAGCGTTGAGGCATCGACTGGTGACCCCCCACGGCATCTATGCGCGAACGGACTATACCCTTAGCGGTATGTGTGCTCCCTGAAGCGGAGACGGTTCTGCGATACGCAGTGTTCAGAGAAGGGACTGTATTCGCACCCTCACCTGAAGCTGGGTTTTGGAGTCTGACCCCGAAACGCCACTCTCTCGATTTGCTTGCGATAGTGAGCGCAGAACCGCCTCTTGAACATCGCGGACAATTTCTTTGACCGTACGAGAGTCGTCGATTCCAATCTCGATAATGACCTTCTGCGCGCCCGATTCGATGATGATTCCGAATCGGGCGGTCGCAGGGTCGCCGCTCATACGGCTGCCGATGGCTTTCAGCGTGGAGCCGATCCCCGGTTCAATGCCGCGCACTCCGGGAACGGCAGTGACTACATGAGTCAATTCGGCTGCTGAGAGGTTAATCGTCATCGTGCAGATCCTCAATGTGGATATTGACGGTTGGGGACAATTCTAGGTTCTCATAACACGCCCGACGCACCGCATCACGAACCTGTTGAGCAAGTTGGGGGAGGCTACTGGTTGTAACGTGTGCAGAGATACGGCAGAAGATCGTGTCCGGTATTCCCAGCTCTCGCTGACCTTCGGGGGCTGGGGCATGTTTGAAGGAAGACTTGAGTGCGCGAGCTCCGGGTACGGAGTCTACACTGCGTCGCACTAGGGCGCGTAGGGAGAATTCGGACATACTATATGGACCTAAGTCGGTCGGCGGCATCTCTACCTGGGCACCGTGGCGTGTTTCGGCGATTACCGCATCCATTATATGGCGCTGAGGCATCACCGATGCGCTCGACTGTGATTCTAATGTGTCCCAGGTCTTGTGGAGTGAAGCGATTAGCCGCAGGTACTCCCGTGTGGAGGCTTCGTCAAGCTCATAAGACTGAGCCGACTGTGCGTGCCGCGGTTCTGCGTGTGGGATGCGGGTGGTGGAACTCATTCCCACTCCTTCATATGGCGCATGACGAGGGAACGGGCGCGTGCCAGCCTCCCCCGGACTGTGGATTCGGTTAGGTTCAGGGTTTGGGATATCTCCTCGTAGGACATGTCATCAACCTCTCGAAGCACCCAGACGATACGCAGCTCTTCAGGAGCGGATGCCAACAGCTTGGCTAATGCTTCTATCTGGGCGTTGACCTCACTGGACTGTGCCGGATCGTCGGTCGCTGTCGACGTTGTGTTAGGGAGGACGCTCGCGCCCTCAAGACCCTCTGAATCGTAAGGGTCAGTGGCTCGGCGCTGAAGTTGACGAATAGTACTGGTGGCCTTATTAGTGCAGATGCGCATGAGCCAGCTTCGGAAGGCATCAGGATCCCGAAGCAGATGAAGACTCCGCCACGCCTGGACAAGGGTCTCTTGGACGATGTCCTCACTATCGTGGCGGTTACGCACGATCATGTAGGCGGTGCGAAACAGGCGTCCCTGATAACGTTCGACGAGCTTTCCGAAGGCGTCAATGTCGCCGTCCTGGGCTCGCAGCACCAGGTACCTGTCTTTGCCCTGAGACGCAGCGTTTGGATGAGGAACATGCTTGGTGGGCGGACCGGTGGACTGCCCTGCATTGCTGCGCTGTTCATCGGTCATGGTTATCAGAACCGCCGCTCTCTAATGAGTGTTGTCCTGCCACAGTGTGGGCTGCACTCTGGGGTTTGGTGGCTTGTTCTAGGTGCAGTAGTACGTCGATCTGACGAGCGTGCTTTCCCAGAGAGGAACTAACGTCGTGGTCAAGTCGGTTCCTGAGCTCGCTCACGGTCCATGCAACCTCGCTGTTCTTTGCTACGGTGACGGTTGCCTGCACCCACAGGTTGCTGGGTGAACCGGTGACCCATACTGAGCACCGCTGAACGCCAGGAACGTCTTCGGCTCGCTCAGACAGCGCTTGGGCTATGACATCGGGACTGAGTGTGGCCAGAAGTGTGCCATCGGAGCCTGTCAGGCGCAAGGGGGACGCGGCAGCCTTACGGGGCACCTGCTTAATGAGTAGGACTAAGCCAATCGCGAGAAGAAGAACCGACCCAATAACGGCGGCTGGCAACAGCCAGTGTGCCTGGGGTCCGACCCAGGTATCGACCCGGGTATCAGCTTTGGCGAGAACCGAGCTAAGCGCGGGCCATGACTGGCCCACACCCATGCCGGAAGCCATAACCCAGAGGGCTATCGCCGCGATGAGCAAACCGCTTACCGCAAGGACTGTCCTATTGAGAATTCCAGATACCGAACGCATGGTTTTCTCTCTTTCAGCTCGTGTGCTGGATACGCACTCGGCTGTGTGCGGTTCCGACGGGTTTCAAGGTCTGTATAGCCTGCTCAGCTGCCTTCTGTGCGGCCTGACGCACAGGTTCGAGGTCATCCAGAACGCTGAACACGGTCACATTCACGCGAGTTCGACGGACTCGAACCCTAGCGCTGTGAACACCATCGACCCGCTCGACATGGGCTTGTACCAGCTTTGCTAGGTCACGGCGTGAAATAGCTGTCTGACCGGGTATGTTATCTGCAAGAACTTCAGTGCGTTCAGGTGCCCCCGGCCACAGAGCCAGGAGAATCATGAACAGACTGCATACGATCACAAAGCAGGCTGCCGCGAGTACCGCTGGCGACCCGATGATCGTGGAGCCGAGCCCGTTGACTACTGAGGACGTTCCATTCGGCCACGCCCCGTTCAGGAGCCGGTTTCCCAGCGCCCAGATTCCCAGCCCTCCTACGATGAGGAGTAGTAACGCCAGGATAATGACGGGCAAACTCCGCGACGGGCGCCGGATGAGATTTTGTACGGGGGTTTTCATCGCAGAGCCCTCCTTACCTGGTTGTTCGGATTGAGCCAGGAGATCTCAATGTTGATCTTCTCAACCCTCAGCCCGGTGAAGTGCTCGACGCGCTGGCTCACATGCTCACGCAGCTGTTGCAGGGTTGAAACCAGTGCTGTGGGGAAGGTCAGGCCGAGATCTAAGTGAAGGACAGCAACCTGACCGTAGAGATCACACTTTGCCTCGGGGCGTGAATGGAAATTTCGACGTGCCCCGATCCCGAGCAGCCCCCCAGCATTCGAGCCCACATTTGCACTCTCGTAGGCAGCTTGAGCCGCGATCTGCGCAACAACCTGGGCGGGAATGACGGTGACGCCGCGCTGCTCCTGCCGAGGGACCTCAGACAGAGAGCCCTCGGCACTGACAGCAGCGGGCTGTGTATTGGTCTCCGTCATTACTTCCTCCATCGATTAAGGATGCTTTGGACATCGACCCGGCCCTCCAGGTAAAGACCCACCACCGTTCCAACCAGGCCGCACAGCGCCACCAGGATGAAGTCGGCGAAGGAACCGAAAGCAAGAATTGTTCCCAGGAATAGGCCCACCAAAAGGGCCAGGTGTGTTGTCTTCATAAAAGATCCTCAGATCGGGGGCGTCGGAGTAGATTACTTGAGATCGGCAGAGTCAGCGGAAGTGGAATCGTCGTCGGGCAGGTGAACGTCGGTGACGTCGATATTAACCTCTACTACCTCTAGACCCGTGGTCCCCTCAATCTGTTCGATAATGTTGCGGCGGATAGCATTGGCGACTTCCACAATGGAGACTCCATATTCGACCACGACGGTAACATCTACGGCTGCCTGGGTCTCGCCCTTCTGGACGCTAATACCGCCAGCAACATTGGTCTGGGCGTTGGGGATGCGGTCGGTCACGGCGCTGAAGGCGCGGCGTACGGCATTGCCCATATCGTACACACCAGGAACTTCGCGGGTTGCCATGCCAGCGATTTTGGCAACAACGTTCTCTTCAATGGTGGTTACACCATGCGAAGTCTGTAGGGGACCGCGAGGAGTCTTATCCTGCTGGGTTTCCTTGTTGTTTTCGCGCTCGCGCTGCTGACCGGTTTGGGGAATGGAGTTATCGCTCATGGGAGCCTCATTTCATGTGTTTTCCGCTGCGCGGATTATGATGTTTGATATTTGCGGCACGCATCGACGGCTGGGGGAGTTCGGGCGCTACCCACGCCCTTTATCCGTTCTTGCGGTCGATGGTGACGCTACTATAAAGACGCTTGAGGCGCTGAATTCCTCACGAATCAAAATGGTGATATATAACACTTTGCTTTGATGAGCGTGTACAAAAACGACTGTTGCCCATGTTTGCTCGGCTCAGCTGCCTATCGTGCGGGTAGTTCTCAGACGTGCCAAAGCGGGCTATGCGGAAGCTGGGAATAGTTTCTGCATAACCCGCTTAGCTTTATTTCTGCGATGCTGAAGCGACGCAAAAATATGGGTTACTAGTTCTTTTTGCCGGTTACGCTTAGGTATATGGAGATTGCGACAATGGCGGCAATAATGGAGAGGATCCAGCGGATCCAGTCGATACCAGCGGTATCTGCAACGCCGAAGAAGCTCGCGATCCCTCCGCCAACAAATGCGCCAACAGCACCCAAGATAACGGTCCACAGTGCCGAGATGTTCTGGTGACCTCGCATGATGAGGCGGGCCAGAGCGCCGATGATAGCGCCGGCAATGATCATTCCGATGAGTCCAAGCATAATGGTTCTTCCTTTGTGAGTATCCGTCATAGCGCGGGCGCGCCTGAACGGATGATGATATGGGGTCTTAAGTGCGCAAATCGGTGAGGTTCCGCCTGAAAGTTCAGCAGCAGCCGGGATTTCAGCTGCCTTTCCTGTCACATATTGCGTGATTCGACGGGGCTGTTATTGCCTGTCGTCTCTCAAGCCTACGGCGCTGATATGAAGACGCCATGAGTGCGCAAATCCTCACGCGTTCTATAAGTGTTTTACATCACCCTTAGCGTGAAGGGTGATCTTACATCCTTTTGTTCTGACTCTTGCCTCCTGATGCCGTGGGGCAGGGAGGGTGGGGCGCTGGCAGATGGGCTTTTGGTTGGCATGGACTTGATCGGTGCAGCAATAAATAAAAAATCTTATTCTTTAGTATCCGCTTTAATAATAAATTCGTGAATGCTGTTGTAAATTTTTAAATACATTATGGGAGTGAAGGGGTTTTATTAATAAATCCGGGGAAATTCCTCAGAATTGAATGAGAGTAGGCTGACAAAAATCTAAAAAAGGTTGTTTTGACGAATGTTCTGGAATTACATTAAAAATACCTCATGAATTCACGGATAAGTGATCATGAGGAAGTATCTTACATATCTATTTTTTAAGGTTTTCTGCATTATTAAATGCGAGGAGGTGGTGCACATACCTTGATGAATCGTGGATAAAAAATACCCAAAACTGTCAGGATTAAGAAAGAAATGAGGCGATACGCTATGAAAAAGTCACTCAAACGAACCCTGGTGGCCGGGGTTGCAGGCGCGGTTCTTGCGGCCGGTGCCGCTATTCCGGCGAATGCTGCATCCAGCACGTCAAGTCTCGTTCCGCCGCGAACTGAGATTGATGCCACGGTCCACGGGCCGGGGTCTAGCTGGTGGTGCCACAGTGTTATTTATGTGTTTTACACTCCCATTAACTACCAGGAGCCCCGGTATGAAACCGTAACGGCGTGCGGGAATGAAACGGTGACAAAACACCTGGTATCAAACCATACGCAGGTGGCGGTCGCTGGCGAGGAATATCATCCGGCTATTACTGCCTCCCCGCGAGGATAGCGGCAAGATTGATATCCAGATGCGGTCTGCGACAAATTATTGTATCTGCCGCAGACCGCACTGATTCTGAATTATTTTAAATTTTAGAATGGTTTTTGATCCTAGGATTTAATGTAAAAATATTTTCTTGATGATATATACCGACCATTTTATGGCGGTTCATGCCGACACAGCTTAAATATTTTATAATTCTGAAGATTATATATTCGGATATGCTTCTTCGAGGAAAGAATGGTCATCCCAGTATCCGCGGTCCCACCATTCGATAAATTCGATGTTTTTACCTTCGCATCCGAGGGTGAGGAAATCCTCGAAGAAAATCAGGCGCTCGGAAAATATAGAACTGTCGTGCCTCTCGATGCGCATTTTTTCGTGAAATTTACGCGGTGAAAGCCCCAGACTCACGCCGTCGAGGGTGTCACCATCCAGGATCTGTAGGGAGAACAGAACAACCTTCCCCTCAGCCAACCCAAGATCTACCACGCGTTCGGCGTTGCCCAGAGTAACGCGACCCATAAAGCGCTTACTTCCATGAAATGATGAATCGTAAAGGTCTTTATTGAATCGCTCGTTGTAGTAACCAATAGGCTGTCCGAGTTCCAGCTGGGGCGGAGCCTCAAACTGAAAATCCATATTCTTCACCTTTCCTGAGGGATAATGAAAATCCTTATAAAGTACCCTCGAAACATACGTAATATACCCAAAGGCGCATTATTTACTGAATGGAGGATGTGCAAATAATCGGAACCGCTATATGTCACCGTGTACTCGTTCCGGGCTCTGATAGTAGATCGGAGCAGCATATAGCTGCTGGATCGCCTCAATAAAACTCGGGTCCAGCTCCCCCAACTCATATCAAGCCAAGACCAGTCGTCAGGGGCGGAATCGTGTGAATGTTTCATGCGCCCGCCGTATTCTGTATGGAGTGAATACACTAGTTGAGATGAACCCGGCAGTTATCGCAGCATCTGGTCAAACTGCTCAACGGCGGCGTCAGGAATATCGCCGAGAGCATGCAGCATTTCGAAGGTGAAATCAACGAATCCCAGCCCGCTGGCGGTCACCAGGTTCTTATCGCGCACCGCCTCGCGCGTGGTGTTCACGTACTGATGCGGGTTCGTGTAGGCGGGCAAATCCTTGATGTCCTCAAAGCTGTTAGCCGTGTGCCTGCGCCCATCGAGCAGGCCAGCAGAAGCCAAGAAATATGCGCCGTCGCAGATGCCGCCGACCGGTTTGCCCGCATCCTTGAAATCACGCAGAATTGTGGCGAGCTGTTGGGAATCTTCGGCGGACAGAGTACGCCATGAGTCTTCCGCGCCGACGACGATGACCGCATCCGCAATTGAGGGAATCTCGGAAATCGTCATATCGGGTTCCACACGCAACCCGCCCATAGAGGTTTTCACTTCTCGATCGACGGACGCCCACCGCACTGTGTACCCGCCGATGATGCTCTGCAGCCCAGCGGCAAGCAGGGCAGGTTCCCAATCGGCGAATTTATCCAGAATGACGACAGCAAGTGTTTTCATGGGAACTCCTTAACCTCAGCTCACTAGTCCCTAAACCCTACGGTAAACCTCATCGAAGGGCAGGCGGAAGCGCTCGCCCCAGATGCCGTGGCCGGGTTTGCGGATACCGCAGGCGACCACCATATTAATCTCAACATTGCGCGGCAGGTTGAGGAGTTTCTTCACGCGGTGGCTGTCGAAGCCCTCCATCGGGCAGGTATCGTACCCCGCCTCGGTCATCGCGAGCATAAACGTCTGCGCCACCAGGCCGCAGCTCTTGTGCACAACCACGCGATAATCGTGCTCCGAAACCTCACGCATCATCGGAACGAATAGACCCGCACAATTCGCCATTGCTACGCGGGATGCGCCCAGCAGACCAAAGCAGCGCGCGTACAGGAGCGGCATAGCCTTGGTGTAGTACATTTCCCAATTCTTGATGCGATCTTTCTGCTTCTCAGCCGGGCTGTTACGCTCAACATTGCCGCGCTCAAACTCCAGCGCGGCTTTCGCGCGGCGGCGGTACAAATCCTGGCGGGTCACGAATACCACCATTTGCTGCGCGGTCTTGGCAGCCTGCTGGTGCATGCACGCCGCAGCGAGTTTATTCAGGACGGCGGGATCAGTCACGTGGTAGAGCTCGTACAGCTGCATATTCGAACTTGTAGGTGCCAGCTGAGCTGCCTGCAAACACTCTTTGACAACATCGGCATCAATGGGCTGGTTTTCGTCGTAATGGCGCACCGAACGGCGGCGGTTCAGCAAATCTAGCAGGGACATTATGCGACTCCTTTCCACGGCGGCGTTCCAAAGGCATATAAAATTAACCCTCACCTTTAAGACTAGCGTTCACGGGCGCGGAATTCACGCATAATTTTGGATATTCGAGCGAACGCGATGCCGTATAAAGCGCCTTGTGAGCACAGGTTTTATAGTGGAAAGAAGCAAGCGCAGTATAAGAACGAGGAGGCTCCGTGATACTTCTGAACATTCTCGCCCACGATACCCTCAATGAACAGGCTGATGCGCCCGGCTGGATACTCCCCGTTGTGCTTGCAGTTGTTGTCATCGCGCTCGTGGCTATCGGTGCCGTTATTCTCAAGGGCATTATGCGGGATTCGGGCAATACCTCCCAACGCGCAGCCCATAAAACGGAACGCAAAATCGCCACAAAAACCGGAAAGAATCTTGGTCGCACGGCACACGATAAATACCGGGAACATCGCGAAGAATAGCTGACCGCTACGAAGAGACCCGGGCGGGAAACTCTCCGGCGAACCAGTTTTCGGTGACCGTGTGCGCATCGAAAACCTGCCCCAAAAGTGGGATTATCGGGGAAATTCCGCCTTCACGCACCAGCGGCACGGAACGCAGCACCGACTCGTTCCACGGGCGAAGCGCCAGCGCATAGGTGCGCCCAGTGAGTGCAAAAGCCGGGTAAATTAGGGGGCCGGGCAGGCTACTAAGTACCTGATACCCGGCCCCAGATAAGAACCCCGCGCGGGAACTCAAAGAGAGCAGGCTACTTGGCCCACACAACGAGCTCATCAAGCGGCTTGCGTGGTTTCGGGTCGATCTCGCGCGAGCGGTAGCCGAAGGTCGCGGCAACGGATACGCCGTAATCCTCGGGGTCGAGAAGCCCTTCCTCGGTGAGGAGCTGGGTGACCGCATCGTAGTCCATGCCTTCAACGGGGCAGGAATCGATACCGAGCATTGCTGCACCCGTGAGCATATTCCCCAGCGCAATATAAGTGTTCTTCCGTGCCCATTCGAAGAGAGCACGCTCGTCGTCGGCGATCTTCATATCGTGCACCTGGAACTTTTTGTACCTGTCCAGCGCCATCTGCATCTGGTCTTCGGGAAGATTGCGCTTCGCGAGCGTCTGCAGCAGGAAATCGGAATCGTAGCGGGCGTTCTTCTTCGCCACAATAATCACCACGTGGCTGGCGTCATCAAGCGTGTTTGCCATACCCCAGGCGATAGGCTTGAGCTTCTCGCGCAGCTCTTTATTCTGTATCACCAGGAATTTCCACGGTTCGGAACCAACCGAGCTGGGGGAGAGGCGCCCAAACTCAAGGATTGTGTTGAAGTCTTCATCGCTGATCTTCCGGGCGGGGTCGTAGGAGCGGGTAGAAACGCGGCGTTTGAAAATTTCAATTGCTTGTTCACGGGTGAGAATCATGGTTTTCCCTTTCTGTGCTGGGCTTCTATGACGGAATTTAGTATATCGAGCAGGGATGCGCATCCCGCCGGTTTTTTCGCACAGCGTGATTGCGCAGGAACGGTCATGAAGGGCAGGTGTTGATGCGTGAGCAGATAATATTTTGATGGGCAGATAGCTGATTGTTATCTGCTCGTCGAAATCCTATCTGCTCGCGGAACTTGAACTTGCTGTCCCGGTGTTTACGCTACTTTTATGGTGTATTCCAGGGCCTTGCTCGGGTGCATGGTTACTGAGACGTATCCGTTGGCGGGGGTGCGCACATAGTCGAGGTAATCCTCCATAGACGGACCAAATCCCTCGACATCGTCTACGGCAATCACGGCGCGGTCGGCAAGATGCGGCTCCAACAGCTGAAAGACGGGATGCACCAGGTCAGGCCACCCGTCAAGAAGCACAAAATCGGGGCTGAAATCCAGGTCTTGTAGGGTCTTTAGCGCATTGCCTTCGCGCAGTTCGATATAGTCCGCAAGCCCCGCCCGCTCAAAATTTTTCCGCGCGGCCTCAGCCTTATGAGGCACATATTCGCAGGTGATCACGCGGCCGCCATTGCGTTTTGCGGCGGCGGCAAGATACAGCGTCGAGATGCCGTAGGACGTACCAAACTCAACAATATTCCGCGCGCCGCTCGCCAGCGCCTGCATATACAGAAACTCTCCCTGCTGCGGGGTTATGGGGATGTATTTATCGGTATAAAAATCTTCGTTCTCGGTCTCCCAATCAATCCCCCTGCCTAAAATCTTGTGGATTTTCGGCAGAAAATGCATGAACATGCGCTTGCCCTGCTTGAGCGTGGCGTCATAGAGGTCATAGAGTGTGTCTTCGACCGGTGGGTCGTTGAGGAATGTGAACATTTGCGGGGTTAATTTGGGCATGTGAATCTCCCGGATGCTTCGGCGCGTATTGCCTGCACCACAAAATTCAGAGGTATACCCCTGAAAATAGTGCGGTCATGTGATTCTTCTTATCATGCCAGCGTCAGCAGGGGAGTACAAGGGATTTGCGCGAAGACGCACAAAAGCCGAAACTCGCTACCGCGACCGAGCTACCGCTCAAATCGGGTGAGGCGCATCGAATTGAGCACCACAAACACCGAACTGAACGCCATGGCCGCGCCCGCAATCATCGGGTTCAGCAGCCCCGCGGCCGCGACCGGCACCGCGATAGTGTTGTATGCGAACGCCCAGAACAGATTCGACTTGATGGTGTGCAAAGTCGCCCGCGAAAGCCGCAGCGACGTGGGGATCGCGCGCATATCCGAGCGCATCAGCACAATATCCGAAGCCTGCACCGCAACATCCGTACCCGAGCCCATCGCCATGCCCAGGTCTGCGCGGGCCAAGGCAGGCGCATCGTTCACGCCGTCGCCAACCATCGCCACCCGGTAGCCTTCATCCTGAAGCTGCGCGATAACCTCAGATTTACGTTCGGGCGTGACCCCCGCAAAGACGTTCTCAGGATTAATCCCCACGCTGGATGCGATAGCCTGGGCAACTTCGGGGGCATCACCGGTCAGCAGTACGGGCTCTAAGCCCAGTTCATGAAGCTCGGTGATAGCCTGCGCCGACTCGGGTTTGGGGGAATCTGCCAGCGCGATGAGCCCCACAGGCTGCGGGTCCTTCGTGCCGATCGCGCGAGCCACAACCACAGTGGTCAGCCCTTCCGAGCGCGCCTGCGCGAGCATCTGATGCTGCTTCTCGGTGAGGGGAACGCCCGCCTGCAGCAGGTATTCGGGGGTGCCCACCAGCACCAGGCAGCGGGACTTCCCCTCGTCCCGAGTGCGCACGAGCTCGCCGCGCACACCTCCGGGCACACCCTCAAAATTCTCAACGGTACCGAGAAATGCTCCATAGTTTTCTGTCGCAAAACGCGCAATAGCATGGGCTATTGGATGCTCGCTCAGCGCCTCCACGGCTGCGGCATCGCTCAGAATAGATACAGAACGTTCGCTCTTTGAAGAGGTGTTTTCGGTCGTGACGTCGGTGAAATCGTCGAAGGTTCCAAAGCGTGCCACGCGCATTGTGCCTTCGGTGACGGTTCCGGTTTTATCCAGCACGATGCGGTTCACCGCATACGTAGTTTCCAGCACTTGCGCGTTGCGAATCAGTATGCCCAGTTGCGAGCCGCGCCCGGTGCCCGCCAGCAGCGCCGTGGGGGTCGCCAGACCGAGCGCGCAGGGACAGGCGATCACCAGCACCGAAACCGCCGCGTTGAACGCACGCGGCACATCGTGCGATACAACCAGCCACCCGATAAGGGTCAGGAGCGAAATCACCAGAATCGTTGGCACGAAAATCGCAGAAACACGGTCGGCAAGGCGCGCGATGGGTGCCTTCGTTTCCTGAGCGGCGGCAACCAGCTCGCCCATTTTCGCGAGCGTCGTCTCAGACCCCACGCGGGTGGCGCGCACCGTCAGCGACCCGGAGGTGTTCAGGGTTGCGCCGGTGACCGCATCGCCCACCGAAACCTCGACGGGCACCGATTCGCCGGTCAGCAGGGAGGCATCCACGGCGGAAGACCCTGCAATAACCGTGCCGTCAGTGGCGATTTTTTCACCCGGGCGCACCAAGAATTCGTCTCCCGGCAGCAGGTCCTCAACCGGAATCTGCACCTCGCGCGTGGTTCCCCGCTTGTCGGTGCGAAGCAGGGTCGCGGTGCGTGCTCCCAAGCTCAGCAGGGTGCGCAGAGCCTCGGAAGAGCGGGTTCGTGTGCGGTGCTCAATTGCCCGCCCGATCAGCAGGAATAAAGTCACCATCGACGCCGAATCGAAGTACAGCGGCGCATGGTTACCGCTCAAGAACATGTCGAGAATGCCCCCCTGCATGGGGTGAACATGCTCGGTCAGCCCGGGGTTCATGAACAGCTGTGCGAGTGAATACAGGTAGGCGACGATCACACCGAGAGAAACCAGTGTGTCCATCGTGCTGCTGAAGTGGCGTGCGTTCGTGAGAGCGGCGCGGTGAAACGGCTCGGCGCTATAGACCGCAACCGGCAGCGTGATAAGCGCAAGCACCCAGCCCCAGTGCGGGAACTGGAATGTGGGGAACATTGAAATCAAGAAAATCGGCACACTCAGCAACAACGCCACAACGATGCGCCACCCCAAGCCCCCGCTGCGCGCGTTGGTCGTCTCTTCGGACTCTGTCTTGTGACCCTTGGTTTTGAGCGATGCCGTATACCCGGCGTTATTGACCGTTTCAATGATCTGCTCATCGGTAATATCGGCGGGAACGATCACGCGCGCAGACTCCAGCGGCAGGTTCACGGCGGGATCAACCCCCGGAATTTTGCGGAGTTTGCGTTCCACGCGGCCCACGCAGGATGCGCACGTCATGCCCTGAACATCCAGGTGGATAATGCGCGTCTGCCCGCCATTAGCCGAGGAATCGAAAAGAGAATGGTCGTTCTCAGTTGTGGTGGATGCTGTTTGAGTTGAGTTACCCATGTTCTTCGCCTCTGTTCTTAATGCTCACGATGCTGTGCTGTCTTCGGGCTTTGCCTGCTGCGGATGCGCCTGCCGCAGTCCGCCCTGATCTATACTTCGCCTTCGTCCGGCAGTCCATCGGCACGGTTGCTGCGCGGTCGCTTACCGGTCAGCTTCGCGCCCCGATCGTTCACCCCGCGAACCCGCGTGACGTCAGCACGCCTGAATGCGCGGCGTTGGGTGAGGGCGTCGTATGCAGTGCCGTGCACACCGGGATGCAGATTATCGCCGGTGCCGTCAGCGGAGGTATTCGCCGCATGATCCTGTGAGGAATGTATACGCGATGCGCCCCGCCGTTTCAGCCCGCGCTGATCCTCGCGCGCCGTGTAGGGGGTGGAGTCGCGCACCCACGCATCCAGCAGATCGGAGTCGAGCCCCATCTGCCGTGCCACGCGGGAAATCGCCTCGGTCAGGTGAATGTTCTCGGTGCCTACGAGTGCGCGCACTGCCCCGACCGCCATTGCCTGGTACTGCGGAGAATACGCCATGATTAGACGGCGGGAGTGAAGCCAGCTTCAACGATGGCGTCCGCTACGGCTTGCGTATTGAGGGTGCCTTCGTGCTCGATGGTGACGGTCGAAACGCCGTCTTTGACCACGTCTACGTTCACGCCGGTGACGCCCGGAACCTCACCGACTTCTTCACTCACGCTCATGGCGCAGTGGTTGCAGGTGAGGCCGGTTGCTTTGACGGTGGTGATTGCCATGATGGTTCCTTCCAGAAAATTTGGAATTACAAAACTTGTGGATGCGCCGCCCGCGTGTCAGCTGCGCATCATGCGGGATATGGCGGCGGTTGCCTCTTTTATTTTCTCATCAACTATTGTCGCATCACCTGTACGTTCGGATTCAATTGCGGCGTTGGTGACGCAATGCCCCATATGTTCTTCGAGCAGGTTGAGTGAGACTGCATGGAGCGCTTTGGAAACCGCCGCGACTTGGGTGAGTACATCAATACAGTACTTGTCTTCCTCGACCATGCGGGCTATACCGCGCACTTGCCCTTCGATGCGGCGCAGGCGCTTCAAATGCGCCTCCTTATTTGGGGTATACCCGTGCGGTTGTGCTGAGGAATCATGCTCTGTCATGTCTTTAGCTTATACCCCCTGGGGGTATATGTGCAACATTGTTTCGCCGCCTGCAAATCTGCCCGCGTCGTAAATCGTACGCTTTAACCCTACGAATATGCAGCAAAGTGTACGACTTAGTGAGCGCAAAGCAAAAGGACGCCCGGTCGATACCGAGCGTCCCTAGCCAGCATAAGAGCTTTACACCCTTACATCCCCTGCGCCTGGATGGCGGTGATCGCCACCGTGTTGATGATGTCCTCCACGGTGGTACCGCGTGAAAGGTCGTTCACAGGCTTGCGCAGACCCTGCAGAACGGGGCCAACGGCGGGGGCACCCGAAGACTGCTGTACAGCCTTGTAGGTGTTGTTGCCGGTGTTCAGGTCGGGGAAAATGAACACGGTTGCCTGGCCCGCCACCTGGCTGTCGGGCATCTTGGTCGAAGCAATCGACATGTTCGAGGCCGCATCGTACTGAATCGGACCTTCCACCGCGAAATCCGGGTTAGAGGCGCGCACAATCTCGGTTGCCTCGCGCACCACATCCACATCCGCACCGGAGCCGGAGGTACCGGTCGAGTACGACAGCATAGCCACCTTCGGATCAACCCCGAACTGGCGCGCAGTCTCGGCGGAAGCCTTCGCAATATCCGCAAGCTGCTCGGCATTCGGGTTCGGGTTCACGGCACAGTCGCCGTACACCAGCACGCGGTCTTCCATGAGCATCAGGAACACCGAAGACACAATCTTGGTGCCCGGGCGGGTCTTAATGAACTCCAGCGAGGGACGAATCGTGTTCGCGGTCGTATTAATAGCGCCCGAGACCATGCCATCCGCAAGACCCTTGTAAACCAGCATCGTACCGAAATACGAGGGATCGCTCATGCGTTCACGCGCGCCCTCAATAGTCATACCCTTGTGCGCACGCAGCTCAGCATAAGTCGCCGCAAAATCCTCACTGTATTCGTTATTCGCAATGTCGATAATACGAATCGAGGCAGGCAGATTAATACCCTCAGCCTGGCAGATTTCCGAGATCTTATCCGGGTTGCCCAGCAGAATCAGGTCACAGAAATCGCGGCGCGCAATCATCTCGGCAGCACGTAGAATACGCACATCATAACCCTCAGGCAGAACCACGGAACGGCGGTTCGCGCGGGCGGTCTCAATCAGGTTGTGCAGGAATCGCAGCGGAGTCATCGAAGCCGGGCGCTCAAGCTCAAGGCGTGAAAGCAGCTCTTCCTGGTTCACGTATTCATCCCAGCCACCGAATGCGCTCGCAAGCTTGCGAGCCTGACCGTTAATCACGCTGCCGTGCACGCGGGAAACAGCGCGCGCCGACTTAAAGGTGTCGCGGTCGGTCGATAGTACCGGGAAAGGCGCGCTTTCAAGCAGGCTGCCCACAGCGGTGTTATTGCCGGGCAGGTTGTTGAGCCCGCCTGTGAGCAGCATACCCGAAGGCGCCGGGAACGTGGGCGAAAGCGCGGATGCGAGGGTCGCGGCCACAACATCGGCGCGGTCGCCGGGAACGATCACAAAGTCGCCGTCGGCAAATTGGTTGAGGAAGTTTGAGACGGTCATCGCGGCAATCTTGATCTCGTTAATGTCACGGCCAAGATCTTCCTGCGACAGGTGCGAACCGTCGAGCTTGAGGGCGGCGACGACCTCCGCGATGGTGGGCTTACCCAGGTCTGCGATTTCAGGCAGAACGTAGACGGGGAACTTATGCTCGCCCAGCTTAACGTTCTTCTCAATGCTCTCACGCAGCTCGGGGTCGGCACGGTTGACGATAATGGAGAACAGATCAACCTTGGCTGCCTTAAGTTCGGAACGTGCAACCTCTACGGCGTTGGTTGCCTCTTCAAGGGAAGCCTCGTTCGCACCCACGATAGCGATCACGGGCAGGCCTAAATCGCGGGACACCTGGGCGTTGAGATCGAACTCGACGGCGAGTGCGTTCTGAGCGGTCAGGTATATGCCGTCCACGATCACAACATCGCTGTGGGCGGCAATTTCTTCATAGGCGGAAACCGCGCGGGCTGAAATTTCTTCGGTGTTGCCCTCCGCAATGAACTCTAGTGCCTCGGTGAGCGATACCGCGCCGCCCACTTGCTCATCAGAGAGGTTAAAGTGCTCTTTCATCAGGCGGATCATGGGGTCATCGCTGGCAGTTTCGCCCTTGAAAATGGGTCGGAAAAAGCCTACTCGATCGGCGCGCTTCACAAGGGAATCTGCGAGGCCCAGGGCGATCAGGGATTTGCCTGAGTCCTGAGTCATCGCCGAGAGATAAATGCCGGTGGTCATAGTGCTCCTTTGGCGTTGAACGTTCGGCGGGGGCGCGCTAACAATCCGGTACGTACGTTGGATGCGCCGGATGCGGCGACTCTCGTCGAGTTTGTCTTGTCCTTTCTATCTTATCGGGGTTGAGAGTCGGGCAAACCTTTTGTTGCGGTGCGAGGGGGATTGAAGACTGCGCTATGGTGTGTTTTTGGCGCGTATTTTCGCGGTTAATATGGTTTTAGGTGGGGTTTGAGAAACATTTTGTGGCGAAAAGCATGCTGTCGTGCACTAAACACACAATCAAATATCTCGCCCTATCAAACGTCGCTTTCATGCAGAATTATGCAAAATTCTTGTACTTTCAGCGAAAGTCCCCGGGGCGCGTATCGGCCCTCTGTAGATTTTTCGTGTGAGAACCTACGATTGAAATATGTTGTTTGCATTTTCTGTAGCTCCTACGGGCGGGGGTTCCGCCGACGGTTCTGTTCACGATGCGGTTGCTGAGGCCGTATCTATCGTTCGTTCTTCCGGTCTGCCGCATCAAACCGGGCCCATGTTCACCACGATTGAGGGCGACTGGGATGAGTGCATGGATGTTATTAAACGCGCTACCGAGGCGGTGACGAAACGTGCCCCGCGCGTCTCGCTGGTGGTCAAGGCCGATATTCGCCCCGGTCACGATCATGGCGAAATTGAGGGTAAGGTACAGCGTCTCAACGCCGCTATAGATCAGATGGAATCGGGTAAATAAGCATCGGAATACTGGTTCGACAAGGCTATATGTTGTATGCGGCATATAGAATTAACGGCTATCGTGGCGATGCTCTATGCGTGTGTAACGGGTGGTGCTTACAATCCTTGTGAAGGTACTCCTAGCCGTTGAAATGCGTGTGCTGCTGGAACACTCAACTGTATTCCAGATTCGGCATATACGGCTGACGTGGTAGTGGTAGCTCGGGCAGCGACAGGCAGGTTCGCGGTTTAGGACTCGAATTCCTGCCTGTTGCCCGAACCTAGCGTAGGCTTATGTGCATGGCGAAAAAGAAAAACCGTAGCGTTGCCTCACGCCGCGCCGAGCATCCGCACAAAACAGGTGCGGCTGCCGGTGTGTACCCCATTTCGACCGGTGAGGCTGAGCTTGTGCCCGATGGTTACCACTCTGATGGTTGGCTTCTGCTCATCAACGGTGTGCAGTCTTCGCATGTAATAGTGGGGCAGCCGCGCATGCTCGATTTTGAGTACATGCGCTGGATTGTTGCGGTTCTCGACTCGCATATTCAGACTCATCTTAATCCCGAAAAACTGCGTATCACCCATCTGGGCGGCGGGGCGTGTTCTCTAGCGCGCTATTGTGCGGACGTATACCCAAATTCACGCAATACCGTTGTGGAGCTTGATGCCAAGCTGGCCGAACATGTGCGTGACTGGTTTGATATTCCTAAGTCGCCGCGCGTAAAAATTCGGGTGGGCGATGCGGGTACCATCACTCGCTCGTTTGCACCGGCATCGCGCGATGTAGTTATTCGCGATGTATTCGCGGTAGATAAAACTCCGGCGGAACTTACGGGTGTGGATTTCGTGCGGACGGTTGATAACTCTCTGGGGCCCGGTGGGCTGTATATTCTCAACTGCGGCGATGACCGCGCGCTTAATGCCGCCCGCGCCGAAGCCGCCGCCTTGCTTGAGGTGTTTGAATACGTGAGTATTGTGGCCGATTCCGCAATGCTCAAAGGAAGGCGGCGCGGAAATATTATTCTGGCGGGTTCACATGTTCCGCTTCCGCAGCTTGGAAGCGCCGAGGCGGCATCTATTTCTCGTGTCCTCATGGGTGGGGGAGTACCTGCCCAATATTGGGATACTGAGAAGGTTCGGGTCTTTGCCCGGAAGGGTGCATAAATCGCATTTGTCTAACCCTGATACCTGCTATATGCCTGATTGGGAATATGGCATATATCGGCGATAAATTTATATTTATACTAGTCAAATACCTTATATTCCTATATCGGAATATATTTTATGTGCCCAAAAAGCACTTACCCAAGCTGCGGAAAATAAGGATGCAGTTTCTCGCGAAGCACCCGCGACGAAGGATAAAAATCTTCCCACCGAACCTGAACCATATGCCAACCTTCGGGGGTGGGTGCATCCGCGTGAGGAATCGCGGCATCGGAAGCCACCATTGCAAGACCCACCCGCTGTTCGAGCCACACGAAACTCGCCTGCCGGGTGCGTAACATGCGGTACACACCCGCATAGTCCGAGGCTCGGTTCGGGGCATGCGCATCCGAAGTCCCCAACAGATATGCCTCAAAATCCAGCCGATGCACGGGCGCGGGAAGACCCATCTCAACCAGCTGCAGACGCGCAACGCTTTCCAGAAGTGAGCTGCTGCGCGCATCCGCATGCGTGGCAATATGGGTGGCCGCCGAATTTTGGCTCGCCTGCAAACGCGGCAAAATCTCTTCGGGGGCAAGCATTCGGCGATGCAGCGCGGCATCGACAAGGGCGCATCCTTCAAGAACGGGAAGTGTGCGGGCACAATCCAGGAGGGTCTGCGAGAGCTCAGTAACCCGAAAATTCGGGCGTAAGACCGTCACCTGCGCCGGGGCTTCATTGTTTGTATGCTCCAGAATGCCGTCCGACGCCGCCCCTCGCGCCGAATATCCGGCAAGCACATGCAAATTCTGCGGCACATGCAGAAGCGGCAGACCGTATAAAAACGCCGCCGAAGACAGGCAAAACACGCATGTAGAATCACGCAGCGCCAGCGCGGTGTGACGTGCCAAAACCTGAAGAGAAGGCGTAAAAGAATCCCAGACCGATGCGGCAATATACACCCCTTGAAGCACGCTGACCAGCTCTTTTGTGCGTAGTTTACGCCGCATCGTGGTGCGGGTATACCCGGAATTAAGCAGCCTTTCCTGGGTATAAAGCTGATCAAGAAGCGTGAAGTTGGGTGACATATCCTCAAGTATGGCACGACATGAACACCACTCAGCGCACGAAGACGATATGCGTCATAGAGCTCAACTTTGTGTTAAATAACGTCTCATCCTGCGAGCTTGTGGCGGTGCCGAACCCACCTCGCGCTAAGATTGAACCCATGCGATACACCTACCTTGGACCCTCAGGCACCTTCACCGAATCCGCCCTGCTTTCCGTGCCCGGCGTGGTCGGTGCCGAACGCATTCCCGCCACCAGCGTGCCTAATGCGCTCGAACGTCTTCGCAGTGGCGATGTGGATGCCGCCATGGTGCCCATTGAGAACTCGGTCGAAGGCGGGGTGAGCGCTACTCTTGATGCGATCGCGGCTTCCGAGGGAATGCGCATTATCCGCGAAGTTCTGGTACCTATCAGGTTCGTGCTGGTCGCGGCGCGTCCACTCGCTTTGGAAGATATTAAAACCGTTTCAACCCACTCGCACGCCTGGGCTCAGGTGCGGCAATGGGCGGATGCGACCATCCCCACCGCCGAGTACCTGCCCGGTTCCTCCACTGCGGCAGCAGCCGTGGGCCTGCTTGATCCTTCCTGTGCGTATGATGCCGCGATTTGTTCGCCTGCGCTTTTGGCAACCCGCCCCGACCTGCATGTGCTCGCCGAGGATATTGGCGATAACAAAAACGCCGTTACCCGGTTTGTGCTTATCAGCAGCACCGCGGATATTCCAGAGCCTACCGGTGCCGATAAGACGACGCTCACGATCCCTCTGCCCGAAAATCGAGAGGGCACTCCCGAAAATCGTTCGGGTGCGCTCCTGGAACTGCTCGAACAGTTTGCATCGCGCGGCGTGAACCTCTCCCGCATCGAATCGCGCCCCACCGGCAGGCAGATGGGATCCTATATGTTCAGTGTGGACGCAGACGGGCATATTTATGAGGCTCGGATGCGCGATGCCCTGCGCGGCCTGCACCGCATAGCACCCGGCATTAAATACCTGGGATCGTACCCGCGTGCCGACCGGCAGCCCACCGTTGCGCCGCGCATCCACTCCGAGATTTCGTTCGATGCGGCCCACGCCTGGGTGGAATCGCTCTTCCCGGGTGGGCGACCGGCGCATCTGAAACGCTAACCCCCTGCGACCGTATAAAAATGCTCGTGATGTGAATACAGAGGGTTTTCAACACTTTATTCATATCAAGGCTCTTTTTACGGCTGGGGGCGACTGGGTACTATTGATATGTGATTGATATTAACCTCCTCCGCGAAAACCCCGAGATTTTCCGCGCCTCCCAGCGAGCACGCGGCAAAGACGAAGCCCACGTAGACCGTATTCTTGAGGCGGATGCTGCACGCCGCGCCTCGATCGGCACCTACGAGAACCTGCGCGCCGAACAGAACGCCTTCGGTAAACAGGTGGCGAAGGCACCCAAGGAAGAGAAACCCTCCCTCGTAGCGCAGGCGAAAGAACTCGCCGCCCACGTGGCAAATGCGAAAGCGGTATCTGAGGCGAAAACCGCCGAATACGAAGAGCTGCTAAGTTCCATCGAAAACCTGATTATCGACGGCGTACCCACAGGCGGCGAAGACGACTTCGTGGTGCTCAAAGAAGTCGGCACCCCCCGCGATTTCGCCGCAGAAGGTTTTGAACCGCGCGACCACCTAGAAATAGGCGAACTCGTCGGCGGCATCGATATGGCACGCGGCGCCAAGGTCTCCGGCTCGCGCTTCTACTTCCTCAAAGGGCAGGTTGCCCGTCTGGAGCAGGCGCTCATGTGGATGGCGCTCGATCTGGCAACAGCCAACGGCTTCACCATGATGACAACCCCCACCCTCGTGCGCCCCGAAATCATGAACGGAACCGGGTTCAACGTCAAACACGACGACGAAATATACCGCCTTGAACGTGACGACCTGTACCTAGTCGGCACCTCGGAGGTGGCGCTTGCGGGCTACCATATGGACGAAATACTCGACCTTAGCGGCGGACCCAAAAAATACTTGGGCTGGTCATCCTGCTATCGCCGCGAAGCCGGTGCCGCCGGTAAAGACACCCGCGGTATCATTCGCGTGCACCAGTTCAACAAAGCCGAAATGTTCGTCTACTGCCAGGTGGAACAGGCGGAAGAAATACACGAGCAGATGCGCGCCCTCGAAGAAGAAATGCTGCAAAAATGCGGCCTTGCGTATCGCGTGATTGATACCGCCGCAGGGGACTTGGGCACCTCTGCCGCACGCAAGTTCGACTGTGAGGCGTGGGTTCCCACCCAGGGAACCTACCGCGAGCTGACCTCGACCTCGAACTGCACCACCTACCAGGCACGCCGTCTGAACATACGCGAACGTACCGCAGACACCGTAGACGATGCGGGCAATGTGCGCAAAGGTCGTACCCGCGCGGTCGCAACCCTCAACGGCACCTTGGCGACTACCCGTTGGGTTGTGGCGATTCTGGAGACACACCAGCAGCCCGACGGTTCGGTGCGTATCCCTGAAGCACTGCGCCCGTATATGGGCGGTGCTGAGGTTATTCCGGTAGTGTAAAAACGGGTGCTTCGCCGAGTCGCTAGAGGCTCATAAAACAGCTATGGCGGTGTGATAGCATGATGATATTACTTTGATATGCAAAGTCATCTTTTCGCACACAAAGAAGGGGCTCAGAAGCGGGAACTTCCGAGCCCCAGGTGGGGACTACTTCAAGATTTCCAGTAGGTTCTTGACGTAATCATAGATGGCTGACACGACCCAGGATGATCCGTCTGTGAGGATGAAGCTCACGAGGATCGCCTGGGTCGTTTCTATGAATTCATAGAAAGACATCCTAACCACACCACCTCTCTGCCCCAAGAATCAACGCGCAGGGATTTCACTTTGATATGCGTGGCGCGTGCGTACCCCGGGAAGAGGGCAGTATTAACTTTACCCAACAAATATAAGCAGAAGCTCGAAAATACGGTCTACACATTCACTTAACAGGGTTCATATAGAATGATATTGGGTGTATTGTTGATATGTGTTTAAGTACGCATCTGAGACTTCTACACATTATTTCTATTTCTGTTCATTCACCTCTTCAGCAGTAAAAGTAATAAAACTATTCTTTTATGGGTGTAACTACCTTTGTGCGTATTCATACGTGATAACACAGATGTATTCAGCCTTTAATTACTCTTGAAAGGAACTGTTGATGGTGCATTCTTCGCCTCCGGTGGTGATGCGTGATGTTGTTCAGAAGTTTGGTAGTACTACTGTTTTGCATGGTCTTGATCTGACGGTTAATCCTGGTGAGATTGTTGCTCTTTTAGGGCCGAATGGTGCGGGGAAAAGTACTGCGGTTGATATTATTTTGGGTCTGACTAAACCGTATGCTGGGTCGGTTGAGGTTTTTGGGACGACTCCGCAGCGTGCTGTTAAGGCGGGGAGTGTTGCTGCTGTGCAGCAGGATGGTGGTTTGCTTCCTGATTTGACGGTTAAAGAGACTGTGCAGTATATGGCGTCTTTGTATGGCAAGCTTAAGAATGTTTCTGCTGTTCTGGCTCAGGCCGGGCTTGAGGGTAATGCTAAGACGCTTGTGCAGAAATGTTCTGGTGGGCAGAAGCAGCGTCTTCGTTTTGCTATTGCGTTGTTGACTGATCCGGATTTTTTGATTCTTGATGAGCCCACGGCTGGTATGGATGTGCAGGGTCGCCGTGATTTTTGGGCGTCGGTGACTCAGTCGGGGGATCATCAGCGTGCTGTTTTGTTTGCGACTCATTATTTGGCTGAGGTTGATGAGTTTGCTGATCGTGTGGTGGTTATTAATCAGGGGCATGTGGTAGCGGATGGGACTCCTGCCGAGATCAGGTCTTATGCGCGGGGTTCTACTTTGCGTGCGACGGTCAATGATGCGTGGACGTCTGAGCAGGTTGAGGAGCGTCTTGCGGAGCTTCGTGCTCTTGACGGTGTGAGTGCAGTATCGTTGCACGGTATTCGCTTGGAAATCTCTGCTGCTGATGCCGATGCTGTTGCTTCGCATCTGCTTGCTGATGGGTTCGCTAAGAACCTGGAGATCACATCGTCTTCCTTAGATGATGCGTTTGTGTTACTGACCGAGACCGATTCCGAAGGAGAGCGCAAGAATGCCAAATAACACTAGTGCCCAGGCGGCGAGTCTTCCTCAAGTGCGTCCTGTGTGGATTAATAGCACTGTTGTTCTGTTAGAGTTGCGCAGGAAATTCCGTAATTTGCGGGTCTTTATCCTGGCTATTTTGCTTCCTGTTATGTTCTTCTTTATGCTCGCCTACCCACAGCGTGACAGCCTGGAAGGGGCGGTGAATACCGGGACCTACTATATGATCGGGATCAGCGCCTATGCTGCTATTGTCTCTAGTTCGGCTGCCGGTGCTGCTATTCCGATTGAGCGTGCTCAGGGGTGGTCGCGTGCCCTTGCGCTGACGCCGTTTCGGCCTTTAGGGTACGTTATTACGAAGGTGATCTCGTCTATGTTGCTGGGTGCTATCGCTGTTGTGGTGATGATGGTTCTGGGGCTTGTGACGGGTATGCCTTTGGATGCGTGGCAGGCGGCGCAGTCGTCACTCATTATTATTGCTGGAAGTTCTGCTTTTGCTGCGTTTGGTATTTTTGTGGGCTATTTTATGTCCGCTGATAGTGCGCAAACGCTTATTAATCTTATTATCTCTGTGTTCTCTTCATTTGGTGGGTTGCTTCTTCCGCTGTCCCTTTTTCCTCAGGCGCTTCAGGATATTGCGCATTGGCTGCCGTCGTACGGGTTAGGTGTTTTGGCTCGTTTGCCTGTGGGGGTGGAATGGGATCCTTGGGCTTTGGTGAACCTGGTGGCGTGGCTGGTGATTTTTGTGGCGGGTGCAGCTTGGTGCTTGAGTAAGGATACGCACAGGGTCTAGTTCCTGCCCTCTCAATCGTGCGGGGGAACCCATCAACGACGGAAGTACGGTGGCAAAGCCGGTGCGCTAGCATGGGGGTGTTACTAAGGTGAAAAGCACTGTAGATAATTCACCTTAAAGTGCAGAGAGGTTCGAGCGCTCTCAACACCCGAACCTCTCCTGTGGGGTGATGTTACTTCAGGTTACGAACGATAACCTTAAGCGCATCAACAGTGTATGAAACAGCCTGAGCTGATCCATCGGTAAGGATGAGACTTACCAGGATCGCTTGGGCTGTTTCCATGAGTTCGAAGAACGTCATGACCTTCCCACTGCCTTCCTGCCCCAGGAGCCAACGCACGGGGATTTCTGCATTATGGTTAAGCCGTGGCGTACCCCGGGAAGAGGGCAGTATTACCTTTACCCAATAAATATTTGGGTGATTCTCTAAAACCTGCGCTTTTCGTCAGTGTTGGCGAACCCAATACCGCTGCACCCGGTACTCTAAAGATATGTCCCTTTTTCGGAACCTTGTTGGTGCATCCGCCGCGGCAGCGACCCTCACGGCGGTTGCTCGGCGTGTTCGCAAGCATGCGCAGCGCATCGTTACGCCCCTCGGAATCTGGAGTACCCTGCCCGTCGCTCAAGAGCGGCACGTCGGTATTGTGTATAACCCCAGCAAGTTGAGCACCCACGCGGTAGTTAATATTCTGGAACGTACCGTGGTCGCCAACGGCTGGAAACCGGCCCTCGCGAGTACCACCCGTATCGACGAACCTGGCACCCAGGCTGCTCGTGATCTGATCGACCGGGGCGTCGATACCCTGCTTGCGGTCGGCGGGGACGGAACTGTGCGCGCGGTCGCCGCCGCCATTCAAGAAGCCAGGAGCCGAGGCAAAGACGTCACGCTCGGTATTATTCCACTGGGGACAGGCAACCTGCTGGCACGCAACCTGCGCCTGCCCATCACCGATATAGCCGCCTGCATTAACATTGCGCTCAACGGAACGCACCAGTTGGTCGATGCTATCGATATGAGCGCCGAATCGGCGGAAGGCGACGTTACCAACCATATGTTCTACGTGATGAGCGGTGCGGGGTTTGATGCGCTCGTCATGAACGACGCCAACGAAGACCTTAAAGCGCGTATCGGCTGGTTAGCCTACGTGCACAGCGGGCTGAACCATATCTTCGGGCACTCCCACAAGGTCAGAATACAGCTCGACGACGATGAACCTTTCGAAGCACGTGTGCGTTCGGTGCTCATCGCCAATTGCGGTCGGCTGCAGGGAGGACTGCAGCTGACCGATATTACCGAGGTTAATGACGGCAACCTCGAAGTGATCATCGTATCGCCGCGCACCATCCTGGAATGGGGGCAGCTGGCTGCCAAAGTGGTTCGTCGCGCTCTGCCCGGTTCATCGCGTATCTCTCTGCCGGTCATGCGCCATTATGTGGGGCATCGGGTCTCACTGGACATGCTTTCGGGGGCACAGCCTATTGAAGTCGACGGCGATTTAGCACCCTCGGCGATCAGGCTGCAGGCGCGCATCGTGCCGAGTGCCCTCAGCGTGAATGTGCACCCGGATGCGCTCGCAAATTAGAACCTCGGCCCGCCCGGGCGCCTGTGTTTATGTGGCTTAACCTTCTTTGATGTGGTGTCTTCACCGGTTATCTCGCTTTAAACACCTTTTTAGTGCGAAAATGATATGAAAGTTTGTTTCAAGAAAGAAGAGAAGTTCATGCTTATCCTCGTTGTGAACGCGGGTTCCTCATCCCTCAAATACCAGGTGCGCGACACCTCTGCGCCTGAATCCGAGCAAATGATTACCTCAGGGCTTATCGAAAATATCGGCACTGACGTTCCCGACCACGAAGTCGCTCTGCACATGATGGCTGAGAAACTCGAAGGCGTGCTGCACGGCCGTCAGCTGCAGGCTATCGGTCACCGTGTGGTGCAGGGTGCCGAGAAGTTTACCCACCCCGTGCTGCTCAACGAGCAGGTTATCGACGAGATCGATGCGCTCTCACCGCTCGCGCCTCTGCACAACCCTGCGCACGTGAAGGGTATGCGTGCTGCCTTCCACACGTGGCCAGACCTGCCGCAGGTTGCCGTGTTCGATACCGCGTTCCACTCGACCATGCCCGAGCACGCCTGGCGCTACGCTATTCCTTATGACCTGGCTGATAAGTACAGCATTCGCCGCTACGGCTTCCACGGCACCAGCCACGAATACGTCTCTCATGTTGCCGCAGATATGCTCGGTATTGCCCGCGAGGAATTTAACGGTGTGGTGGCGCACCTGGGCAATGGCGCATCCGTGACCGCTGTGAAGGGCGGAAAGTCCGTGGATACGTCGATGGGCTACACCCCGCTGGCTGGTCTGGTGATGGGTACCCGTTCGGGCGATATTGACCCCTCCGCGCTGACCACGATTCTCACCCGCGACCCCGAGATCGACGCGGAACGCCTGGATACCATTCTCAACAAGGAGTCCGGCCTGCTGGCGCTGGCGGGTTCCAACGATATGCGTAAGGTGGTGGAGTCTGCACAGTCGGGCGATGAACGTGCACAGTTGGCTCTGGACATGACCGCATACCGCCTGATGAAGTACATCGGCGGCTACAACCTGGTGGTTGGCGGCGCGCAGGCGCTTATTTTCACCGCGGGTATTGGCGAGAACTCCGGCGACTTCCGCAAGCTGGTGCTGGACCGCCTGGCGCCGTTGGGTATTCGCTACAACGAGGAAGAGAACATGAAGCGTTCCCCCGAACCGCGCCTGATCTCAACCGAGGATTCGAGCATCGCCGTGTTCGTCATCCCCACCAACGAGGAGAAGGCGATCGCTGAGGCTACCGAGGAGCTCGTCGCGTAGCAGTATCTTCTACTTCTTCCCTTCGGGGATGCTAAAGGCTCTTGATCGTGAATAAGCGAGATTTTCCGTGCTTTATTCGCGATCAAGAGCCTTTTTAGTATGGGCGGGAGGGCGCCGGGCACAAGGCTGGCACGAAGGCACAGACGCGGCTTTGGGCGACAAAAACTCTAGGGGCAGGGCATCAAGAATAAGCGTAAGGCGAGGGAATGTTGAACTTTATATCTAAATAATATTTGACACATTATTTTAGTCATTATTTAAATTACTTAACGGCATAAAATTTGCTATAGTTGTTTCGGTTCAGAATGCTTTGTGCGGATGAACTAATAGATGCAAAGAATAGTGTGCATTCTCTATTCGTGGTTGTGTGGGGAAATGCTGGCATTCTTTGTATCAAAACTGGCACAGGTATATCACATCTATCACTCACTTAGATGACATATACAACGAGGTGCAGAAAATTGGGGTCGCAGGACTTTGGGCATGTATGTTCGCGGCCTCCGGTGTGAAAAACCCTCGCGGTATGTTCCTCCCATGAAACCTCATACGTTTCATGAGTATAATTCCGCGGAATAACAGGGGTTTGAGCTTTCTGTAAGCCTTCAGGTTCTCTGAAGGTGCTCGTTGCACACGAAGGTATCTTATAGGGATTGGTGCCTTCTAAATCCGTGCTAGAACTGTACACATGTGTATAGGGTGTTTTATGTGTATAGTTTGGATGCCGTCATGATTTTTTTCATGGCGGCATCTTTATTTTAATAAAAATAGTGGATAAGTAAATATTTGCTAGGTGCAGCAATAAATATATTTTATTCGCCTAAAGTATGTAAATTATTTATAGCGAAAACATTATCAGGATTTTGTGTAAGGAATACGAGGTGTAAATTCTAGGGGAGGGACATACACGGAGCCTTCGTCGGAAATCCAGGACTTCCGTTCACCTGCCCAATCGGTGTTAAGGGTAGTGATCAAAAGATTCCAGTCGACCCCCAGACCAAACGAGCTAACGGATTCAAAAAGTGGTGGGTTGCTGGGCATGCTAGTTCACATCCACTACGGGGAGACCTGCCCACTACAGCAAACGTGGTTGAACGGCAAAACGCAATTCAGCCCCTAGCTGAAGAGGTTATCTCTGAGATAGGAATGGTCAGCTCCTCCGTTCGGATGTAGACGTTCCTACAAACGGACAATATACAAATGTTTTCCTTACCCCTATATTTATATTTAAGAATGAAAGCTTTTTCATAAGGAAGGTAGGCATCATGAAAACCGAAAAATCGAAAGAAATTTTCTGGAGCATCATCTCAATTCTCGTAGGCGGAGTAGCCTGGCTAACCATGCAGAATATTTCATGGGGTGTAGTAGACCCCGCGAAAGTCGGTCTCGTATTCGCAGTAATCGGCCTCATTTCGCTTATCTGGGCTCTCTTCAATAAAAACTCCGATAGCTCACGAGCGCACGAGACTATACGTAACGCCAATAGGTCAAAGGAGGATTAAGGAGGGTTATTCATTAGGGGTGTAACACCCCAACCACCTAACCACTCCTCACCACACAAAAAACAACGGCCCCTCACCTCATATCCACGTATGATGGTGAAATACCAAAACCGACCCCGTACCCGGGGCACACCACGACACGTTTGCGTACTGGTGGCACGGATTGGACAGATTCTTAGACCCGCACGATACTCTGGCCGATAAGGGCTACCAAGGACTAGACCTGATCACCCCGGTGAAGAAACTACCCGACGGAGAGCTCACCGACGACGAGAAACACCTGAACCGGCACATCAATCACCACCGGGTCGTCATCGAACGCGTGATCGCACACTTCAAGTGTTGGCGGGTACTCTCTAGTATCTTCCGCAGATTCCTCACCTCATACCGGAGAGTGTTCTCGGTGGTGCGGGCACTGTTTTTCTGGATACAAAACCACCCAAATGAATAACCCTCACGAAATAGTTGCTTGGATTCCCCTTGAGAAACACCACAGAGGATTCCGGGAGTGATAAGTTGCAGCGGGAGCGGGGAACACGCTCCCGCTGCAACTTACCGCTCCCGGATTTAGTATGCGTGTATTCACTGCATCAAAGGGCATACGCGGTAGAGTTGAACTAGTACGTACTTAGAGAGATTTGGAGACCGCATGAGTCAGCATACGCCCGGTGCTGAACCTCCACTGCCGAATGACGTGAGCCAGGGGTGGCTGCCCGAGGATAAGCGGCAGACCCCGCAGAGCCCGCTTCCCCAACCGAAATTTTGGGGATACCAATCGTTAATACCCCATAAGATGCTCAACGCCCTGCGCCACCCCGGCGAGATTCCCTGGTTGGTGGCGGCCTATGCGGTAACCCTTGCCGTGTACTTGGGGCTGCTCATCTTCTTTATTGAGACGATCGTAAGCCGCGACCGATACAACAACCTGGAATGGACGTCATCGTCTCGATACTCGACGATGAGCTACGCGGAGCGCGTCTTTAACGACTATGCGGAACAAGCGATTACGCTACTGATCCTGGCACCCCTGGTTATCCTGATCGCCCGTGCCCTCTTCTACGCACAGCAGCGCGTGCGCGGCATTCGTATTTCGCCTACGCAGTTTCCTGAGGCTTACGCCATGGTTGCCGAGGCCGCCTATGCGGCGGGTTTGCGCCGTGTTCCCGATGCCTATGTGGTGAGCGGTAATGGTGTGCTGAACGCCTTCGCATCCGGGCACGGTTTCCGCCGGTTTATCGCCATCAACTCTGACCTTTTCGAGGTCGGCGGTCAGAGCCGCGACCCTCAGGCGCTTCGCTTTATTATTGGGCATGAGGTCGGGCATATCGCTGCCGGTCACGTGGGGTACTTCCGCCTTCTCTTCACGCAAACCTTCATGCGGATTCCCGTGGTGGGGCAGGCCCTTTCACGCGCACAGGAATACACCGCCGATAACTTTGGGTACCGATACTGCCCCGAAGGCGGACCCGGCGCGATCAAGGTTCTCACAGCCGGTAAATACCTAAATCAGCAGGTGAATTTCGACGAATTTGCCGACCGTGCCGTGAACGACCAGGGCTTCGCGATTTGGCTTATCAACCTTATCTCTACCCACCCGGTACTGACCTGGCGCGCCCATGCGCTGCGCAACCGACACGAGCCGGGGCGCCTGTTCTGGCGGCCGCAGTTTAACCCGCCGAGTGCGCCTCCTTCCCTGATACCTTCGCAAGAACCGCCAGCTCAGTGGCCTGACCCGATTCAGGCAACCGGGTTCATGGACGAGCAGAAGCCGGCGTGGGAGGATTACAACCTTAACACCGTTAAGACATATCCGGCTCCGCAGGGTGCACCCAAGATTGAGGGAACGCTCTTCGCCGGATGGGAGGATGCGCAGGCTCGCGCGGCCCGTGCCGCCTACGCCGCCCGTTGGGAACAGTATGCCGCCAGCCAGGGTGTGCCGGGATATGCGCCAGGGTACGGGTACCCGATGCAGCCAGCGCCCGGTCAGCCGGGATATGGGCAGCCAATGCCGAATCAGCAGGCACCGTGGCAGTCCAGTTCGGGGCAATTTGAAGCTGACCAGCCCGCGCCTGATCAAGCGAATCAGGGACAGCCTCAACCCCCGCAGCCTGAGCAGCCGCATTCCGGGCCTTCCGAGGACGCCACGGAACCTGGCGTGGCGCTGAACCAACCGATAAAGCCCGCTGATGACCACCAGCCCGAGCAAAAACGGCCTGAACAGCAGGGGAATGACACCTCTGACTAGCCTCTGACCTTCACCAGCGAGAAGCGGATTTTTACCGAAAAGGTTGTATTTTCTCACCTTCTCGGCAAAAATCCGCTTCTCGCGTTTTAATTAAGAACGTGCTATCTAAACTCACGAAGAAACGCCCCGACGCGCTGATTGTTATGCTCATATGCGCGGTTATCCTTGCGATACTCATCCCGGCGCGCGGTACCTTCGCCGATTGGTTTAGCACCGGTACCAAGTTCGCGGTTGCGCTTCTGTTTTACCTCTACGGTGCGCGCCTTTCCACATCCGAAGCGATTGCGGGGCTTAAACACTGGCGGCTGCACGCCCTCATCCTGACCTGTACTTTCGTGATTTTTCCGCTCTTCGGGATGGCGCTTTTCCCCTTGCGGTTTGTGCTCGGCGATGGGCTGTACCTGGGGATTCTTTTCCTCACGCTCGTGCCCTCCACTGTGCAGGCGTCCATTGCGTTTACCTCTATCGCGGGTGGCAACGTGGCGGGCGCTATTGTGAGTGCATCGCTGTCAAGCATTGTGGGGGTGGTGGCTACCCCGCTGTTGGCGATGCTCCTGATGCACAGCGACCACATCGAAATTTCGGGCAGCGTCTTTCTTGACATTGCGATTCAGCTGTTTTTGCCGTTCGTGTTGGGGCAGCTCACGCGCCGTTGGGTGGGCGAGTTTGCGAAAAAACCCACCACAAAATGGCTCGATAAGTTCTCGGTCATGATGATTGTGTACTCGGCGTTTTCGGCATCCGTGGTGCAGGGGATTTGGACTCGCGTTGCCTGGTGGCAGATCGTACTGCTGATCGTGGTGACAATTCTGATGGTGGCTCTGATGCTGTGGCTGACCGACTGGCTGGCGGCGCGGCTGAAGTTCAACAGGGCGGACCGCATCACAATTCAGTTCTGCGGGTCGAAAAAGTCGCTGGCGGCGGGTCTTCCCATGGCGATCATTATTTTCGGATCGGGCTCGCTCGGGCTGCTGATGCTGCCGCTCATGGTATTCCACCAGGTGCAGCTCATGATGTGCACGTGGCTCTCCGCCCGCTACGCCGCCTTGGATGTGGTGGGTCGGGCGCGTGCGGAACGAATGTGATCCTTAGCCGCGGAGTTCCGGGAGCAGTTTTTTCATTCGGGAGCAGTTAAAGTGCTCCCGAATGAAAAAACTGCTCCCGCTTTGAGGGGTGACACTACTCATCCGACATATGGGTCGGTAATTCGAGAAGCTGTGCGCCCTGATTCGTGAGAGACCAATGCAGAACGCGCCGTATCCTGCGTGAGTGCACAAGACTCATTTCCTCTAGCTCTCGCAGATAAGTGCGTGCCGTCTTTTCGCTGCTCTCCAAGACCTGCGCGATATTTTTGAGATCCGCGCCAACGGGGTCATGGAAAAGGTGCATCTGCCCCACAAGAAAGAGAATTTTGTGGGTTTTGGGGTACGTTTCTTCAAGTTCGGACACCCGGTTCCGCAAGCTATCCAGAGCCTTTCTCTGGGCGGTGAGCTCTGCTAAAACGTCCTGCTGCGCATGCTCCAGCATAGTGAGTAACGTGCGCAAAAAAGGGGTTGCTTCGGCATAATTGAGGGGATTTTCAACATCGCTAAACGCCTTATAGTACTTCTTTTTTTCGGCATTGAGGGTCGCCGAGAGGGTAAGCACCGTTTGTGTGGTAAGAACCTGCGCCAGATGCGCACTTAGAAGGTACCGCCCCAACCTGCCGTTACCGTCGTAGAAGGGGTGGGTGTATTCCACCATAAAATGGGCGATGATCGCTGAGAACAGCCCGGGAACCCGAGGGTCTGAGGCATACCGCAGAGCTACCGAAATATTGTGTTTGATGGATTCTTCCGGCATCACTCCCCGGTGTATGGGCTTATGGGAACCATCCAGAATGCTGACGGGTTCAGCCCTGAAAAGTTTGCCGTCAGGCTTATCTTGTGTGCTGAGCTGACCCTCAAGTAGCCGGTCATAGACTTCGCGAACCGCTGTGGGTGTGGCGGGAATGTTATCTGCGGTACCTAATGCTTCGAGCAGGCGCACGAACTCCCGGGCTCGTTTGCCGTTAGCGTTCTCAGATGCCAGGGCATCCGTAATGATTTTTCGGGTGGTACGCACGCCCTCTATTTCATCGGTGGCGATAATGCCGCGTATCGCAAGGTCTGTCAAGTAACTTTGGGATGCGGCGGAGGGGAGCACACGCAGAAGAGCGTCAATGTCACGTTCGCGTTGTAGGATGCGTTGCTGGGCATCAACGATGTCAGTGGTGGCAACGTAGAAAAGCTGATAATCGCCCACCATAAAGTCCGCGGTGTAGGTAGAGTAGCCTTCGAGGCGCCGGGCGAGTTCGGCGCGCGCGGCAGCTTGTCCGCGTTCATGAAAAATGCTCTTGAGAGTGCGATACTTTGCAGGTTGTGATGCGTCAGCTGAGGCCATCGAGTGTCCCTAAATGGAAAAAATAGCGATTTTTTCCATTTTAGTACACATAATCGGGGATTAATGGAAAAAATAGCCAATTTTTCCAAGATACCTTTGAGAGCCACGTGGTGAGGGGCGAATTCCGGTAGCAGAAATTTGCTTTGGGAGCAAAGACTTTGCTCTCAAAGCAAAGGAACGCTCCCAGATTTTGAGGTATGAATCGAACTTATCTGAAGAAGGAAATCCATCGATGCTTCAAGCCAGTAGTACGACCGGGTTATGTGCTGCCATGAGCATAAATCACTCAGCGCGACCGCGGATGTTATCTTAAACATAAGGATTATTGTGCTTAAGAATATTTTTGAGGAGAAACTTAGATGTCATCTATAGAAGAAGAATGGTACCGCCTTCCAATCGATTCACCCTTGGAGCACAGGCCAAGCAAAATCGTTTCTGCTCCGGTTCTAGGTGCGTCGCTTCTACCTTTTGATGAGTTGAGCTGGGAAGATTTTGAAAGGCTATTGTGGCGGGTATTGCGTGATGTTGAAGGTCTTCGCAATGCATATCTTTACGGCAACCGAGGACAGAAACAATATGGCCTCGATATTGTAGCTTTTGATGTTGATAAAACTGGTGTGGCTCTACAATGTAAAAAGTATAAAAAATTTACTGCCTCAGATTTACGGAAAGCAGTTAAAAAACTTCATGAGTCTCGACAAAAATTTTCTGAAGTTAATAGGTTTATTATCGCAGTATCCAGTGAATGTAATGATACTGCCGTAATAGACGCGCTGCACAGCTGCCAAAATAGTTTAGAAGGAATTGATATATGTCTTTGGGATAAAGGAGAATTATCTGACAAGTTGAAAAATCGTCCTGAGATAGTTATTGATTTCTTTGGTATGCCGACTGCTGAAAGCTTTTGTCCACCCTTTAAATATCATAAGCCTGAAGTCCCTAACCTTGATGCTGTAGTAGTAAGTGAATCATTAGCTAGAGGACCTGAAAAAGCTACGGGTACTGATAAGTTGATCCTTGAAGCAAAAGATATTTATGATGATAACCCTGAGCATGCTCTGAAATTAGTAGAAGAAGCGCAGGATATTTTGTGTAATTCAGGATTTCGCCCACATGCCGCTAGTTATGAAGACCTTCGATTTAAAATATTAATACGCATTGGGCGTGTGGGGAAAGCGGCGCGCAGTATTCTTGAAGAGATTTGGCTTACCCTGGAACGCGGCAAAAATGATGCTGCACGTTTCATTCTATACAATTTACCAAATGAGATTAAAGAAGCCACCAATGATGAGCAAGTAATGAATATGTTTCAGGTAGCAGAGAAAGCCCTAGAAATATTGGGGCATCCTCTAGGTGCGCTTCCTGAACCGGAATCTCTACTGCGTGGAGATGTAAAAGACCAATTACGTCTAGTGGTGCTTGCAGGAGAAACTGCATTAGCTAATGGTAATTTAGAGTGGATAAATCAGCTGCATAATTCTTGTGAGAAATTACTAGAGCAAGATGGCGACGATGTTGATGAATTATATCGCGTCCGCCTTCGGCTTCTTCTAGCGGAAGCTGCCGACGACTGGGAGGGCATTCTTCGGGATTCTAGAAGAAAAAAACTTAATCCTCCCCAAAGATCCTTAGTAACCGCTAGGTATGCACGCTACCAAGCTCTGCACCAAAATTTCGATGAAGCAGACGATTTGTGGAATGAAGCGGCTGGCGATGCAAGCCTTGATCAACGGTGGAAAGATGCTCAGACCTGGATATTTAATCGTCGTGCATATGGTGTAAAAAGGGGAATAATTGCAGACGGCACGTTGCTCCCACTGGAGATAGCCATGGGAGAAATGGGATCATCCGATCCTATTCTTCCTGGAGACAGCGGAGCATATAACACGGCGTTAGAGAAACTACAGTCACAAAACTACCGAGAGGCTGCTATTGCAGCTCAACGTGCATTACGTCAGGCCGTAGCTTCTGCTGATTGGGTCGGTGAAGAAAAAGCACATCGTGTCCTAGGCACTATTTTGATGGAATCAGATGAACCAGAGAGGGCGGCTTATCACCTTGTTAGAGGTTCTAACTCGACTAGTATTAAGGAGCTTATTTCTAAGTTCCCTGACCGTTATATAGATGTCTCTGAAAGCCTTGACGTTCCGAATTATTGGACGGTGGGTAGAGCTTATCACTTACTGGCTTTAGAAGCTGACCTTATTCCTGATAATTCTGTGGATTATATAACACAAAAAGTTTTAACAGATTTTGCGCATAAAGAGGCTGAAACTTTAGTCGATTTTAATTTTACAGAATCCTCTCGCTACCTTGGGGCGGCCAAACTATTAGCCAGAATCGCGGATAGGATCACCCAAGAACAAGGTGAAGCGGTACTTTCACATTTCAGAAGTCAACCGGACCTAGAACCAAATTATTATCGTCATCATGATGATGACGAAGCTGTTACTGTTGCGAAAATAGCGATGGTATTTCCAGATTTGCGTGTGCGGGCTATCGAACATTTGATATCTATCTTGGGACGATCTCAAACGTCTCGTAAGAAGACCGCTGCGGAAACTATTTATAATTTCCGAGACGCTGCTCGTCCCTCTCTTGAAAGACTTGCTAAAACAGAGAACCAGTGGGCACAGGATACCCTGGTTGCTCTCTATGAAGCTGAACCGTCGGCAGAAAGGACGGAAGAAGCCTTTCAGAGGCTTACTAAGCCTCTAGATTTCAGTGAAGTCGCCTACTCTGTGGGTACAAATGTCCAGAAGGATTCGCTATTCGTCAGTGACTTACATCCAGAGCGGAGAGCCATAGTCATAAATGAGTTGTTGAATCGTGCTGAGAGCAATCAAGTTTCGTCAATAGATCGAAAGGATTATCTTCTAGCTGCTTCTGATCTAGTTGAAGGGTTGGAGGAACTCAAGCGTCAGGAATACTACAACAGAGCTTTTACATTAGGAAACACTCCTATAGTAAATGAAATTGAAGCGGTCTCTAGCCATCCACTAGGTAGCTTTATACGTCAAGGCTTCTCTAGCCCTATAGGGCAACAGGCAGAAGGGTTATATTTAGCTGCCTGTTTGGCTGATCGTGATGACCAGCGAATTGATGTCAAAAAACGTATATATGAACTTTTTGGACAAGATGAAAACTCCAGTTATAGGTTGGTTCGTGCTCTCCAGTGTCTTGGAGAATCTGATTTTCTCAATGACGATATCGGGTTCCTTGCGGGTCAAGATTGGGGAGCTCGCTCTCTAGCTGCTATTCTCTGGGTTAAGCATCCTAACCCTGTATATGTGGGTTATCGCTTAGCTCATGACCCTGATGTAAGAGTGCGACAGAGTTTTGCAGGCGCTTTGGCAGGCTGCGAAGAAACCCCAGAGCATGTGGAAGTTCGCGAATTACTAAGCCAAGATCCCCACTATAGCGTCCGAAAATCTTTGCAAAAGAAAAAGTAGTGGTGCAAACCAGTGCTCCGGCTTCAGATGGAAACATAAACCACTCGAATAGTGGCGTTCTACGATCGCATCTTTGCCTGTTGCGCCAACTCCGTTGCCTGGCAGGGTGCACACGGTAAGCTGGTGTACATGAAGATTGCTACCTGGAACGTGAACTCCATTCGCGCCCGCGCCGACCGCATCGAGGACTGGCTCGATAAAACCGAAGTCGATGTGCTCGCCCTGCAGGAAACCAAAACCAAGGACGAAACCTTCCCCTTCGAGCTCTTTGAATTCCTGGGGTACGAGGTGGCGCATTACGGGCTGAACCAGTGGAATGGGGTAGCAATCGCATCCCGCGTGGGGCTCGACAGCGTCGAACGCACCTTCCCGAACCAGCCCGCCTTCGGAAAACCCGGAGACCCCGCCGAAATTGAGGCGCGAGCCATCGGCGCCACCTGCAACGGCGTGCGCATCTGGAGCCTATACGTGCCGAACGGGCGTGGACTCACCGACCCGCACATGGCGTACAAAATGGAGTGGATGCGCCAGCTGCGCACCAACGTCAACGGCTGGCTGCATGCCGACCCCGCCGCACAGTTTGCGCTCGTCGGCGACTGGAATGTGGCACCCGAAGATACCGACGTGTGGGATATCGACTTTTTCCGGGAGAACGACCTCACCCATGTTTCCGCCCCAGAACGCGAGGCGTTCTATGCCCTGCTCAATGATGAAGGGCTCGTCGATCCGGTGCGCCCTTACACTCAGGGCGAATACACCTATTGGGACTACAAAGCCGGGCGGTTCTCGAAGAATGAGGGGATGCGCATCGACTTTCAGCTGTGCTCCCCGGCGCTCGCCGCCCGTGTGGAAAACGCTTGGATCGATAGGGAAGAGCGCGAGGGGGACGGCGCGAGCGACCATACTCCCGTGGTGATTGAGCTTGCTGACTAGTAGCTCAGCGTGTGATGTGAGGAGACAGTATGAGCCGGAACCTTACCCCTGAACCTGTGGCGACGGGCAGTGCAGAAACCCGAATCGGTCAGCTTCGCTGGCGCGAATACGGTGGTCCCCGTGAAGCCGCAGGCGATAAGACCCTGCTGTTTGTGCATGGGCTGCTGACAAATTCGGATGTCTGGGGCGAAGTGGTGCAGAACCTCTCCCAAGACTTTCGGTGTATAACCCTCGATATTCCCTTGGGGAGTCACACTATTCCCGCCCATGAAGATGCAGCCCTCACCGTTGCCGCGCTGGCGCAGGCCGTGAACGAAGCGGCAGAACAGCTATGCCCACACGGGTTTACCCTCATTGGCAGCGATACCGGCGGGGTAGTTTCTCAGCTGGCGGCGGTGCAGGAACCCGCAGGGCTCAAGCGCCTGGTGTTGTTCTCGTGCGATACCGAGAAGAACTTCTTGCCCCTGCCGTTGCGCTACCTACAGTATGTGGCGTACATTCCGGGAACCATGCAGGCACTCCGAGCTGCCCTGTATCTGGGGTGGGTGCGTCGCCTGCCGATTGCCTTCGGATGGCTAGTGAAACGCGAGCTTGACGCCGCCGAGTGGAACAGCATTATTACACCATTGAAAGATGCCGGAGTCCGCCGCGATTTGGCGAAAGTGCTGAAGGGTATTTCTACGAAATATACGGTGCAGTCCGCGCGGGATTTGGAACGGTTTGAGCACCCGACCCTGTTTTTGTGGGCCGATACCACGAAGCTGTTCCCGATCGAGAATGCTCGCCGCCTGGCCGCCCGCATGCCGGATGCGCACGTGGTTCCCGTGCCGGAAAGCTACGCATTCAGCCAGCTGGATCAGCCCGAATTTGTGGCGAATGCCCTGCGGAAAGAGCTGGTAGGATAGAGGAGTTACTTATGACAGCCATAAGTATTCGTAAAGCGGCTGACGGCGGGAACGTCATACGTCCTGTCGAAAACCAAGACGAGATTCTTCGTGGTTATATCGCACAAAATTATCGAGATATTGAACGTCAGGTGAAGGAACGCGAACGTCTTAAAGCTGAGCCCAAGAAGGGTCTCTGGAATAGTTTGCTTGGGCGTTTAGGTCTGCGCTCTTCTTCATAAACTGAAAGTACTGAGGGAGAAAATTGACGACCGTTTTTTATCGTGGTGAGCGCCGCGACGTTAAGTCGTTTACTCCCGAGGAGCACCAGGATTACCTGGATAAGAAGCAGCACACGATTAATGAAGCCAAAGAAGCCATTGCAGGTATGAAGGCTCGTATTGCCGAGTTAGAGCGCATTCAGGCGATGAACCCAATACGCCGCTGGTTCTATCAGAAATTCCATATTTAGCGGAACCCTGAAGACGTAGACCCGCACGATCGCCCGCTCAAGGGCGCATCGTGCGGGTACTTTTATGCGCATAGGTTCAGGCAGCAGCCTCGCATCTTGGTTCGCTAAATCATAGCCTGAACCTCCACACATCAGATAAGGTTCGCCTGGGCGTGTGATTAAAAACGTATAGACTCAGTTGAAAAGTTCGGCTAGACGAACTATTGTTAAATTATCCTGTTTCGCACCGGTTTATCGAGGATGATCGACACCTAGGTACGAAGCCTCAATGAGTCGGAGGCGATTCCTACAGGTCAGCAGGGTAATGCATCCGCAGCATAAGAAAGCGAAATCATGACAACCGTATTCACTGCGCACCGTCACGGTGCGAACGCTAACACTGTAAGTACCGCACATCCGCGCCGTTTTCTCATGCTGGGGATAGCCTTAGCCAGTATCCTTGTGCTTCTGCTCAGCGCCTGCACTTTGGCGGGGAAGCAAGACGAAAAGAAGACCGTGCTCACCACCTTCACCGTGCTGGCGGACATCGCTAAAAACGTTGCAGGTGATCACCTGAATGTCGAATCGCTGACCAAACCCGGTACCGAAATTCACGAGTACGAACCCACTCCCAGCGATATTAAGAAGGCGCATGATGCTGATTTGGTGCTCGACAACGGGCTGAACCTGGAAAGCTGGTTTACCAAGTTCGTGCAGGATTCTAACGCCCCGCACGCCACCGTGAGCGAGGGGGTACAGCCGATCAATATTGCCGAGGACGCTTATGCAGGCAAACCCAACCCGCATTCGTGGATGAGCCCCAAGAACGTGCAGATTTACGTGGATAATATGGTGCGCGAATTCAGTAAGCTTGACCCCGCCCATGCCGATGATTACCGCACCAATGGGGAAAACTATAAGAAACAGCTGCAGCAGGTTCAGGATGAGCTGGTGCGCGATGTTAGCGTTCTGCCTGAGAATCAGCGGGCGCTCGTAACCTGCGAAGGTGCTTTCTCATACTTGGCGGCGGATGCCGGTCTCAAGGAAAAATACATTTGGGCGGTGAACTCTGAACAGCAGGCAACCCCCTCGCAGCTAAGCTCGACCATTGATTTTGTGCGCGAGAACCAGGTGCCCGCCGTATTCTGTGAGTCTACCGTCTCGGATGATCCCATGCGTCAGGTCGTGGATGCAACCGGCGCCAAATTCGGCGGCGTGCTTTATGTCGATTCCCTCTCTGAGGCGAATGGTCCAGTCCCTACCTATCTTGATATGATTCGTCACGATGCGCGCACCATTGTCGCGGGGCTGACGGGCAAGCAATCTTAGCCGGTCGGCGGCGGGAGAGTAGGCCGCCGCATACTGCGCCCCCGCCGGTTCGTGGTGAGGGGCGCATCCCACCGTCACGGATGACGAGCGGGGCTTAGAAGAAGTACGCGAACGAAATTTTGTCGGATACAAAACCTATGGAAACACTGCTGAAAGTCGAAAATTTGGGCGTCCATTATGGAACCGTGCGCGCCCTGTACGAGACTACTTTCGAGCTTGGTACCGGGAGTATATGCGGACTGATCGGCATGAACGGTTCGGGAAAATCGACCCTCTTCAAAGCCATCATGGGCGTTATCCCCGCGCATACCGGAACCGTGGAGATCGCGGGCAAAGAACCATACCTTGCGCGTAAAAACGGCATTGTCAGCTATGTGCCGCAGAGCGAAGAAATAGACTGGAGCTTTCCCGTCTCGGTGCGTGAGGTCGTGGCGATGGGGCGGTACCGCGGGCTGGGCATCACCCGTCGGCTGCGTGCCACCGATAAGCAGGCGGTCGAGCACGCCCTAGAGCGCGTGGAGCTGACCGAGCTTGCGCATCGTCAAATCGGGGCACTCTCGGGCGGGCAGCGTAAGCGGGCATTCGTGGCGCGAGCAATAGCGCAGGGTGCACGGCTTCTATTACTTGATGAGCCCTTCGCCGGAGTGGATAAAAGGTCAGAATCCATGCTCATTCAGGTGTTGAAGCAGATGCGCAGCGAGGGTGCAACCGTGCTGGTTTCAACCCATGACTTGGCGTCTCTACGAGCCTTTGCCGACGATGCTCTGCTGCTGCGTCAAACGATTTTGATGCACGACACCCCGCAGGCGGTGTTAGCCCCCGAAAATTTGGTGCAGGCGTTTGGTATGCAGGTTCAGGCGGGCGCTGATAGCGGCGCATCCGACGAGCAGACCCTGCGTGAGAAGGGAGAATAGCATGAGCATTCTGGATTACCTGGTGGAACCGTTCACCCTTCCCTTCATGACGCGCGCCATGGTCGTTACTGTGATCGCCGCCGTGGTCTGCGCGCTGCTTTCCTGCTGGCTCGTGATGCTCGGCTGGTCACTCATGGGCGATGCGATCTCGCACGCGGTACTGCCCGGCGTGGTGCTCGCCTATATTGCGGGGATCCCCTTCGCTGTGGGGGCGGTGATCGCCGCACTCGTGGCCGTCACCCTAATCGGCGCGGTACAGCGCAGCGGGCGCGTGCGTGAGGACGCCGCTATCGGCATTGTCTTCACAACTCTTTTTGCGCTCGGGCTCGTACTGGTTTCCGTGACACCCTCAAGCACCGACCTGAACCATATTCTTTTCGGGAACGTGCTGGGCGTATCCTGGCCGGATGTCTGGCAGGTGGCTATTCTCGCCGTCATCGTGGCGGGTGTCCTGCTGATTAAACGCCGCGATTTTATTCTGTACGCCTTCGACCGCGGGTTCGCGCACGCTATCGGGCTGCGCCCCAGGATTCTTGGAGCGCTGCTTCTGGTGATGCTGGCGCTTACGAGCGTGGTGGCGCTGCAGATCGTGGGAGTCGTGCTCGTAGTCGCCATGCTTGTGATTCCCGGATCGACCGCGCGTCTGCTCACTGACCGTTTCACGCCAATGCTCGCGGTCTCGGTCGGGGTGTCGGTGCTGGGTACACTCGTGGGGCTTTATAGTAGCTACCACCTGGATATTTCACCCGGCGGTGCCGTAGTCGTTACCCAGGGCATTATTTTCTTGACCGTGTATATATTCGCCCCGCGCTACGGGATTCTGGGGCGGATACGCGCGGCACGCCGCCCGGCCGAACAGGCAGAAGCCTAGGTTTGCGGCAGATTCGCGCGGGATCATGAGTTCACCCGGCGGTCAAGGCTCTCCCGGGCGTAAGCCGCCTTATAAGGCATCCGACACCCGAGCCCCAAGGCAAAATTACCGAGGCAAAGCTATGATGAGCGAGAGACGAAAAGCCCAGCCGCTGCGGCGGTTCCTAAGGGTATAGCGCTCGAATTCGGGTTTTGAGCGGCAGGAGCATCGGAATGATTGGCGTGCGCGAGAACCCGCACATTAACCGCCTCCGAAAAGGGGGCGCCCTCTTCAAGAAGTAAACGCGCCCCGGGAACAAAACCGTGATCCTGCAGATAGCGCAGCAGCTTCGGGTCGGAATCGGTGATCCGCTCCAAAATTACGCGCTCGCCGGGCTCGCACTGGGTAAGCGGAACGGTGTGTGGGAATGAGATACGCCCGGACGCATCCGGGATAGGGTCGCCGTGCGGATCACGCGTAGGGTGGTCCAGAATCGCGTCGATACGCTCAATCATGAAATCAGATACCGCATGTTCGAGCACCTCGGCTTCGTCATGCACACGGTCCCAGGTGTAGCCCAGAGTTTCCACCAGGAAAGTTTCGATCAGGCGGTGGCGGCGAATCATGGCGACCGCATAGGTGCGCCCCAGCGGAGTGAGTTCGATGGCGCCGTAGCGCTGATGATCGATCAGATCGGCCGCCGCAAGTCGTTTGAGCCCGTCTGAGACCGAGGAAACCCGCAGCCCCATGCGTTCAGCTAGGGCGGATGCGGTCGCGGGAGCTTCCGTCCACTCTTCAAGTGACCAGATGGCTTTGAGGTAGTTCTGGGTGCTCACAGATAGTTCTGACAGGGGCATAAGGATAAGTTTACCGAAGTTCGGGTTCGGGTGTGCCTTTTCTGACTGCGAGCAGATAGTATTTCGACGAAAAGATAACGAATTGCTATCTGCTCGCGCGTGGGTAGTCTCGGTTAGGATGGGGTCATGAGCGTTCTTCTGTACGACCCCGACTGCGGTTTCTGCACCGCGAGCGCGAATCTGCTGCGTCGTCTCGAACCGAGGGCGCGTATTTTGCCTGGAACGCCCGAAAATCTTGTGCAGTACCGCGTGGATGCGCGCCGTTTCGCCCACGCCTTGCCGTTCATTAACGATGCCGGGCAGATCATCTACGGTTCGGATGCGATCGCCCTGACCCTGCGCACCTGCCCGGATGTGACGCTGCGCGGCAAGTTCCTGCGTGCTGCCGGGGTTCTCCTGCTGAACCCGCCGATGCGCCCCGTCGCGCACCGAGTGTACCGGTTTGTGGCGGGGCACCGGGCGGAAATTTCGCACGCCGCCGCTCGTCTGGGGTGTACCTCTTCGTGCGCGGTAAAACCGGGCTGATTGCAGAACATATTCGCAGCGTTCTCGTCATATTTTAAGAAGCTATACGCAGCTATTACTTCCAGGTTCTCTTGATAGTGTAAGTACTGTTTGTTTCTGATGAGACGGGGGACCTGTGGCAGAATTTGATAATTCTAGACCATCCAAAGTTGCAACTGTCCGCGCCATTCTTTTTGTAGGAATTGTTGCTCTTGGCATAATTACATTCGCCTGGTGGATCCTTGCCATTATTTTCGGGTTTATTTCACCTTTTGAGGCATGCCAGACCATTTTTAAATGGGTGACTGCTCCTGACTGGGAGGGATGGGGAAACATTCTGAGAAATACAGCTGGTTGGGCTGCTCTAATCGCTGCCATCGCAACTGTGACGGTAGCTTTGAAGACAAATACGACACGGGCTAAGGAAGCTGCCAGCGCAGATTTCCGGGATCAAATGCAGTGGGCAGCAGATCATTTAGGTGAGGATGTAACACCTTATCAGTTTGTGTATGCATTAATGCTGGTTGAGCGGTATGCAAAACTTCCTCCAACTCTTCTTTCGGATGAGGATAAAGAATTAGCTGTTAGACTTCAGGCTTTAATTGAACAAAGTACTGATATTTCAGAGGATACTGAACAAAATGAGGTATCTGATGAGAACGATGAGGCTACTTCCAACAGTGAGCCGAACACGGTAAACTGAGATAACTAATGATGAGGGAAGGGAACGTGCTATGAGTACTCACACTGCTGAAGGACTATATAACTCCGTCATGCGCAACGGAAAACCTGCACGTTTACGTTCTGATTATAAGAAGGTCGTAGATACCGAAGTTGGTGAGCTACGGCAAAGCATTTCTCAGCAGGTCAAAGAACGTCAGCAAAGCAAGTTTCAAGATTCTCCACAGCCTTGGTGGACAGTGGTGGTGAATCCGATTCGTAATATTTTTAATCGGTAGATTATCAATATTGAGGTTTATACCTGCATAACTTAGTGAGGTCATCCAGATAATCTGGATGACCTTATCGTTTTATTTTGTCGGGCTGGCAGAATCCAACCGGTTGAGCAGGTCGAGTACCGCCGGACGTGCCGCCTGTTCTTCGTGCCAGAGCGAGCGCATGAGCGTGCGGCTGACCGCCTGGGTGGTAATGCCGAGCGCCTGCGCAACTGCCCGCTGCTGCCCGCGGACCCCGGGAACCAGCAGATCGACCACGCGCCATTCGGCCTCGGTACGGTCGGAACATACCCGATACAGCAGGCGTGTGAGCCCCGAAGCCATGTCTGCGACCACGCGATCGTGTGCCGATACCGCAATACCGCGGGCGGGGGCGCCAGTGCGTGCCGCCTCCACGGCAAGCCGTGAGAATTCGAGAGCGTCGCCGGTGCAGTCGTTCGTGCTGACCGTTCCCAGTGCCCCGGCGAATCGGGGAATGCGTAGCTCACCAACTCCGATGCCAACCCAGAATCCCTGCTCGCGCGAAGCATACAGGGCCGCCTGCAGGGCGTCTGCGGAACTCTCGAAAGCACCCTGAATTTCGTCCGGATAGGTTTGTGCGAATTCAACTCGGGGGTTGAGCTTGGAGAGCTTGTCGAGAAGCGCAGGCAATGAAACCTGGGGGGAACGTTGGATGAAGGTTAACACGAACACCCCTCCATTATGCCTGAGCGCCTCGGGTTTTGATAGGGTTTCGCAGCACGGGTTGGCAGGGGCAAGCACGCCCGGGCGATGCTGTTTCTCACAATCGCGCCGGATTTGGCACCGATGACCGGGCGTACCGCATAAAACTGTCTAATATGCCTTGTCAGCACTCGAATGCGGGTGATCCCCAGGGGGTGGCGGAGCGTACCAAACCCAGGTATCCGCCCAACGCCAAGAGTTCGGGGATGCTCTGCGGCACGAACCGGTGCAGGCTGTCGGATGCGACCAGCACGGAACACCACTGCCCGCGTGAGAGCGCCACGTTCAGGCGGTTAGGGGAGAGCAGAAATTCTGCGCCTCGCCCCGATATTCCGGCATTTGAGGAGGCCATTGACACGATCGTCACCGGCGCCTGCTGACCCTGAAACTTATCAACGGTCCCTACGCGCACGCCGTGACCGTCCGCATCCAGAAGCCCGGCGTGGCGCAGATGCTCCGCAACCGTATCGACCTGCGCGTTATAGGCGGCGACCACCACAATATCTTCGCCGGTGAGCTCGCGTGCAGGCTGATTCGCCCCGGGAGTCCATAAAGCACCCACGAACTCGCCCGCTAGGCGCGCGACGGCTGCCGCCTCTACTTCGGAACGTACGGTGCAGTGCTCGTGATGAACGCCGTACATATACAGCCCAGGATCGGAGGGCAGAACGGATTCTTCACGCTCAGGAACCTTGAGGATGCGCTCGCTCGCCGCCGCTGCCGAGTGCAGCTTCCCGCTGTAGGACAGCGCGGAAACCGGTGCGCACAGCTGCGGGTGCATACGCCAGGTGACTTGCAGAAAATAACCGAATGCAGCGGGCAGTACCGACTGCCCGCTGGACAGCCAGCCCAGCGCCGAGGTATCCAGCGGGTACGGATGCTCACCCACCGCCACCTGCGGCAGCTGCTGCGGATCACCCAGCAGAAGCAGGTTCCGTGCGGCCCTTCCAACCGCCAGGGTATTGGCGAGCGAAAACTGCCCGGCTTCGTCAATAACGAGCAGGTCTAGCGAGCCCTCAGGAATACGGTTCGGGTTCGCAAAATCCCAGGCGGTCCCGCCAAAAAGAACGCCGGGCGAAGTTCCGGCACCGGATTTTTCGCCGCCGAGCCCGCCGGATTTGTCTAATAAAGCGGTTAGATCTTTATCGCTGACCTCAACCCAGGGGTAATCGGGGAGCTGAGACTTGCCCTTGGCGCGCATCACCCGCTCGGCGGGAAACAGGTTACGTTCCAGGCACGCGGTCAGCATATTCTCCACAACGGCGTGAGACTGCGCCACCACGCCCACTTTCGCGCCCGCCGCAACCAACCTGGCGATCACCTGCGACCCCAAGAAGGTCTTACCTGACCCGGGCGGGCCTTGAACCGCCACATAGGAACGGTCAAGGTCACGAACCGCAGCGAGTACCGCCTCAACGGTGGGGAGCTCGGCATGGGAAAACTCTGTCTCTTGGGGCAGGCTCTCGCGGGTTTTGAGCCGCGGCGGGCGGCGTTCAATAAGGTCAAGCGTCCCGGTTGCGGCAACGTTGGGGAACGAGTCTTCAACCTCGACCGCTACGCGCACAAGCGCCGCCTCTAGCTGTTTCGTCGTTACGGGTGCGCCCGGGGTGAGCCCCAGCGGGAAGGCCGCATGTTCTTCATCGTTCACGCGGATGCGTTCGGCAACTACCATCACAACACGCTGCCCGCTACCCGCCAAAGTAGCGCCCTCTGCGGGTTCGCCCGGTTCCTCATACGGTTCGAGAGACATAATTTTTGCCCCGAAAAACCCGAGTCTATGCAGCGTGTTCGGTACGTGAGCCTGCGGGTTGGTCGCGCGAAATGCCTCCACCTGGGAATCGATGCTTTCATATGCCTTCGCGGGCGCATCGTCGGCACTATACAGCAGATAATGCCCGGTATCGTCGGCCTTGAGGGTGTGTGAATCCGCCAGGGTGGCGACCGCGCGCAGGGTACGCATTTTCGCCCCGCGCACGCGCTCCCAATCGGTTGCGGTCTCAACACTCTCGAAAATCACGCAATTGCGCGTATTCGCCCAATTCTCGTAGGGCTCGTGCAGGCGGCGCAGATGATCCCGCCAAAACGGCGCCTTTTCACGGCGGTAGAAATCGACACCGGAGAGGAGCATCGCCAACCGGGTATTTTCGGCAGATAGACCCCGATTCTTCTGATTCTGCTTTTCGAGCTCGGCAAGGCGTTCCCGCAGGCGCTCAAGCTGAGCGTATTCTTCATCATCGTCGGCAGGGGCGGCAGGACGCACCCGGTACGGATGCTGTGCCTTCGCGGGAATGCCCTCAAACGTCGATTCCGCCGGGGAATCATCGGAATCCGCCCAGGATTCTTCGTCTGAATCATCGCTGCTATGAGGGACGAGCTCTGGTTCGTCAAGCGTTTCGGATGTGCCGGCTTCGGCCTCCACATGTGCCGCGCACGCCGGGCAGTCACCGCAGCTCAGCAGGTTGGGAATATCGGCGAGTGCCACATCCTCCCGCCATGATGCGCGCAAAAATTCGTAGCGTTCCGTGAGAGCTTCCAGCACCGGGATTAGCCGCGCGAGCGGGTAGCGTTCCGTGCCCTGCGCGGTGCGTATTTCCACCTCGTCAGCCGCCGAATTCCCCGTACCCGCGCCGCATGAAGCCTGTGTTGCTTCTAAAAGTGCCATGACTTCTGGGTTTAGCTGGGGCACGCCGCTATCACTACGCACGATATAAGAGGGACCGCTCGCGGTGGTGTCGTGTTCGTTCTCCCGGGTGCCGCCTGCCGTATGCCGCGAAAAATCGGTGTAGAGCGCCGTCTCGCAGTGGTGAACACGCAAAAGCTCCGCGACGGCGACTCTCGGCAGATCGTCGGGCGCGGATGCGGCAGAGGGTAAAGACACGAAACTATCCTTCGGAACGGGGTGAGTGAATATGCGCGAATAACCGCAAGGGTGCTTGGGATATGCGGTTGCTATATGCCCGCGGACGTACCCGGCAGTCAGATAAATATACAGTATTTTGCATATTCGTGCTCTACTGCGAGCTGGGAACCTCGGCTGGATTTTGACCCACTGCCTGGGAGGGCGCATCCTCCTGCGGCGCGCTGCCACCGGCGGGCGAAGCGGAAGACGAACCATCCGGGGCCTGCGAGGAATTCGGGGAGGAACCTGAACCTGTCGCATCGGGAGCCGAGGATGAGCCCGGTACCTGTGAGCCCGAAGGTGCGGGCGTTCCCGTGGGGTTCGCGGGAGGTTCGGTACGCGCCGCCACAATCGCAGCGGCGCTATCGACCGTATCCTTCGCGCCGGGCAGAGCTTCCGCACCGCCGACATCGTTGAGCAGACTCACGAAAATCAGGCGTGTGCCGTCTGGGCGGGTCGCATACCCCGATAACGAAATGGCTGTGAACAGCGTGCCGGTTTTTGCCGCCACATGCCCGCGCGCATACTTATTCACTTCTTCGCTAAAACGATCCTTGAGCGTACCCGAAACACCCGCAACCGGGAATCTGCGCTCAAGCTCGTCATGCTTCGGATGCGCCGCTAACGCCCCCAAGGTTTGCGCCAGGGTGCGTGCCGTCACCCGGTTCTGCAGGGACATACCGCTCACATCCGCCTGCACCAGCCCGGTAACCGAAATCTTCGCCTCCTGCAGTTTTTCGCGCACAAGTTTCTGCGCTTCGGATGCGCTGCCCTCACGCCCCGCAGCGATCGCCATATTGCGCCCCAGCACCTCGGCGAGCACATTATCGGACTCTAGCATCATCACAAAGGCCTGATCGAGCGCGGATGCCGACTGAATCTGGGCGATCTGCTCGGCATCGGCCTCACGGGGGCGGCGGTCGGCAACCGTAAATACGTACCCTGCTTTGACCTCTGCATGCTCTTCACTCGCCTTATTGAGCACCTTCACGAACGCTTCTAGGGCGGCGATTCCGGCGTCTTGCGGGCGTGCCGGTTTGTCGGGGGTGGACTGCCCGGGTACGGTGTGCGAGGCCAGTGCGATCGGGTTAATCGGGGTGATCTGCCCGGATTCGAGGTCGCCGGGCTCCCAGCCGGGGTTAGTCGCGGAACCCGTGTAGATCGTGGTGTCGAGGTAGACGGGGAAGGTGCCGTGCGCGACCTTGCGTTCGTTCATCTGCTGCACGGTATCCGCAGCGAGCGTGCTCAGCCCGGCGCGCATCGTCGGTGAATCCGCGGTGGCCGGTTCCGTGGCTCCTTCCACGAGCAGAGTATCGCCGCCTGCCACCAGAAACAGCCCATTTTTACCCTGCGCCACCGAGGTTGTGAAAGTGCGTTCCGGGGCGGTCTGCGCGAGCGCAAAATAGGTCAGAATCTTCATGTTCGAGGCGGGCAGGCGCGGGGTGTCCGGGGCATCCGCATAGAGCTCACGTGTGCCGTCGAGCGCGGTCACGAGCATGGAATGGGCGGGGTAGGTGCGCTCCTGAAAGAGCTTATCGAGCCGGGTTTTCAGGTCTTGAAGCTGCTGAGTATTCAGCACCGGAGTGGGGGTCAGCGTGGGTGTGACCGACGGGGTTACGGATGTGGTACCGCTCTGCGACTGCCCGCCGCTGGGGTTTGAGCATGCGGCAAGGAATAGCGCGGGTGCTGCACCGAGCAGGGCGCGGCGAGTGAACGGGGTGTTTATCGGTTGGGGTGAACGCATCTTAAGAGCATAACGAATTCCGCCGCGAAATACCGAGCCGGTTACACGCATCGCGAGGACTGCACGCTACCAGCCCGCCTGGAATAGCGCGGTGATGTTCACGGCAACGTATGTGAAAGCACGATTTTTGTGGCATTGAAATGGGTGTTGTGCATGCGTTCAGGGGGTACAATGGGGGAGTTGTTCGCCGCCTTGATGCGCGGTGCAGAGGCTTACATTCATAGAAAGAGGCTCCCATGGAACTCGACGTCACGATTGAAATCCCCCGCGGCTCCCGGGTGAAGTACGAGATAGACCACGAAACCGGTCGTCTGTATCTAGATCGCGTGCTGTTCACCTCAATGCAGTACCCCACCGCATACGGCTACTTTGAGAACACACTCGGCGAGGATGGCGATCCACTGGACGCCATGTTGGTTCTAGACGTTGATATTGTTCCCGGTGTGATCGTGGAGGCTCGCCCGGTTGCCGTCTTTAACATGACCGACGAGGCTGGGGGCGATGCGAAGGTACTGTGCGTGCCCACCGATAAGCGCTACGATCACATCAAGTCGCTGGCGGACGTGCCCGAGCAGCTCAAGGCTGAGATTCAGCACTTCTTCGAGCGCTACAAGGATCTGGAACCCGGCAAATGGGTGAAGGGCGAAGGCTGGGACGACATCGCCGCGGCAGAGAAGATGGTTCAGGAGGCGATCGACCGCTTCGCCGCCGAAGGCCACTAGGTCTTACTCGCGTTCCTGTTAACATCGGGAGCGGTTTCTTCATGCGGGAGCACATAAAGTGCTCCCGCATGAAGAAACCGCTCCCGTTTGTATTAGGGGGCAAGAGTGGTTCTCGCGGTTGTTATTATGGAGCCGCAATTTTCCCCGAAGAGCTTTATTAAAAATTAATTTTATTATCGTTGCACTGCGATGCGTGAACGTATAGTGTGGGAAATAATACGCTGTTCATTAAATCTTCTATACATACAGAGACGGATAATTAGCCCATAATCTGGGTATCTGTACGCGATATAGCATTACGTATTTCTTAATTAAGAGTTTGTTGTGCACCAAAATATGCAGCATATGACGTCCTTGAAATGGATATGCCGTGGAGAGGAGTATAAATGAAAGGCTTGGTATGTGATTGTCGAAATGCCATTCGTTTAACTGCCACAGCAGGGGTTTCTGCGATTTTCGCGGGCGCTGGTACCGCGCAGGCGGCTACTCCGAACGTAATGCGCAAGGTTCTTGATATCAAAAATGTAAGCAATACGTCGTATGGCACTATCGGCAAAACTAGGCCCGTTGTCGCCCTGCGAACGCGCGCTTCAGCCCTAGTCGGGACAATAACGGAATATATTAAAGCCATTGGGCGGAGCCGAAAAACGAATTGGCTTGGGAATAGTGTGTCTGGTACAGGGAACACTATCCGTCAGAGGACCTTGTCAATGAGGGCGGTGAATGCGCCGCAAATCCTTGGGAAGCAATACTCACCCTTGAGGGAGTTACCTCAGCCTGTCTTCCAGAGGCTATCTTCGCAACTTTATATGGCATCGCTCGTCTGGGGCAGCGTGTCTATGTTGCGTGGAGGGCGCACGAAGGAGCGTCAGTATACGCCGGATCATCCAGAGTATGTAGCGCTGACGAGTGCACTGAAGGGTGGTTACTTCAGTGGTTTTTTCGAAGCGGTCTGTGTCTTTCTTATGATTCTCGGTGCTCGGGCTGTTGTACCAGCTTCAAAGCTTTCTGCGCTGTCTCTTCCGCGGCTGCAGATAGCTGGTATCGTATGGATTTCCTACCTCATCTTCCCGCTAGTACTCACGTTAGCTCAGCGTCCGTTGGTTGTGCGTGCGCAGCATCCCTCTCCGGGAGGACTGCTATTTGCTGCATGCGATATCTTAGCGCCGCCCCTGGTGTATCTGGCGGTAACACTAGGGATGTTTCAGGAGGTAGGCAAGGCGGCAACAGTAGGTTCCTGTGCCTTAGTTTTCTATCTGATTTACGCGGCGTGGCTTAAGCCCTGGAAGCCTGGTTTAACGCGTACCCAAGTGCGTCACAAAATTCAAGAGACTAAACGGATGACCCGCGAACTGGTGGGCGATATCGCGCAGGAGTACGCCGGGATGATGCAGGAGCGTGCTGAGGTTATGCAGAAGTACGCTGATGTTGATGACCCAGCTATTAAGAACCTATTTCTGCCGACTAATCGCTACCGTATACCCCTCGATTATGAAAAACGAGGAGCGCTTCCGTATACGCGGTGAAAATACTCCAAAACGTTGAGAATGCGGGAAGGGATACGTATATGAAGAGCAGTCAGTATACGCCGGATCACCCAGAGTATGTACCGCTGAGCGCTGCGTTGATGGGTAGTTTTATAGGGGGTTTGCTCGAAGGATTTTGCGTATTTCTGTTGATTCTTGGTGCTCGGGCTATTGTGTCCGCCTTGGGGTTCTCTGTCCTGTCCCTCTCTTTGGATCAGGCGACTAAGACCGTGCTGGTTTCTTACCTTATTTTCCCGCTAGTAACCACATTGGCGCAGCGTCCGTTGGTGGTGCGTGCGCAGCACCCCTCTCCGGGAGGAGCGCTGTTTGCTGCATACGATATCTTAGTGCCTCCACTGGTGTGCTTGGTTGTGGCACTGGTAGTAACTCAAGATATAGGGCGAGCAGTCGTGGTGGGGGTCTGTGCCTTAGTTTTCTATCTGGCCTACGTGGCGTGGTTTAAGCCCTGGAAGCCTGGTTTCACTCGGACAGAGGTACGCAGCAAGATTGAGCAAACCAAGCAGATGACTCGTGAGATGTTTGACGAGGTTGCACAGGAGCGTGCTGAGACGATGCAGAAGAATGCTGATGTTGATGACCCTACGGTCAAGGATTTGTTCTTGCAGGGTAATCGTTACCGGATACCTCTTGATAACGACGAAGATCGTTTATAGCTTCGGCTGGGTACCGAGCGCATCTGCGTGTTCCGGGAGCGGTTTCTTCATTTGGGAGCACCTTAAGTGCTCCCAAATGAAGAAACCGCTCCCGCTTGTGTATGAGTGTCTTCTCATCTAGAGAACCTCAAAATTTTTCCGAAAAATAGTTCGTATTTACTGTATTTTTAGTCTCCCTGCGGTGTAAAATTCTTAAAAACCGAACTATTATTCGTATTTTTGAGGGGGATGCGGCCATCATGCCGCACACACGATGGCTTTTCATGCAGAAGAGTTTGCTCAGAACTTCGGGCAGCGAGTGCGGCGCATCCGTAAGGAAGAACGGCTCACCCAGCTGGAACTTTCCTATATGGTGGGTGTAAGCGATAAAACGATTCGTGATATTGAACGTGGTAAGCCGGGACCATCTTTTGGGTCTGTGCTCAAAACCGCTGAAGTGCTGGGTATATACCTCGTTGTAGAAGGTGCAGATCATGCCTAATCCAGGACTCCTCAGGGCAGACATCTATAAAGCGGGACATCTAGCCGCGCGGCTCACACAGCACAGTGATTATTCTGTTCACTTCGCTTACTTGCCGGGGTATACAGGTGAACCTCTTGCCTGGTCGTTGCCTTTAGGTATAGAGCGGGTGACACCTCAGAGCACTCTTCCTAACTTCTTTGCTAACCTCTTGCCGGAGGGATACCGCCTGAACGCCCTTGCAGCGAGCCTAAAAACCAGCAAAAGCAATGAATTGGGTCTTCTCCTAGCCTTGGGAGCAGATGTGCCGGGAGATATACAAGTTGTTCCTGCAGGCGAGGTACCGCTGGAAGTACCAGCTGTTCTTGTTACAGATGCTGAATCGGTATCATTTCACGACTTGATGGGGGTAGTGGACCGTAAAAGTTTGCCCGGTGTGCAAGCAAAACTCAGTGCCCGTGTGAGCGCCCTTATGCGAACCCTACCGGTAAATTGGAATAGTGAAGAAGCCCTTCTCAAAATAAGTCCTGACCGTATCCCACATTTGGTTGAAAATGAGTTTGAACATTTACGTGCCGCACATAATCTCAAAATTCCTGTGGCGCAAAGCGTGTTAGTCTCTGATCGAGAAGGTGTTCCAGGAATCTTAGTTTCACGATTTGACCGTGGGCCTTCTGGTGAACGCTACGCTCTTGAAGACGCGGCTCAAATTCTAGATATTCCCCCAGTCGCCAAATATAGTGCAGACGGTGACGTTACCAGCGAATCTCTTCTGACAGCAGTGTCAGAATGCGCAGCATCCCCTGCGCTTGCTGCCCGTAATATATATGTGCAATTTCTATATGCCTGGCTTACCGGTAACGGGGATTTACACGCTAAAAATATTTCTTTGCTTAAAACCCCAAAGAAAGGTTGGCAAGTTGCGCCAGTTTACGATGTGCCAAGTTCTTGGGTTTACTTCAAAGATGATATGGCGCTGAGTATAAATTCACGTGTTAAAAATTTGAAGAAACGCGATTGGGACGCGTTTGCCTACCACGCAGGAATTCCTGAGAACCTGCAACGCTCCTTGCATAAAACCGCTATAAAGGCAGCCTCTAGTGTGTCCTGGGATCGATTGCCGTTCACCGACTCACAACGGTATGGGGTGGAGCGAGAGCTGAGTCATCGTCGGTGGGAATTAGAGAAACATCTATAGAATAACGCCCGTGTTCCCGTTAGTTCCGGGAACGGTTTCTTCATGCGCTGAGGGGCGTGATAACCGAGTACGCGAGGTATCACATAACAATCTGAAGCTGGCGAGAAAACGAGCCAAGTTGAAAACCGCTCCCGCTTTTACCCCCTGAGTATGAGGCTTCACCTCAGCACAGTCCGATACACTGTGCATATGAGCGAGAACAACACACAGAACCTGCTAAATGTTGAGCGCATCGCCAAAATCGTGGGCAGCCTGGCGCCCGCCGGGCCGCGCATGAAGCCCCAGGAGATGGCTGGCGTGGTCGCATCCTTGCGCAAAGCGGCGGAAGAATCCGTTGACCATGTGCACCGCATCACCGGGCTTGATGCGGCACAAGACCTGCGCGACTCCGAGGTTTTGGTGGTTGATCGAAGTACCTGGGCGAAGGCGAACGCGCAGGCGTTCTCTATCATGCTCGTACCCTTCGTTAAGCCCGCATTCGAGAAGATTCAACAGAAAAAACCGCATGCTGACCTAAACAAACTCAAAGAAGGGTTGGCCTTCGAGGTCGGTGCCGTGCTCTCGTTCCTCTCCACCAAAGTGCTTGGGCAATATGAACCCTATGCGGCCCTGGCCGGGTATGGGCAGTCGGGCGGTCGTCTGATGCTGATCGCACCGAATGTGGTCGCCGTTGAGCGTGAACTCAACGTTGAACCCGAAGATTTTCGCTTGTGGGTGTGCCTGCACGAGCAGACGCATCGGGTGCAGTTTGCCGCCGCGCCGTGGCTGCGCGACTATTTTCTCGCCAAGATTACGGAGCTGGGCGATAGCGCCGCCAGCACCTTCGACCTCAAAGATGCGTTCCGTGCCGCAGCCCAGGCCCGCGCCGAAGAACCCGGGCAGGGGCGCGCGCATCCTGTGAAAGAAGCTACCGCGAAGGCACGCAAAATCGCGAGCGAGCTGACAGCCATGATGAGTCTGCTTGAGGGGCACGCAAACGTGGTGATGGATGCCGTGGATGCCCAGATTGTGCCGACCGTCAAGACAATTCGCCGCAGGTTCAACCGCCGCAGCTCAACCCAAAAGTTCCTCACAAAGCTCATTTATCGGCTGCTAGGTATGAACAAAAAGATGGCGCAGTACCGCGACGGGCAGAAGTTCGTGCAGCATATTGTGGATGCGGTTGGCATGGAACGCTTCAACGTCGTGTGGGAGCGGCCCGAGAACCTGCCGACCGAGCGGGAGATTCACAACCCGGACGCCTGGATTAAGCGTGTGCTGGACGAGGAGGTCAAGGTGGCCGTGGCTGGTAATAGGGACGAAGAGAATACCGCGTAATCCCAGAACGGGCTATATGACAAAACCGCGCGACATCTCAATAGGCCAGCGTGCTTGATAATGCGTAATTCGCTGCTGCATCTGCCGCAGAGCCCGAAGGAATTTGCGAATAGATTTTGTCGCAGCGGCATATACAACTAGAGAAGGACAACACATGCAACATGGACGGCAGGGGCGGCTGCATCCGGCGGTGGGGAAGGCTCGCCGGGAACTGGCTCGCGCGCTGACGAACCTGCTGGGTGAAGGCGCCATCAAGGGGACCGGGCGTGCGCGGCGAGATTCGACCGCATCGCGGCAGGGCGCAGAAACCGAGAAGTCCCTCGTGCTGGTTGCGTGCAGTGGCGGGCCAGATTCGCTCGCGCTCGCCTGCATTGCTGCGCATTTTGCGCGCCGTTCCGATGTGCGTGTGGGCGCCGTCGTGGTCGATCACGGACTGCAAACCGACTCCGCTGAGGTTGCCGCGTCCACCGCAGAAACCCTCACGAACCTGGGGCTGCACCCTGTGCGCACGGAGCGCGTGCAGGTTCCGCAGGGCAGCATGGGCCCCGAAATGGCGGCGCGAACCGCCCGTTACAGCGCCTTTGAACGTGCGGTACATAATACCGGCGCACGGGCTGTTCTGCTGGGTCACACCCTTGACGACCAGGCGGAAACCGTGCTCCTGGGGCTTGGGCGCGGTTCGGGCACACGCTCCCTCGCCGGAATGCCGCCCGTGCGCATCGAGAACGGAGTCACCTACCTGCGACCCTTCCTCACACTGCGCCGCGCCGACATGCTGAATATTTGCGAAGCCGAAGGGGTAATCCCCTGGAACGACCCCACCAACACCGACCAGACTCTCATGCGCGCGCGCATTCGGCACACCGTCCTGCCGTTCCTGCAAGAGCATCTTGGCGGGGATGTGGCACTCTCCCTGGCGCGAACCGCCGCAGTCGCCGGGCCTGATGCCGAATATTTGGATGCGCTCGCCGCCGCCGAGTACACCCGCCTGAAGCTGCCCGTCGGGGTTCATCTGCCGGACATTCCCGGGGCTAATGCAGTGCCCGGCGACCACTCCACGGATGTTGCCCCTGAAGAACCCGCCCCCGTCATTATTGCCCTGAACCGTGCGGAAACGGCGGCGCTGCATCCTGCCCTTCGGATGCGCGTGCTCGCCCTGGCGACCCGCGCCGCGCGGGGGGAGAACCCCGGGTTTGAGCGGCTGCAGGCGCTTGACGAGTTCGTCGCCGAGCACGCCACCGCCGGGCCGGTGCAGCTGCCTGGGCATGTGAGTGCCTACCGCCGCCGCAAGGTACACGACCCCCGCACCGACACCCGCGTGGATGCGCTGGTACTTGTTTCCCAGCGGTAAGAGAAAACCTTCGACTTCATAAGCCAGTTATTGTGTTGCAGCTCTCAAAGTGGATACGGTGCCGTGTTAAGATAGCAAGGTGCTGAAAACCCTTAAATCTCGATATATCACAGGGATTTAGCGGCACGCGGAAGGAAAAGGTATGGGACTTTTTGGCAGTGATAAGAACCCGAGAGCGGAACTTGCCATTCTCTTCGCGAAGGCAGACGAACCGATGGAAGCCGCCATCGATTGGGCTCGTTCCGTAGCGGACAAAGCGGGTCTTGACCCCGCGAAAGATGAGGTTCAGCTGATTCGCGAGCTGCGCCGCACAGAGCTGAATCTTGATCTGAAAACCGCAACCTACTTAGCTGAGCAGACGGCGAAGGCGGCGCGGTAGCGGTTTATTCGTGTTTTTTGGGAGCATTCTTCCACAGCACCCCCAGCAGACACCCGTGAAACGTAAGCCGCGCATCAGAATTTAAGTCATACTTAAAGCGGACCAAGAAAATATACCCGACCCGACAAAATATTCGGGCGGGTTCGGCGTGAAGACGCCCCGGCAAGAAAGAAGAATCCGTGCAGGCTCAAGACGTGCAGGACGATCTGAAGAACGTACTCTTCACCAAGGAAGAGATTAATGCGAAAGTTGCCGAGCTGGCGGCGCGCATCGACGAAGATTACGAAGGCAAAGACGTGCTCCTTGTGGGGGTTCTCAAGGGTGCCATTATGGTGATGGCAGACCTGTCCCGCGCGCTCAAGGGGCATTACACGATGGACTGGATGGCGGTTTCTTCATATGGATCCGGCACGAAATCCTCGGGTGTGGTTCGTATTCTCAAAGACCTTGATACCGACTTGACCGGTCGTAATGTGCTGATTGTTGAAGACATTATTGATTCCGGGCTGACTCTTGCGTGGCTGCAGCAGAATCTCAAATCGCGCGGCGCGGAATCTGTGGAAATCTGCACTCTGCTGCGTAAGCCGAAGGTCGTCAAGACCGACGTTCAGGTCAAATACGTGGGCTGGGATATCGAACCTGAGTTCGTGGTTGGTTACGGGCTCGATTTCGCTGAGAAGTACCGCAACCTCGACTGCGTGGCGACGCTGCACCCACACGTATATTCCTAAACCCCGGTTGTGCGCAGCGTGCGCACAAGACTTTTTGGTGCCCGCGCATCCTGATGAAAATTCTGGATGCGCGGGCACGCTTATGCCTGCACGCAGAGTTTCTCGAAACCGTGCGCTATCGCCTAGCTAATCCGCAGCCAGGGGTAAAGGTTTCCCTTGACGAGCTGTAGAGTGAAATCTATGAATAATGTGATGATTTGATGGTCATAAGGCTGTCATTCAATACGAACCGGAAACAGACGTGCTGCGTGGTGAATTTATTGGTTTGAATGGTGGCGCAGATTTTTATGCAGATAACGTTGCCGATTTGCACCGGGAAGGTATGACAAGCCTGCAAACCTTTTTGGAGGTATGTAGGGAACAGAGTTGGGGATCGACCGCTTAGACATACCTCTGCACGCCCGCACTGATTCCTTTTAGCCTTGAGGTGAAATGCCGCCGATGCAGGCGTAATCCGGTGGGGTTAGGGTACATTTAAAGTTGCATCTTTCTATCGTCACGGAGTGCTCCGGCACGCTGCGGCGCGTACCCGGCGTGTAGCCGTCGTAAACGTAAGGAATTAAGCATTGGCGCAAAAATCCAATAACTCGCCGAACGGCCCCGATAACTTTTTAGGCAGGCTGATCAATGGTCGCTGGCTGTGGGCTATCGTTATTGCAATTGTTGTCGTGGCGTTCTCGCTGAGCTCGCTTTTTGCGCAGGGCGCACGCCAGGTAGATACCAACGTTGGTTTGCAGCTGCTCAACGACCATCAGGTGAAGAGCGCAAAAATCTATGATGGTGACCAGCGTGTTGAGCTGCAGCTGAAGGAAGACTATAAGCAGGGCAGCAACAACTACGGTTCCTCGGTGAAGTTCTACTATGTGCAGCCGCGTGCCGAAGAAGTCGTGCGGGCTATGAACGGCGCCCAGCTGGAGAGCTACACCGATCAGCCGGTGGAAAACAGCTTCTTGGGATCCCTGATCTCTCTGTTGCTGCCGGTGCTTCTTTTTGGTGCAATTTTCTGGCTGCTCATGGGTCGCATGGGCGGTAACTCCTCGGTCATGAGCTTCGCGAAGTCGCGCGCGAAGAAGTTCAACAAAGACAACCCGACCGTGCGTTTCTCCGATGTCGCCGGTGTTGATGAGGCCCTGGCTGAGCTTGAAGAGGTGCGCGAGTTCCTGGCGGAGCCCGAAAAGTTCACTCGACTAGGCGCTAAGATTCCTAAGGGCGTGCTGCTGTATGGCCCTCCCGGTACCGGTAAGACCTTGCTCGCGAAAGCTGTTGCGGGCGAGGCTGGCGCGCCTTTCTACTCGATTTCCGGTTCCGACTTTGTTGAGATGTTCGTGGGTGTGGGCGCATCCCGCGTGCGTGATCTGTTCAAGGAAGCAAAGTCTAACCCCGCCGCGATCGTCTTCGTGGACGAGATTGATGCGGTCGGTCGCCGTCGCGGCGTCGGCATGGGCGGCGGTAACGACGAGCGTGAGCAGACCCTTAACCAGCTGCTTGTTGAAATGGACGGCTTCGACGGCAACTCCAACGTGATCGTGATTGCCGCGACCAACCGCCCGGATGTGCTCGACCCCGCCCTGCTGCGCCCGGGCCGTTTCGATCGCCAGATCGGTGTGGACGCGCCCGATATGAAGGGTCGCCAGCGCATCCTTGAGGTGCACGCCGCCGGTAAGCCGATCGACCGTCGCGTCGATTTGGGGCAGGTCGCTAAGCGTACACCCGGTTTCACGGGTGCAGACCTGGCGAATGTGATGAACGAGGCAGCCCTGCTGACCGCCCGCGATAACGGCAACGTGATTGATGACCGTGCTATCGATGAGGCTATCGACCGCGTGATGGCGGGTCCGCAGCGTACTTCGCGCATCATGAGTGAGCACGAGCGTAAGGTAACCGCGTACCATGAGGGTGGTCACGCTCTCGTGGCTGCCGCCCTGCGCAACTCCGCGCCGGTTACCAAGATTACGATTCTGCCGCGTGGCCGTGCACTGGGTTACACGATGGTAATGCCGCAGGACGATAAGTACTCGACCACGCGCCACGAGCTGCTGGACCAGATGGCCTATGCGATGGGTGGCCGCGCAGCTGAGGAAATCGTATTCCACGATCCTTCCACGGGTGCCGCGAACGATATTCAGAAGGCGAGCGATACTGCGCGCAAAATGGTAGCCGACTACGGTATGAGCGCCCTGCTGGGTTCGGTAAAACTTGGCAGCGATGACACCGAACCGTTCATGGGCGGCGATCCTTCGGCGGCACGTAACTACTCTGACAAGACCGCCTACAAGATCGATATTGAGGTGCGTAAACTTCTGGAAGAGGCTCATGATGAGGCTTTCCAGATTCTTGTGGAGAACCGCGATGTGCTTGACCGCTTGGCGTTCGCCCTGCTGGAGAAAGAGACTCTGCTGGAGAACGAGATCGCGGAGATCTTCAAGGATGTGCGTAAGCGCCCCGAACGTGAGCACTGGTACTCCAAGGAAGGCCGTGAGCGCACCGATATTCCGCCGGTGAAGGCCCCGAGCGAACTTGCCGCAGAGAAGAACGGTCTGGAGAGCGATTCCGATCCGACCGTGGCGATGAAGGCTCCTACGACTGCATCTATGCCGACTGCGCCCGAGCACACGGCACCGGGCCAGAACCTGCCCGGTCAGGGTGGTCAGCCTCAGCAGATGCCGCATCCAGACACGCAGGATATTGAGGATACCGATCCGACCGTGGCGATGCCTCCGCAGCAGTATCCCGAACAGCGGCAGTTCCCCGGCCAGTATCCGGGTCAGCAGAATGAGCAGCAGCAGAACCCGTACCCGTATAACAACCCGAACCAGAACCCCTATGGAGGGTCGGATGAGCGAGGATAACGGCTCGGGGGTAGATAAGCCGCGCATTGAGGCGGCAGTTCGGGAAATCCTGTTGGCAATCGGTGAAGATCCTGACCGCGACGGTTTACAGAACACCCCGGCGAGAGTGGCTCGCGCCTACGAGGAGTTTTTCTCGGGCCTGCACGCCGACCCCGCCGATGTGCTGGGCACGACCTTCGATATTGCCCATTCCGAGATGGTGCTGGTGAAGGATATCCCGTTCTATTCCACGTGCGAGCATCACCTGGTGCCTTTTCACGGGGTGGCGCATGTTGGATACATTCCCGGGGCTGACGGTAAGGTGACGGGGCTGAGCAAGCTGGCTCGGGTGCTTGAGGTGTATGCGCGCCGTCCCCAGGTGCAGGAGCGGCTGACCACGCAGGTGGTGGAGGCGTTGGAGGAGCACCTAAACCCGCGCGGTGCGATCGTTGTGATTGAGGCCGAGCATATGTGCATGTCGATGCGCGGCGTGCGCAAACCTGGCGCGAAAACCGTCACGAGTGCGGTGCGCGGGCAGCTCAAGAATGCGGCAACTCGTGCCGAGGCGATGAGCCTAATTTTCTCGAAGCACTAGTTTCTTATTCCGCGAGCAGGTGGTTTTTGACCCGAGCAGGTAGGAAAATCCTACCTTTTCGGTCAAAAACCACCTGCTCGCATTAAACTCCGGCGCTACTAACCTAGAAATATTTGTTTTTACAAGGATGTATATGAGAACCCCTAGAATCCTGCCGAAATTCCTTTTGTGGGCAGATGAGATTGATGATGCGGGCAGAATTTCCGATCAAAACCATCTAGAGGCCGCACTAGGTTCGCCGTGGTTATCCGGGAGGAGCGGGTACCGGAAGATCGAAGAGTTTTGTGCCGCGATGGGTGCGGGGGAGAAGCCGTGCGCAGCCGAGGAAGGTTTTGCGTGGGTGAGGCCTGAACGGCTGATGCGACTTGTGCAGTCGCTAGCCTACGCTATTCCGCAGCATGTGCATGGTTGTTGGGTGAACGCCCGGCTGATGCACTGCCTGTTCAACCCAAGCATCGACAGCTCTTTAGACCTAGCACAGAATGTTCGCGATTTTCACGAACGGAACAACAGACACCCGGATCGCACCCTCAACTTTTCTGCTTTTTATGGCACCAAGACGCAGAGTTACGACCTGACGCCAGATGACGTACTAAATCACGTGATGTGCCCTGAAAATATTCTGTACCGCGAACTCAAAAACATTATTGGACCTGATATAACCGATCAAGAATCTTTTACCCGCACAGAGCGTTATTATCTGCGTAATTATGATTCAGCGCTTCTGGTCAATGACGTTGAGGGCCAGTATTATGAGGCTTTTCGCAAGCTGCTCCTTGGACACTACCGTGCGGGAACTTTGGGCGATTATGTGCATCAGACTGTTAAGAATCTGCGTACCTGCAACGTGGAGTTGTATCCGTTTCGTTCATCGTGGGTGAGCGGGGTTGAAGATTTACACAATGTCTATTCGGATTTTAGCGCTCGATTGGTGTTATACCGTCTGGCGCGTTATCTGCGCGATGAACAGGAAAGCGAACCCGGATTCTGGCTTGTGATGCGCAGCCGCGACGCTTGGTATCGGCAAATTCAATCCGTGCTCACGAACCCTGAACCGCGTTATGGGCTGGGGTTTAACTCCCAGGATGCGCGCGAGCTCGCAGACTGGATCTTCACAACCTATGCGTACGAGCATTCTAGCCGTTCGGCGATCATGACCCCGCAGAATCTCAGGAGCCTCACTCCCAAAGCTAACGGGGTCCTTCAGAAAGGCGAGCGCATGAGCGCTGACGAGTATACCCGCCTGAAACGAGGCATCCTGCCTGGGTAAAGCTATGCTCTGCCTCGCAAGATGGACATTCCTGCTACAGATGCTGTTTTATGCGTTTATGCGGCTGCTTCTAATGCATGTGAGACATATTGGTTAAGGCTCTGATGTGCAAATGCTGCCTGCTGGCTGAGTTTACGATGTAGCTGTGGGGATACCCGCAGGTTAAAGCGTCCCGAGAACTGTCGTAAGCGATAGGGTTCTGGCACTGGTTTTCCTTCTTCCTCCAAGATGTCGATAGCCTGGAGCACTACCTGCTGAATTCCGGATAAAGCCTCCAAAGAGCTATCAGCTAGGCAAGAGAGACTAGGAAACTCTGCAACGGTTCCCACAAATTCTTGGTCTTCTTCAGACCATTCGACGCGGTATGTGTATAGTTCTTCCCGAGGAATAGACATTTTATTCTGCCTCCAATTTTTCAATGGCCGCTAGTACCTGACGCACTTGATATGGCTTAGCAGATCCATTTCGGCCTTCTTGTAAGTTAACCAGCGGATCGCCAATCCAAGGTGTCTTGAAAAAGTGATGAGACCCGTGAATACGTGGTTCTCCAAAATATGCTTTACTCACTTTGATGAGATCACGAAAAGCGATATTCTTCGGATTATTACGCATTTTCTGTAGGATCGTAGCAACACTAGGCATAACAAGTATAGTACCAAATATAGTACCGAAATACTAGGGAGTACATTGGGGTACAAACAGTATTATTCGTATGCACACAGCTGCATAGACGGCTTTAGAGGGTGGAGCATGCGCGCGATATAGGGTAAGGTAGTAGCAATCGGGTGAGCACCCAGTCTGCTAAAACTATGAGTGCCCACTCTGTGAGGACGTTATACTAGCCAGTGGCTAATAGCGTCGACTAACTTAGCGACCGCCTCGATGAATCGTGAGCCTACCTCAACAAGTCGCACGATCGTCCGGGCGGTTTTGCGTTAAAGCTGAACCGCCATTTCGTGCTCAACCAGACGCGGTCCAAAGGACTGGTCTACCTTTGTAGCGCCCGTACACCGCCAGCCCTGCCGTTCGTAGAAGCTGATGGCGCGGGAATTTCCCTCCAAAACCCAGAGAGTCGCGCGCTCACATCCCCATGCGGCAAAGGTGCTGAGCGCATGGTTCATGAGGGTGTGCCCAATACTCTCCCCGAGGATATCCGGGTCTATGTAGAGTGAGTGGAGTCTTCCGTTCATCGCCCCGCCCGGAGTAGCCCTTTCGGCGCGGTCAGTCTTATCGGGTGCCGCGCTGAAACAGCAGAACCCCAGCACCGCATCGTCGCGTGCAGCGAGCATAAACGACCGTTTTTCACCGTCGCTCGAACCCTGCACGGACGCTGACCTGCTGGGCGGCGAGTTCTGGGGAAGCTGGCTGAGATACCCGCGCATCCGCTCGGTGTCTTCGGCGACACTGAGCGAATCGAGGTAGTCCTGAGATATTAAGCCCTGATATGCAAACCGCCACCCCTGAACACGGATGCGCGCTATTGACTGCGCATCGTTGGGGGTGGCGGGTCGAATCGTGAGGGCATCCGGCATGGCTTAATCCTAGCGGAACGCCTCTGCACGAGATAAAACTAGTGAGATTCGGTTTTCTTTCCCGTGGGGTCATCCCAGCCGAGGGCTAGGGTCACGACCATACCCAGGGAGAGGAACCCTGCGCAGGTTGCGACACCGAACGCGACCCAGCGCACGGCGGTAAGTCCATTCGCCAGAACAACCGTGATAAACGCCGCAAGAGCGATAAAGCCAAGAATCCAGGCGCCAACTTTCAGATTCATCTGAACCTCCAAAACCGTCAGTCTCTACGATGCGTTACATTCCGCCCGGCACCGTAGCCGCACAGAACTCTATAGTCATAAATCCAGCATACCCCCGCTACGCCCTGCATGAAAAAATGCGCATAAATCATGCAATATTAAATCCGGTTGCGAGAAGGTTGTTGTTCGCCGACAGGTTAGGATTTTCCGACACTGCTCGGGCCAAATACCACCTGCTCGTGGCACGAAGGTGGCAAGGCGTGCATCCGTTAGGATTAAATCATGCACGCAATGATGACCCCGCAGCCCCCCGCACACCTGCCCTGCGACGCCGCAGCCGCAGAGCGAACCCTGGTGATGGGAATCCTGAACGTCACCCCTGACTCCTTCAGCGACGGCGGCGAACACTACACCGCGAACGACGCTCTCACCCACGCGCGGCACATGATCGCACAGGGTGCAGACATTATTGATGTAGGCGGCGAATCCACCCGGCCCGGTGCGGTGCGCATCAGTGTTGATGAGGAACTTCGGCGCATCCTGCCCGTGATCGAGGGGCTTGCCGAAACCGGTATCACCATCAGCGTAGACACCATGAACGCAGCGACCGCCCGTGCCGCCGTAGCCGCCGGGGCGCACATCATCAACGACGTTTCGGGCATGAGCGTGAGCGATGAGATGATACAGACCGTCGCCGAGCTAGGCGTACCCTATATTCTGATGCACGCGCGCGGCACCTCAACCACAATGGATGCGCTCGCCGCCTACCCGCACGGCACCGTCACCGAGGTGCTGGACGAGCTCGCCGCACTGCGTGATCGCCTGGTTGCCGCCGGGGTTCATGCTGAGAACATTATCCTTGACCCCGGGCTGGGATTTGCGAAGGGCGGCATGCAGGATTGGGAACTGCTCGCCGCCCTTGGGCAGCTACACACGCTGGGACATCGGGTACTAATCGCCGGTTCGCGTAAGCGTTTTCTGGCGAATGCGCTGAACGCTGCGGATGTGGCGCGCGCCAAAACCCAGAATCCCGCCGCGAGCGCGAACACCGTTCCCGACCAAATGCCGCCAGCACGCGCCCCCGAAGACCGTGATGCCGCATCCGCCGCTCTCTCTGCGCTCGTGGCGGCCCAGGGAGTGTGGGGGGTTCGCGTGCACAATGTGCCCCCCACGGTGGATGCCGTGACCGTGGCGAGTACTTTACGCACTATTACCCGCACCAAACAGACCTAAAATTATGTACCAGTATTCACATCAGCTAAGGAACACCATGCCGAACCCAGCGCACGCCTATGCCTCCTGCGACCGCATTACCCTGACCGGTGTTGCCGCCGTGGGTTTTCACGGAGCGCTTGATTTTGAGAAACGTGAAGGTCAGCCTTTCGTGGTAGATACGGTTTTATACACCGACTTCACGCAGGCTGCCGCGACCGATGACCTCGCCCAAACCACGAACTATGCGGAAGTTGCCGAGATTATCCGCACGCATATTGTGGGGGAGTCCCTCGATCTGATTGAGACTCTTGCCGTGCGTATCGCCCAGAACATTCTGGACGAATGCGCGTATGTGCATGCGCTTGAGGTGACCGTCAATAAACCGAAGGCTCCGATTGAGGTGACCTTCGGGAACGTGGCAGTGACCGTATTCCGGGAGCGTGAAGGCACGCAGATTCAGGGCGGAAAGGGCGCGTGCGCGCGTGGGTAATGTACCGAACGCGAACCAATCGCACCCTGCGCCCGGCATGGACGCGTTAGCGCATACGGCGGTGCTGGCCCTGGGGTCAAACCTGGGCGAGAGCGAAACCACCCTAGAGCAGGCCGCCACCGACCTCGTGCATCTTAGCGGGGGTGCAGTGCGGCTAGTAGGCGCCTCCGGGCTGTATGTGACGGAACCGGTAGGCGGCCCCGCCGACCAGCCGGACTATATCAACGCCGTCCTTGAAGTGCGCACGAGCCTTGACCCCTATGCACTGTTAGCGCTGTGCCAGCAGGTGGAGGCGCATCACCACCGGGTGCGGCTTGTGCGATGGGGCCCACGCACTCTCGACATTGACGTTATTACCTATGACGACCTTGTCAGCGACGACCCGGTTCTGACGCTGCCGCATCCGCGTGCGCATGAACGCGCTTTCGTTCTGGTTCCGTGGGAACAGGCAAATCCGCAGGCGGTCATACCGTCTCGTGATGCCGCTACGGGCGAACAGACGCGGCATCTCGTCGCCGATTTAGCTCGCAGGGTACGCACAGCCGATGAACGCGCGGGGGTTAACGCGGTACGATTTATGCGAGACATGAATTTGCCCAAGAACCTATTTGATAGTGGTGCTGAAAGCGAGGGCGTATGAAGCCCATCCGAATATCCGTTATTGCGTGTGCCGTGGCGCTGGGGCTTGTTGCTGCAACGATCCTGAATAACCTGGTGGTGAACGCAGGCGGCGGTGAACTCGCAATGTCGCCTGTGGTGGCACTGATCTGCGTGGTAATAGCGGGTATTACGCTCTGGTTTGCGTTTCAGGTGGCGCGTTTTCGCAATGTTGAGACCCGGCGTAAAGCGAAGTCCATGAACTCTCTCATGGCTGCGCGTACTTTGGCGTGTGCGCAGGGCGCAATTTTGACCGGGGCCCTGCTGGCGGGCTGGATGCTCGGGCTTATCGTCTACGATGTGGCGTTGGCGAGCGCTCGCGGTATTCCCGGGTTTTTCTGGTCTACTGTGGTGAACCTGGTTGGTGCTGTGCTGCTGCTGGCGGGCGGGCTGTGGGCGCAGTATCTGTGCCGTATTCCGCCGGACGATCCGGACGGTAATTCGTCTTCGGGCGGCTCGAACTCGGGTAAGCTTGCCGCTGACGGATACTCCCGCACGAGCGATCGACGATAGAGGGTATGTATGTCACAACTTTCACATGCTGAGGATGCTTCTTTCTCGCACGAGGGTGAGAGCTCGGTGACCGCGACCGAGAGCGAGTGGGTGCGCGCGTATCCTTCATATACCAAGATTCAGCTAATACGCGTCGTAGGGTTTTTTATCACGCTGGTAGGCGTTTTTGCGGCGCTGACCGTGATGTTTGAGATGATGCGTTCCTCCGGCGCTCTGCCCAAAACCACGTGGCTGCCCGCTCTTACCGGGGCGATCGCCGCTGTCCTGTTGGTGTGGGGAATCTGGTGGGCGGCGCTGTTGCCGCGCCGCACCCGAGCGCTGGGCTATAGTCTGCGCCCCAACCATCTGATGGCGCGCCAGGGGCTGCTGTTTCGGCATGTGACGTCCATTCCGTATGGGCGCATCCAGTATGTAGATGTAGATTCCGGTCCCTTGGAGCGTGCTCATCACCTGGTGCGTCTGACGATCCGCACCGCCGGGGTGACCGCTTCTAAGGTGACGCTGTACGGTATTCCCGCTGAACGTGGGCAGCAGCTGCGCGAGCTTTTGATACGCCGCGCCGATGAACGCATGGCGGCGCTGTAATGACACGGGAATCCCAGAACTCGAATAACCAGGACGTGCGTTCTGTCGAGTCTTCTAACACTTCTGAACATCAGATAGTCCCGAGTGAAGCTGCGGAGACCCTCACGTGGTGGCGTACCGATGTGCGCACGTTCATCATGAACATATGGGTTTTCTTCGCGTTTATTATTTATCTCGCGTGGGATTATATTAAGAATTCCTTCAATAATAATGCCGAGAATGATTACTGGAATATTCTGCGGCAGCTACCCGAATATCTTCTGAACCACGTTGGACATAACCCGGTAATGCTGTATGGCTACGGTGCTGCGGCGGTCCTTATTTTTGGCGGAAGTATTCTTTCGTGGGCGTTTACCCGCTACAGCGTGAGCGCGCATTCGGTATACCGCCACAGCGGAATATTTTTCAAGAAACAGCGGCAGATTCGCCTGGAAAGCGTGCAAAGCGTCGATATTTCACGCTCACTTGTCGCCCGTATTTTGGGGCTGTCCGAGCTTCGGCTTGAGGCTGCGGACGGTGCCGAAGAAGCCCTGCATATCAAATACCTCTCGCATGCGAAGGCGCAGGATTTGCAGGAACGCCTGCTGCAGCGGGTGAGTACCCTGCGTGCCGCCAATACGCCAGAGTCCGCCGATGCTGTGAGTGTTCCGGCTGAGAAGGATCACGAGGTAAACCTCGCAGGGGAGCAGCAGGCAGAGGAAGGCCACAAGCCGGAACGGTTGCTCTTCAAAGTCCCCAATTTGCGGGTTCTTGCCGCGATTGTGCTCAGCGCGTTGCTGTGGGCACTCCCGGTAGCGATTATCTGGGTGGGCGGTACGATCGTGGGGTGGCTGATGAACCCCCAAAAGGACTTGGGGCAGATATCGCAGTTTATTTTTCCGTCCCTGATTCCAATTCTCGGTTTTCTCTGGCAGCTGTGGAGCCGCTTCGATCAGGGCGCAAATTTCACGGTAGAGCGCATCCGCCAGAATACTTCGGATGCGCGCGGCGACAGCCTGCGCATCACCTATGGTTTCACGGGAACGCATACGCAAACCCTGTTCCCGCAGCGTATTCAAGCCCTCAAGATTGAACAGCCCCTGCTGTGGAAGCCCTTCGGGTGGTACCGAGTGGTGGTCAATATTGCGGGCGTGGCAGTAAATACGGAGGGTTCATCCGACGACTTATTTACCCGCAACACCGCCCTGCCCGTGGGCACCGCCCGCGAAATGCAGCGGCTTCTTCACCTGCTGCTGCCGAGTGCGTCACCGCATAGCCTCGAAACCGTGCAGGCGGTCATGGAATCATCAAGGTACAACCCCGCCGACAGCAGTGAGTTAGGCGTAGTGACGGCGCCGCGCCGAACACGTTGGCTTAACCCGCTCACCTTCCGGCGTGACGGCTTCGCGCGGGTGAATACCGAACAAACGGGTGTCGATGATCACCAGAACCGTGAGCTGCAAACCCCGGGACACACCCCCACCCGGGATCTTCTCTTGCTGCGTGGCGGCTGCCTGCTGCGGTTCCTCTCGATAGTCCCCGAACGGCAGGTGCTCGCGGTGCAGTGGTCGCAGGGGCCGCTCAATCGCATCCTCAAAACCGCGTGCATACATTTGGGCAGCGTTCCGGGGCCGGTCAAACCAGCCGTCCAGAACCTAGAGGCGCACGATGCCGAACGCATTGCCGTCGAGATCATCACCCGCACTGACGGCACTCGGGCCTATTACACATCGCCTTCGGCATAATTCCCTGTAGCGATCCGCCATGATCGTCGACGCACCTGGTGAACGCTGAAAAACACGCGGATTTTGCGGTACCTAATATACTTAAGAGTGTGACCACGAATCATCTGAAACCCGCACGCCTCGGTATCGGTGTTATCAGCGCCGGTAAAGTCGGCGCTGTGCTCGGTGCCGCCCTGCGCGCTGCCGGGCATTCCCTGGTGGGCGTGCATGCGGTTTCTGAAGCTTCTCAAGAACGGGCGGATGTGCTCTTACCCGGCGTACCGCTCCTTGAGGTGGAACAGATTGCCGAACGCAGCGAGCTGCTGCTGTTGGCTGTCCCCGACGATGAATTGGCTGGTCTGATCGAGTATTTGGCATCTTCCGGGTCTCTAACCAGTGGGCAGTTGCTTGTGCACACCTCCGGGCGGCACGGCACTGATATTTTCGCTCCCGCAACCACATTGGGCGCTATCGGCTTGGCGATTCACCCCGCCATGACTTTCACCGGTTTATCCCTGGATTTACAACGACTCACCGGTACGAGCTTTGCCGTGACCGGGCCTGCGCCTTTTATCCCTATAGCTCAGGCGCTCGTCGTTGAAATGGGTGGTGAGCCCGTCCACGTTGCCGAAGCCGATCGTGCGCTTTATCACGCCGCACTGGCGCACGCCTCGAACCATCTCGTCACACTTTTGGGACAGTCCCAGCAGATGCTTGCTAGTATCGGTATTGAAGACCCGGCGCGTTACCTCGGTCCGCTGGTTCGTGCGACCGTCGATAACGCGCTTGCGAGTGGCGAAGGCGCGCTAACCGGTCCCGTGGCACGCGGCGATGCAGGTACCCTGGATGCGCATCTTAATGCGCTGATAGAGTACACCGACCACGAAAATACACAGGATATCGCTGACTCATATGCCGCCATGGTGCGCGCAACCGCATCTAGGGCGCATAATAGAAACTTATTAAACGACGACCAGAAGGCTCGGATTGAATCTACCCTGCGAACCCACACCACGGGCACGCGTCAATCCGGTGCGATGCCTGACGATAAGGAGTTCTCGTCATGACTGAGACCTCGATGCCCCGCATCGTCACGACTATTACCGAGCTTCGCTCCGCTATTGCGGAGGCGCTTGCTGCCGCCCAGGAACGGCTGGATGAGCGCGCCCGTGCCGAAGCCGCCGAACAGGAAGGCGAGGTGCAGTACCGCAGCGCTACGCTCGGGTATGTGCCTACGATGGGTGCTCTGCATGCAGGGCACGCCACGCTTTTGCGCCGCGCGAGTGAACAGAACGATGTTGTGGTGGCGTCGATCTTTGTTAACCCGCTTCAATTCGGTCCCAACGAAGACTATGACAAATACCCGCGCGCCCTGGAAACGGATGCGCAGGTCGCCGCCGATGCGGGCGTTGATATTATCTTCGCGCCCTCCGTGGATGAAATGTATCCCGAAGGCGAGCCGCTTATTCGCATTTCCAGCGGCGAACTGGGCAATAAATTTGAGGGAATCACCCGCCCCGGCCACTTCGACGGCGTGCTCACCGTCGTGAATAAGCTCTTCAATATTGTGCGCCCCGCCGCGGGCTCGCACGAGGTGAACGCTTACTTTGGGCAGAAAGATGCCCAGCAGGTTTTGCTCGTGCAGCGCATGATTCACGACTTCAACCACGACATTACCCTGCGTCCTATCGCTATTGTGCGTGACGACGACGGCTTGGCTCTCTCCTCACGGAACGAATTCCTCAGCGAACAGGAACGTGAAGCTGCGCTGGTGATTTCCCGAACCCTTGCATTGATGCGCGAAAACTCGCTGAACCGCGGGTTTGAGAGCATTGATCTAGAGAGTGCACGGGCACGTATTAACTCAACCGAGGGTGTGCGCCTGGACTACCTGGAGCTTGTGGATCCGAGCAATTTCCAGCCGCCGACCGCTGATTCCGAGCGGGTGCTCGCACTAGTTGCGGCATATGTGGGTTCCACACGCTTGATCGACAACATGGATTTGCTGTAGCAAACCGTCATATTTGACCTCCTAAAACACGAGATAGGTATCTTTTGAGCAACGAGCAGAGCGCCACACCGGCCATTGCAGATATGTCCGAGCAGATGAAGATTCGCTTGGAGAAGCGCGCTAAGTTCCTGGAGACCGCGGGTGAAGCGTATCCCGTTGGGCTTCTGGATGCCGAAGGTAAGCGCATCGAACCGGATCATATCGCCGATATTCGCGCTCAGTACGACCCGAAATTAGAATCCGGCGAGCTCACCGCCGGGGACGAAACCGACCATGTGGTGCATGTGCCGGGCCGTGTTGTGTTCGTGCGCAATACCGGTAAACTCTGCTTTGCATCCCTGCAGGCGGGTACGAATGGCGACCGCATTCAGGCGATGCTCTCGCTCAATGAGGTTGGTGAACAGTCGCTTGCCGACTGGAAATCCCTGGTGGATTTGGGCGATCACGTGTATGTGACCGGCCGCGTGGTGGTCTCTCGCCGCGGCGAACTGTCGATTATGGTGCGTGAGTGGAGGATGGCCGCGAAGTCGATTCGCCCCATGCCCGTGCTGCACAAGGATTTGAACGAGGAAACTCGGGTGCGCCGCCGCTACCTGGACTTGATGGTTCGCCCTGAGGCTCGTGACCTGGTGAAAAAGCGCGCTCTGATTACCCGCACTGTGCGCCGCGTGCTGGAAGATCACGGCTATATTGAGCTGGAAACCCCGGTGCTGCAGCTGGTGCACGGCGGCGCGACGGCTCGTCCGTTCCGCACTCATCTGAATGCCTTCGACCAGCCTATGACGATGCGCATCGCCACCGAACTTCCGCTCAAGCGTGCCGTGGTGGGCGGCATTGAGCGCGTCTACGAAATTGGTCGCGTATTCCGCAACGAGGGCGTGGATTCGACGCACAGCCCCGAATTTACAACCCTGGAATGCTACGAAGCCTACGCCGATCAGTACGTGATGGCCGAGCGTATGCAGGAGATTATCGTTGCGTGCGCACAGGAGCTCGGGGTTACCGCGATTGAGACTGAGGACGGCACGATCGACCTGGGCGGTGAGTGGGCGTGGCTGAGTGTCTACCCCGGACTGTCTGAGGCCGTGGGCGTTGAAATAACCCCGGATACCCCCGCTGAGACGCTGCGCGAGATCGCTGCCAAGCATGAGGTTGAGGTGGATCCCGCCTGGGACGCTGAGAAACTTGTGATTGAGCTTTTCGGCGAAATCGTGGAGCCGACCCTACTGAACCCGACCTTTGTGTATAACTACCCGCCGAGCGCCCAGCCTTTGGCCCGGCCAAACCGCGATGGTTCCCGCACGATTGAGGCGTGGGATCTGATTATTGGCGGTATGGAGCGCGGCACCGCGTTCTCTGAGCTGATCGACCCTGTGATTCAGCGCGAGCGTTTGACTGAGCAGTCCCATAAGGCCGCTGCGGGCGATGACGAGGCGATGGAACTTGATGAGGACTTCTTACGCGCCCTGGAGCACGGTGCACCGCCGATGGGCGGTCTCGGGCTGGGTGTTGACCGTCTGATTATGCTTTTGGCGGGTGAACAGGACCCTGAACGCCCTGGAACCGTGGTGCGTCAGCCAGGTATTCGTGAAACTATTTTGTTCCCGTTGATGAAACCGGAGTCGTAATTTCGGGCTTGATCGAGGCTTTTCTTTCGTAAAGGTCTGTAAACCGCGTTAAACCGTAGATGCCGTTCGTAACGTGTATGCGTTATCGGGCGGCATTTTGCGCTATCGGGTATGCTGTCATCAGCACGAAAGGTTGTGAGGGATTTTCATGGAGATTTTGATTGCGCTGCTGCCTCCTATTTTTGCCGGGATTGCGTTATATTTCATTTTGCGTTGGATTAACCGGGCGGATCGCGCCGAACGTTCAGCACAGCGTGATGTCGAAAAAGACGCTCAACAGTGGTATGAGAAGGTAAAGGGTTCACAAGGAACGGTAAATCCTTTTGGTACTGATAAAACGGGTAATAAAACGGAGCGTCAATAAATATAACCGTTAAATGACAACACTATTCTGTGTCATTCCTTAGAATTCTCTATGTTGGTAGTCATTAGTCATTTATTTCTGTTATTATGAAGGAGATAAATTAGAGAGTGTGACAACGTGCAGTGTAAAAACTCATAGTTGGAGCAATAAACCAAACTAAGGAGAAAACCCCTATGGCACAGAAGGTGCGCATTATTCTTGAGGACGACCTCGATGGTGGTCCCGCAGAAGAGACTGTACGATTCGGCCTCGACGGAGCTCATTACGAGATTGACCTATCCAGTGCTAATGCCGCTCGTCTTCGTGACGCAATTCGTCCGTTCGCATCTAAGGGTCGTCGCGTTCAGGTAGGCGCCTCCCAGCGCGGTTCCCGCGGTGGTCGTGGCTCTTCCGCTCCGGTGAAGCGTAACCCTGAAACCGCTGCAATTCGTAAGTGGGCACGCGAAAACGGTCACGAAGTTTCTGACCGCGGTCGCATCCACCAGGAAATTCAGGATGCTTACTACGCAGCTATGAAGGCAGAAGGTAAGTAAATAGTATTGATACCATCGCTAATTCTGTGATGGTATTTCATCTGCCGACGGCGGGATGACACATCAAGTGTTATCCCGCCTTCTGTATAACGAGGTTTTAGAAAAAGCCCTTCATGAGAAGAGCTATCATCTTCAGGCTTTTTTATTAGCCTCATGATATGTATTTAGGTAATCACGTGGCGGGTATCGCCCCGGGCCTTTTCTTGGTGTTTATGGAATCCCCGTTATCTTATGAGAGCAATCCTCAAGAATGTCTCCTAAGAATCTAAATGCCGAAGCAGAATTATAACGTTTTAGTAAAGGGCGCGGAGGTGCATTAGTGTTGCTATAAGCTAAAGCGATATTAGGTCTTCTGATAGAGCCCGATAAAAGTTTCATGAAAATGTTTATGACCGTCGAGAAACGCCCGATGCGCATCCCGGTTTTGGCTCGGTAAAAGGCTCCCCGAAAAATAGCGACACAGACGTTCTCTTGATGGCGAACAGTGCACCGTAGCCGCGCTTTTCCACGTAATCTAGTATCAAGCAAAATTTCCAAGGAGTGCGCAATGTTTGAACGCTTTACCGACCGAGCTCGGCGCGTTGTGGTGCTTGCCCAAGAAGAAGCACGCATGCTCAACCACAATTACATCGGCACCGAGCATCTGCTGCTCGGGCTGATTCACGAGGGCGAGGGCATCGGTGCCCGTGCCCTTGAGTCCCTCGGGGTTACCCTGAATGCCGTGCGCGAACAGGTGCAAAGCATTGTGGGCCCCAGCCCCCAGGCGCCAAGCGGTCACATTCCCTTCACCCCGCGCGCCAAGAAGGTCCTCGAACTTTCCATGCGCGAGGCCATTCAGCTTAACCACGGTTATATCGGCACCGAACATATCCTGCTGGGCATGGTGCGCGCCTCCGAAGGCGTGGCAAACCAGGTTCTCTCCAAAGTAGGCGTGCAGGGTGCCGAGGTTCGCCAGGCCGTGATGGATCTTATTTCCGGATACCCCGGCAACAACGAGAATAAGGAAACCGCCGGTGTCGGCGCGGGCAACTCCCGCGAGGGCACCCCGGCGGGTTCGACGATTCTCGATCAGTTCGGGCGTAACCTCACCGCCGCCGCACGCGAGGGGCAGCTTGACCCGGTGATTGGTCGTCACCACGAGATGGAACGCGTAATGCAGGTTCTCTCACGCCGCACCAAGAACAACCCCGTGCTTATCGGTGAACCTGGTGTCGGCAAAACCGCCGTTGTTGAGGGCTTGGCGCAGGCCATCGTACACGGCGATGTTCCCGAAACTCTCAAAGATAAGCACCTGTACACCCTGGATTTGGGTTCCCTGGTTGCGGGCTCCCGGTACCGCGGTGACTTTGAGGAACGCCTCAAGAAGGTGCTCAAAGAGATTCGCACCCGCGGCGACATTATCCTGTTCATCGACGAGATTCACACCCTTGTCGGTGCCGGTGCCGCAGAGGGCGCTATCGACGCTGCCTCCATCCTGAAACCGATGCTGGCTCGCGGTGAGCTGCAGACCATCGGTGCCACCACCTTGGACGAGTACCGCAAGCACATCGAGAAGGACGCCGCCTTGGAACGCCGCTTCCAGCCGATTCAGGTGGACGAGCCTTCCCAAGAACTCGCCGTGCAGATTCTCAAGGGCGTGCGCGATAAGTACGAGGCTCACCACCGCGTAACCATTACCGACGAGTCGATCGAGGCTGCCGTGAACTTGGCGGCACGCTATATTTCCGACCGATTCTTGCCGGATAAAGCCGTTGACCTGATTGATGAGGCGGGCGCTCGCCTGCGCATCAAGAGGATGACCGCTCCGCCCGAGATTAAGATTCTTGACGAGAAGGCGTCGAAGCTGCGCACGCAGAAGGAAGACGCTATCAAGGGCCAGGATTACGAGAAGGCCGCCGCGCTGCGTGATCAGGAGCAAAAGGTACTCGCCGAGAAGGCTGAGGCTGAGAAGGCTTGGCGCGAAAACGGCGATGCTTTCGGCGAGGTGACCCCCGAGGTTATCTCTGAGGTGCTCGCATCCTCAACCGGTGTTCCGGTGTACAAGATCACCGAGGAAGAGTCCTCGCGTCTGATCAAGATGGAGGACGAGCTGCACAAGCGCGTGATCGGTCAGGATAACGCTATCAAGGCTCTCTCCCGTGCGATTCGCCGCACCCGTGCCGGTTTGAAGGATCCGCGCCGCCCCGGTGGTTCGTTTATCTTCGCTGGTCCAACCGGTGTTGGTAAGACCGAGCTTGCAAAGGCTCTGGCAGAATTCCTCTTCGGCGATGAAGACGCCCTGATTACCCTGGATATGTCCGAATACCAGGAGAAGCACACCGTGTCTCGACTCTTCGGTGCGCCTCCCGGATACGTAGGTTACGACGAGGGTGGTCAGCTGACCGAGAAGGTGCGCCGCAAGCCGTTCTCGGTGGTGCTCTTCGATGAGGTCGAGAAGGCTCACACCGATCTCTTCAACTCGCTGCTGCAGATTCTTGAAGACGGCCGCCTGACCGACTCGCAGGGTCGTGTGGTGGACTTCAAGAACACCGTGATCATCATGACCACGAACCTCGGCTCACGCGATGTGAACCGTCGCGTTCCCGTGGGCTTCCAGGCGATGGATCACGGCGACGCCGATTACGAGCGCATGCAGGCCCGCGTGATGGAGAACCTCAAGGAGCACTTCCGCCCCGAGTTCCTGAACCGCGTGGACGATATTATCGTGTTCCCGCAGCTCTCCGAGAACGAGATTCTGCAGATTGTGGATCTCTTCGTGGGCCGGTTGGCAAAGCGCCTGGCAGATCAGGAAATGTCGATCGAGCTTACGGATGCCGCGAAGGTTCTCATGGCCTCGAAGGGTTACGATCCGGCAATGGGCGCCCGCCCGCTGCGCCGCGAAATGCAGCGTAATATTGAGGATGCTCTCTCCGAGAAGATCCTCTTCGGCGAAATCAAGCCCGGCGAGAAGATTACCGTGGGTGTCGAGGGCGAAGGCGACGATGCGAAGTTCGTCTTCTCCTCGCAGCAGATGCGGGATTTACCCCTGGAGACCGTCAATAAGATGGCGGAGTCTGCCGTAGAAGAAGCCGAGCAGATTACCGGAGGGGCATCTGACTAGCGGCTTTCCCCTGTAGGCAATCCTGCGGGAGGCATTAACAAAGGCTTGTCCCCGAACCCGTCGCGTGAGGATTCGGGGACAAGCCTTAGTTGTGCAGGGTGTTTTTTGCCGCGCTTCTGATAATTATTGCTGTACCCCTCCCAATATCGCCGTGCTTCTGATAAGTGTGTATGTCGGTGAATAACAAAGCGAGACGGAGTCGGGGGATAGTATGCTTAGTACATGCCCGCATCATCGGAAAAATCACAGCAGTCTGTAAAATACCCTCCGCAGCCGGGACAGGGGCAAGAAGCCTATCTCGCCGAAACCCGATCGCGCATAGGGTCGTCGATTAAACGCGCCGAGCAGGCGATGATGGCGGTCAAATCTAAGGTTCTGCGCGAGTACGATCTGAGCGTCGCACAGTATGCCGCCATGACTTCGCTCTACTATGTGCCCGGGCAGTCTGCGGCGCAATTGGCGCGTGCCGCAGCGGTAACCCCGCAGACGATGGCCACCATTCTTGCCCGTCTGGATGCGAAAAGCCTGATTACCCGTGTGCCCTCCGAAGTTCACAGCCGCGTGAATATCGTGACCCTCACCGATGCGGGCGAAGAGCTGGTTGTTCGGGCCGACGAGAAGGTTCGTGCCGTCGAGCGTGCCATGAGCGCCGAATTCACCTCACAGGAACGTGAACAGCTGCAAGACCTGCTCGACAGGCTTATCGGGTTTCTTGAGCATAAGGGCGCATAGGCATACGAGCGCTTAACGCGATGATGCGGTCTTCGTACATACGAAGACCGCATCGGTTCGCGTGGTATTAAAACCGCTACAGGCTTGCCAGCCACTCCTCAAGCGTGGTGGAAACGGTGTGATCTGCGGGATCGGGAATCAGCCCGCCCTTGGCAATAGCGGAACCGAAATACGGCAGCTGCCGCACCACCTTCGGCGTTTTGCCGCCGACCTCGCCGCGTGCTGTGAGAAGACGCTTCACGAACTCCGCCGTTGTTCCTTCTTCTTCGCCGCGGATCGAGACGATGCCCGTACCCGGTACCTTCTCGGAGCCGTCGGCAACATCGCATACCAGCTGTGCTGCCGCATCTGCGGGAATAGGCGCCATTTTCATGGTCGGTAGCACCGAGACGGGCCCCACCGTAACCTGCTGAACAATGGGGTCAAGAAGTTCAAACCACTGCGTCGAACGAATAATAACGGTGTCTACGGCGGAATCCTGATAGGTTTTCTCCTGTGCCGCCTTGCCCGCATAGTAACCGTATCCGCGGCTAACCGCCGGGTTTTCTACTCCGGCGATCGAGACGCAGACGATGCGCTTCACATCGTTATCAGCCGCCGCCTGCGCGATATTGCTGGAGGTGCTGATAAAGGCTGTCTGCGCCTTTTTGCTGCTCATGATCATGTTGTTAATCGCATCGATCACAACATCCACTCCGGTCAGCGCCGCGCTTAAATCTGCGAGCGATGAAACATCTACCCCGTGCGATCGGCTGATCGGCACTACCTCGTGACCGCGTTTTTCCAGTTCAGCGGCAATTTTCGAGCCGATGGTGCCGGTTGCCCCTATGACCGCTATTTTCATGGAGTCCTCCTTCACGAAGAAATGAGCTTTCCAGCATGTTTTCTCCATTTTTCCAAAGATTTCAGGTGAAAACAATATTTTTTCGAGGTTTATCGTGAGTTGGGGAATAGTGCATAAAAGGTCAGAATCTAGAGCGAAACTCTGTCCTTACGCTCTTTCGCAAGTTTATCTTTCAGAAGCCCGCTGTAGCATCGGTCGATTTGTTCTTGGGATGAGTCGAGTTTGCGTAAATCCTGCACCGGAACCTTCAGGGCATCGGGAACAGTAATATCGGTGGAGAAGTCCGTTAGAAGTTCCCGCGGCACCGGTGCGTGCGCGGCGCGCAGAACCGCCATCATGGCACCGCGCAGCTGCCGGTCGGTGCCGTGCCAGCTCTGCCCCGTAGGCGTATACTCGGCCTGTGGCTTTCCCGCCTTCACCCACGCGCAGATATCCTCAAGGGGGCACTGCTCGCAGCGTGGATTCTTGGCGACGCACACGAGTGCGCCCAGCTCCATAACAGAGGCGTTCCACACGCAGGATACGGCGGTATTCTGCGGCATCAGCTCTTCGGCAAGGGTTGTTTCGGCGGTGTTCAAATACTTGTGGGGCAGTGCCTTGCCCATGACGGCGCGGGCGTGCACCCGGCGAATATTAGTGTCGATAACTGTGGCGCGTCTGCCGAAGGCAAAGACCGTAATCGCCGCCGCGGTGTATGCCCCCACGCCGGGAAGCTCAAGAAGTTCATCATAATCCGCCGGAACCTCGCCGTCATGATGCTTCGTAATAGCGACCGCCGCGCCGTGCAGGCGTTGGGCGCGGCGCGGGTAGCCCAGACGGCCCCAGGCGCGCACCGCCTCCGCGCTGTCCTCGGCTGCGAGGGATGCGGGCGTGGGCCAGCGGCGCATCCACTCTTCCCAAACGGGAAGCACGCGGTTCACAGGGGTCTGCTGCAGCATGAATTCGCTCACCATCACACCCCAGGCCGTGCAGTCGGCGCGGCGCCAGGGCAGGTCGCGGGCATGGTGCTGGTACCAAGTATTTATGCGGTGGTGTAGTTCGTGTGAGTTTTTTAAATTGAACATGGCAATAATTGCTTGCGTTGTAATGTATTACTGTTTCTAGAGTAGGTGATATTGGGTATCGGGTGCCAATTGACCCACAATATACAGGCAACGTATTTTTATCTATTCCATGTAGCTTATATATATGGTTTTGCATGCACGACACCCAAAAAACCGTTATTCTTAACGGTATGTCTGAACTTGGTCCCGAATTACCTCCTGAAGTATACCGCCGCCGTCGTATCGTTGCCGTGGTAGTGCTTATTCTTGTTTTGCTGGTTGGCATTGTTGGTATTACCACCTTAGTGAACCAGATTAATAAGGGGCCTCAAGACGATGCCGCTGCAGAGGCGACAGCCACCGGCGAACCTTTCCAGAATTTCAGCGCGCGCCCCACACCTTCTACGGTTGCGCCTTCGGGGTCGGTGAGCGGTTCAGCATCCGGCAGCCCGAACGCATCGGCAACCCCGTCCGTTTCTGGGACCCCAGCGGTATCCGGCAGTGCAACTCCGTCCGGGTCGGCGAGCGCATCCGCAACGCCAGCCGTGGCTCTGTGCAATGCCAAGGATCTAAAGGTGACGGTCGAGCCTTCAAAGAAGCAGTATGCGCCCGGTGAAATGCCGTCGTTCCACGTGGTGTACACGAATTCTGCGGGTAATCCCTGCTTTATTGGCGGCGAGAAGGCTGCCGAGGGTGTGGAGATCAACATTACATCGGGCGATACCCAGGTGTATTCGTCTGCGAAGTGCACGCCCACTCCCACGAAGAAGACCGAGATTCCTGCGGGCAAGGAAGCCGCCAGCGATGTTGCGTGGGATCGTAAACTCAATACCTCTGGGTGTAATGCGCTGAAGAATACGGCGAAGGGTACATACTGGGTGACGGCTACCGTGAATGGGGTGACCTCGCAGCGAGTGAACTTCCTGTTGAAATAGCGCCCACGGTATTCCCCTGCGGGAATATATAAAAGATGTATAGAAAGAGCCTTTATTCAATAAAGAGAGTTTTTAACGCTTTATTGAAATAAAGGCTCTTTCTATCGGGTGGCTGGTGTTCTTCGGACCGTACCCGGCCAATGTTAGAGGTATTTTTCGAGGCTGCTTTCCGCCATGCGGGAAAGCGATTCGCGCACGGTGCGGGCACGATGCTCGCCTATACCATCAACATCACGCAGATCTTCTAAGGATGCGGCCATGAGCGCCTGCAAAGTGCCGAACCGTTCAACGAGGCGTTCGGCAATTGTGTTCGGAATAGTGGCGATGCCGTCAAGCAAGCGGTAGCCGCGCGGCTGCAGGGGAGTGTCGAGTTCGTAATCGCCGAACCCTGCGGCCTGGGCGATCATAGTGAGGTCCACAATATCCATGTCGGTAAGGTCGCGCAGAGCCCGAGTTGCGATGGATATGCTTTGCGCGGTGGGCCGCGGCAGGTAGTCGTGCAGAATAACGTCGATACCCGCCATATCGGGGCTGCGGAGCTCTTCGAGCTGAAGCGCCACCAGACGACCGTTCACACCGAGTTCAAGCACATAGTGACTGACTTCAGAGATAATGCGCCGCACCATCTCCATGCGCTGCAGAGTGATAGCGACATCGCTGAGCGTAACGTGTGATTCGATTTCGAGCGCGGACAGCGTGGAAAGCACCTTGTTGAGGCGTTTCTTATAGCTTTCAAGGGTCTGGATTGCCTGGTTGGCGCGCGCCATCAGGTATTGGGTGTCTTCGACCGTGTACCGGGTGCCGTCCACATACACCGAAATGACGGACATGGATGCGCTGACCGAGATTACCGGGAAACCCGTCTGGATTGCCATGCGTTCGGCGGTGCGGTGGCGGGTTCCGGATTCGTTGGTGTCGATGGTTGCATCCGGCATGAGCTGTACCGCCGCCATGAGCAGGCGGGTGGCGTCGCGGTCACAGATGATCGCGCCATCCATCTTGGCGAGCTCACGCAGGCGGGTGGCAGAAAATTCGGTGTCGATGGTGAACCCACCGGAGGAGAGCCCCGTGACGGTGCGGTCTGAACCGAGCACGATGAGCGCGCCTGTGCGCCCGCGGAGGATGCGTTCTAACCCTTCACGCAGCTCGGTGCCGGGGGCGATCTGCGCAATGGTCTTCAGGAGGAGTTCACTGTAATCTGTCTGCACGGAATATATTGTATCGTTTTAGCCTGTGTTACAGCCTTTTTGCGCGCCCCGCCCCGATATTCTCTTCTTCGGCTTTTGACGACCTAGGTGTTTAAAACGTCAGGGTCGCCCGTACAATAAAAACCATGGCTGCACGCACAAAAACCACTAAAGGAACCCCCGCCTACCGCTGTACCGAATGCGGCTGGACCACCGCCAAATGGGTGGGTCGATGCGGTGAGTGCCAAACCTGGGGGTCTGTTGAGGAAGCCGCCGGGGGTACCGTGGCGCGCACCCGTACCGCATCCAGCGTGCAGAAACCGGCGCAGGTGATCGGCGAGGTAGACTCGACCGTCGCCGCCTATATGAGTACCGGCAATCCCGAATTTGACCGGGTGCTCGGCGGGGGACTGGTGCCCGGTGCCGTGATTCTGATGGCTGGCGAACCCGGCGTGGGCAAATCCACCCTGCTGCTGGATGTTGCCGCCACCTTCGCGCGCGGATACACCCCGCGAACCCCCGCCGCTGAGCGTGCCCGCGCGAAAACCCGCGACGTGCTGTACGTGACCGGTGAGGAATCCGCCGCGCAGGTTAAGCTGCGTGCGGACCGTATCCACGCCGTCGCCGATACCCTGTACTTGACGAGCGAAACCGACCTGGGAACCGCGCTGGCGCATATTGAGCAGGTAGACCCGGCGATGCTGGTGATCGACTCGGTGCAGACCCTTGCCTCCGCAGATGTTGAGGGCAGCGCCGGGGGTGTTACGCAGGTGAGGGAGGTTGCCGCATCACTGATTGCCGCCGCGAAAGCACGCAATATGTGCACCCTGCTGGTGGGGCATGTGACCAAGGAAGGCACGATCGCCGGGCCGCGCCTGCTGGAACACCTGGTCGATGTGGTGTGCCAGTTCGAGGGTGATAAACACTCCAATATTCGTATGCTGCGCGCTATCAAAAACCGATACGGACCCACCGACGAGGTTGGTTGCTTCGATATGCACGAGGACGGGATCGCGCCCGTGCTCGACCCGTCCGGCATGTTCGTTTCGCGCACGCCGCATCCGGTGGCGGGAACCTGCGTGACCGTGACGATGGAGGGGCGCCGCCCGCTTCTGGCCGAAGTCCAGGCGCTGTTGGATCAGGCGGTGGCACCCGCGCCCAGGCGCACGGTGGCGGGGTTGGATTCGGCGCGCATCCAGATGCTTTTGGCGGTTTTGCAGCGCCGTGCCGGGCTGAACGTGGGCAAACTCGACTGCTATGTTTCCACGGTGGGAGGCGCCAAAATCTCTGAGCCCGCCGCCGATTTGGCGTGCGTGATGGCGCTGGCATCGGCCGCGCAGAATAAGCCTCTGCCGCGTAAACTCGCGGTGTTTGGCGAGGTCGGCCTGGCGGGGGAGGTGCGTGCCGTGCCGGGTATTCGCCAGCGTATCGCCGAGGTCGGCAGGCTGGGGTTCACGCATGTGCTGGTGCCCGCATCCCCAACGGGTGTGGGGCAGGTGCCCGATGGGGTGACCGTGCGCGAGGTCGCCACCTTAGGCGAGGCGCTGAACCTGCTCTTCCCGCAGGATAAATAACTGCCGCACATCGTGACGTGAACCGCGAGTAGAGTATTTCGGCGAGCAGATAGCATTTCGTTATCTGCTCGCCGAAATACTATCTGCTCACGGGTCTCATGGTCGGGTTTTATAGACGGATCTCATGGGGATTAGACGCACACCATCAGCCATACGATACGAGCAGGAAAGACCTACCCCAGCCCCTCTTCAAGGTCTTCATCGCGCAGCATGATATTAACGGTGCGGGTGCGCAAATCCTCCTCCTGAGCGCCCGCAACATCAGCCTGCACAATCGGAATCTCGGAAGTACGCGGCGCATGCTCCGTCACGGCCTCGCCCAGAGGTACCAGCGTGGCGACCGCATCCTCATGATCCATACCGGTAGCCTCTAACATATCCACGGTTATAAGCCTCAGCATAAGCACCAACGACTCGCCCTCGAAGGTCTCTACCCCCAAATGCTTCGGCTCCAGAGTCTCGGCGAGAGAAATCAGGCGCTCGCGGGCAACTTCCATATAGTGTTCGCGCTCATGTTCGGTGCTGGAATACATGCCCAGTCCCGTGCTCTGGGTGGCAAGCGCCAGTTCTTCGAGCGCCGCCGAAAGCGTTTCAAGGGCCTTCGGGCGCAGCTGCACATGCGCAATCGTGGATGCCATGCGTCGGTTAAACACGCGGGTGTTACGAATCGCCAAATCGATAGCCCCGAGAGTCTGCGCCAGTCGATCAAGCTCGATTCGGGTCTTCTTTCCCGCCCACGAAAGCTGCGCCATACCGCGCGCCGTCACCAAATCGTTCTTACTCGCCTCATACAGCGGCTGAAGTTTACGCGAATCCTGCAGGCTCTGATACGCCTGATCGTAGTTGTACCGGCGAATCGCCTTTGCCGCCAGAAAGAAGACATCCGAGAAAGCGCTCATAAGAGCCTCGGCACGCTGACGTGACCCATTTCGCGGGTCTTTGGGCATCAAAAACATCATGAGGAACGCCGCAACACCACCGATCACGCCGTCGAGGCTGCGGGTAAACGGCAGATCTGAGGTTGGCGGCAGCAGAATCACCAGGCAGGCCTGAAAACTGAGCTGAATCGTAAAAATAATGCCGTTATCTAAGAACCTGGCCAGAAGCACCGAAATAAATAGGGCAAGCGTGGCCTGCCAGATGCCGCGCCCGAGCATCTGCAAAAACAGATCGCCAATCAGAATACCCAGGCTCACCCCGAACGAGACCTCCAGAATGCGCCGCGAATGGGTAGAGCCGCTCACGTACCCGAGCGAGACCAGTGCCGCGACCGCCGCAAAAATAGGTTCCTCATGCCCCAGCACACGCTCCGCAAAAAGATACGCCCCCATCGAAGCGATCGTGATCTGAATAGACTGAAAAAATCCCGCCCGAACGCGGTGAGCCCCGGCGCGGACATAGTTTAAAAATTGTTCCTTCATGGATGCGTGTGCCATAGTGTCTAGTCTACCCGCCCTGAAATTGTGCAGCCGCGGGTCCTTTGCGCCCTCGGATGATATGCATCAAAAGGCTCCTCATTCGGAACAAAGCGGGATCTCTGATGTTTGGCAAGGCGCTTTTTAAAAGGGGTTAGGGGCGGTAAGGCTACCGGAACCGGCTCCCAATATGCCGCATCGCCTGCACCTGCCGACTGGTACGATGCGCCGCCCGCACCATCCGCGAACGCTTCAACGCCTGCAGCTCATCCTCGGCACGCTCAAACTCACCCCGCATATGCGCTTCCCACGAGTGCATGCGATCTGAAAGCGCCCACTCGGTACCCTCGGCCAGGGAAGTCTTCAGCAAAAGCTCGCGCACCGCATTGTTAATCGCCTCTAGGGACGGCTCTAAGGCGGGAATCGCCACAGCCGCAGAAATACTCTCCGGCATATGCGCCTGCTTCTCCCCGCACACAGAGGCCGCAAGATACTCACGCCACGCGTGAAGCAGCGCGGTCACCACCTCATGCCGCGCCCGCAGCTCTTGGCCTTGCCCCCTGCTGAGCGAGAGCGCAGACGCAATGAGCTTCTCGGGAATGTCGGTGCCGAGCATATGAAGCGGAGTCATAAAATTCTGCATCCCGTAATGCCCCATAACCCCGCAAATCCGCATCTCGGTAAACGCATCGGGCACCAGCGCAACCGCAGGAATACCGGCGCTGAGGCTAAAAACCGCAGGATGGTAACGGTCGGTGATATTTAGCGCGGCACCCTGATGGATGCGCACCGTCGCATCCGCGTGCAGAATCGGTATCAACGTTGCAGGGGATGTCATGGATGCGGCAACCAGTTCATGCGCCCGATAGTCACCGGTGCGCCCGCCCTCCGACGCTGGGTCGCCCATATGCCCCAGGAAGACCGCCGCCAGCCCATACTCGGAGTAAATCTTGTCTAATAAAGCGGCTAGTTCGTGTACTTTGCTCCCCGAAACCTCGTGCACCGTCACGCACACATAACGCTCGGGAAGCTCAGGAACCTCAACCCGCGCATCGGCATAGTCGAGCGTTATCTCCGGGGTATGCACCCGGTAGTCGCTGGCATCATCCACACCCGCAAGCGCCTTAAGATCGTGCTCGCGGCACCACTCGTAGGAGCTGCGCTCGCGCACCGCCACCGAGGATGCCGAACGCAGCATACGCAGCAGAACTTCCTCATCGCGCGGGGAAAGCACGGGACCAATCGACTGCCCGGACACAAAGACCGGAATCTTCGCGTACTGCGCCACTAATGCGATAGCGGCGCGCTCATACAGCAGCCAGCCGTATCGCGAATTCAGGTTGCCGCCGCCGGAAATGACGACCGCATCCACCGATTGAATACCCTCTACAAAATCGCGGATCTGCTGCGCCGACGGGCAAAAGTCGGGCAGATCCGGCATAACGCCGCCCACCAGAAACTCTTCGAGGCGTTCCAACGTGATCTCGCGCTCGGCAGGCGCCCACGGGAACAGTAAAAACGGCATATATTCGTATGCAGACGAACCCCGAGCCCCCAGATAACGCTTGCTCTGCTCGGCGTCACGGGTTGCTAAAATAACCTGCATTCCTGCATCCGCCAGGTATTCGGCGGTGCTGATTGTCATGGCCTCGTCCCCCACGTGGTAGACGGGCTGGCCAATATCGCCGACAACAAGAACACGAGTCATATACGTACCTATTTGCTTGATGAATCTTTAGGCGAAAAAACGGCACGCAAACGCGAAAGTTTGCCACTCCACGACATCGCCCGCTCCATGCGGTGCAGCCGCTCACACTGTTCCTGCTGCATATTTTCGAGACGTTCCAAACGTTCCTGAACGTCCTGAAGCGCCTCCAGGGTTTCCAATAAACGACCGTCAAGCTCGTTCGTCAGGTGCGCCTGGTAAAGGTAGGGCCCAATATGCGCCCCAGCGGCAAGGTCTTCACGGATCGCGTTGGCGCGCACCTGCGCATCAAAAATACGATGTTGCTGCTCGTGGCTCACGCTGTTGGCGGCAGAACCCGTCGCATCGGGGCGTTTACACCAGTACGCCAGCGGCTCGTCCAGAAGCTGAACTTCACCGGCCATGGCGGCGCGCATATTGAATTCCCAGTCGCCCACCACGGGAAGTTCCTCATCAAAATACCCCACCTTCTCGTGCAGGGTGCGGCGGTACAGCACGCCGATCGGAACCGCGCGATTGGTACGGAATAGGAACTGTAGCCCCATGGCGGGTAGATCTTCGTGAAAGGTGCATTCGTTCAGAACAATAAAACCGTCCTCGGTTTGCTGCTCAAAACGCTCGATAATCCGTACCACGCACATATCGGCACCGGTCTCATCAAGGGTTGCGACGGTACGTTCCAGGAATTGGGGATCCCACAGGTCATCGTCGTCATGAATGGCGATATAGGTAGACTCACTGGAGCGCACACCCAGGTTAGAAGCCGCTTCCATATTGCCGCCCGCAGCATGAAGAAGAACGGTCTGCGCCGCAACCGGGCTACGGTCAATAATCTGCTGCGATTCTTCCTGATTTCCGCCGTCATCGACCACGTACACGGTGTATTGCGTATACCGTTGCTCGGCGATGTTCTGCAGGGCACGTGCGAGAAAGACCGGGCGATCTTTCGTGCGTACAATGACGGCGACAGAGGAAAACAAAGCTCTCCAAAGAATATATAAGGCCTGCGCATAAGGCACGTAGGGCGGAAATATATAGGGTTGTCTAGAATTCTACGGAGTTGCGCGGGAATAAGCGAGCATTCCAGCCCACATTAGGGGTAAAAATTCTACCCAAATATGCCATCAAGAGCCATCATGAGGGCGATCGCACACAAAAAACATGCCGGAAGCGTGACAAACCAGGTCAGCATAATGTTCGCAACGATCTTCGGCTTCACCGAGTTAAACCGCTGATTCACCCCAGCCCCCAGGGCGGATGCGGTCGCCAGGTGCGAAGACGAGAACGGCAGCTGCAGCAGGAAGTACCCGAGCGCCTGCATAAGAGCCGTGGTGCCTTGAGCTACCGCGCCGCGCATCGGGTCTAAGCGCACCATACGGTAGGCGAAGGTGTAGCCGATGCGCCGCCCACCCGTGAGCGTGCCCGCCGCCAGAGCCAGCGCAATAGTGAGCACATGCCAGGGGAGGAGGTCCCGCGTGGGAAGCGGAAAAACCGCACCCAGCACGTGCAGCACCAACAGGTACAGGTACCCAGTCTGCATACCGTGCAGAAGCGAAATTGCGGATGCCGACACCGCCAGTACCTCACGCGAGTGCCGGTTCACGCTGCTGGGCGAAGAGCGGATAGCCAGTCGGTAAAACGGGAGCACTAAAAGCCAGGAGAGGAGGAAAATCAGGGGCGGCAGGTAGAGAAGCGGCAGCAGGGTGGCATCGAAAATCGCGGGGATAAACCGTGAGCCTTCGCCATCAACCCGGGCATACCACGCCACCCCGGCAAGGGCGCCGATGAGGGCGTGCGTTGAGGAAGCTGGCATGCGTAAGGCCCAGGTCGCCACACCCCATAAGGCGGCGGTGATAAGCGCGGCGGTCAGCCCCGGAAGGCCCAAATGCCCGCTGGGAACGGCAATCCAGGGCACACTCATATCGGTGATCAGCAGATACGCCGCAAACACCCCGATACCGTTGAACAGCGCGGCGGTAATCAGAGCCGCGGTATCGCCCATCGTGCGGGTGCGTACCGGCACCGCGATCGCATTGGAGGCATCGTGCATGCCGGTCACAAAAATCGCGGAAAGAAACGCGCCCACACACAGAATACTGAGCAGAACCACTAGGACTCCTGCACGATAATACGCCCGATCTCAGAAGACACGCCGCGCATCGCATTCGCCGCCTCAACCAGTTGGGCAATGAACTTGGTGTACCGGCGGTAGCGTTCCATCGGGAAGCGTTCGGCGAGTTCTGCATCGTATTCTTCGGCGGTACGAACGGCTTGGCGCGAGATACGCAGCATATCCATCCAATAGTTATCCAGGCCCTTAATATCGGCGAGCTTGGGGATCACCGCCTCGGTCAGCACCGCCTGCCGCTGAATAATGTCGAGTATCGCGGTGATATGCGGGGCAAAACCGTCAATTTTGTGCAGATAAAGGATGTGCGCGGCACTTGTGAGCTTTTCGACCGCGTTCGTGAGTTTGCGAGCCAGCGTGTAGAGGTCTTCGCGGGGTACCGGGGTGGCAAATGAGCTTCGCACGGTGGTGAGGGTCATGAAGAACAGGTCGGTTGAGTTCGCCTCGTGCACCAGCATGCGGTCGAAGAGCTCGGGGTATTCGGAGGTAGACGAGCCAACCATTTCGGAGAGGAGCGCCGCCGCCTCCGCCACCTGCACCGAGATTTGTGCAAGCGAGGTGAGTGAGCTGTTGGCTTGTGGAAAGATGCGGTGCAACATAGTTACAGTCTAACGCGGGTGTGCTGAGGGTGCGCGGGTCTCATGCTTCCCGCGCGGCGGCTTGAGAATACAACAGCGGGAAGGCTACATAAAAGCCTTCCCGCTGTGAACGTTAGCGATGTCGGGCTGGGAGCGCCTCTCGGCGGAAGGCCGCTCGAAGCGGCAAATGATTTGGAGCCCGGGGCTACCTATTAGCAACCCGACATCTTGTCTTAAATTATCCGCCCGCGCCGAGCCTCCGTCAAGGTACATGAGCTCTAAGCAGAACACCCGGCATCAGTTCCGAATCCTGTATTTTCCCGGGATTTTATGGCGCGCGAGTACCGTGCGGGGCTACAATGCTTCGAGTCCGCCGCTTGCCCGCCAGTGCGCGGCAGTCGCCTCCAAATCCTCGGCGATTTTCACGAGTTTTCGGTATTGTTCGGGCACGCGGAACATGCGTTCAATGCCCTCGCGGCGAACCTCATGACTGGGCGGATGCACCCCCTGCGGGTTGCCGGAAAGTCGGCTAATATCTGCACGCTCATAGTTGAGGCGCAGTCCCATTGCCACCACACGCGCGAACGCCGCAAAACGTTCGAGAGCTATATCAATATCGCCGCTGTAGAGCCCGGCCAGAATTTTGTCCGCCGTTTCGACGACCTCGGAGGCGCCCGGTGGGTCTGGCACCCCCGCCAGCAGATGCGAACGGTAATCGGCACCCATACCGGTAGAGAAAGCTTGTGCGGTGGCCTTTGGGTAGCGTCGTACCATGTCACGCAAGGAGTACATGCGCCATAGCGCTCCGGGGAGGGAACGCGCGGGTGAATGAGACCAGAGCTGCGCAAGCGCCTCAATACCGTATTCGTCAGTGAAGTCTATGAGTCGGGCGGCAACCTCCGGGTCAGAATTTTGGCGTCCGCGCTCCAGCAGAATGCGAGCAGACGTATGCGCCGCCTCATCACGGGCGGCGGGATCTTCACCGCCAACGCGACGCTCAAACTTTTCGCTGGGCTGAGATACTGGGCGATGATGTGCACGATGAGCCATAGGTGTTTAGTGTAACGGGCAGGGCACGAGTTTTTCGAAGGATTCAGCCGGACGAAAATCATATCTGCGAAGGCGACTCGTGACGGATTTGTAGTGTATAGTAGATGATGTCTTCGCGTTCACGCGGGACGGCGCGCCTTTAGCTCAGTTGGTAGAGCTACGGACTTTTAATCCGCAGGTCGTGGGTTCGAGCCCCACAGGGCGCACTCTTCACCAGAAAGAATCTGGTATCTCGCCCCTTTCGGTATGAAGCCGATCGGGGCGACTTTTCGTTTAATCCGTCCTTGGCCTTCTTCTATATACGAAGGAGCGGGAACATGTGCGGAGACAATGCTGTTTCCAAGGAGATCACCAACAGTTAGATCAAGCGCACCAGCAAGTGTAAATAACTCATCCAAGCTGAAGTTTTGTTTTCCTCGAAGCCGGTCTGACACGCCTGCCTGTGTAGGAGAACCCGAGTAGATTTTGCAAGCACGCATGTATCGGTATGTAATCCTTTTGCAGGATTGGGGATTACAGATCGCACCGGATGAGCTGACACACGCGGCTCCGTGGACAGCTCTAGGAGCGGCTTAGAAACATCGGTTTTAGAAGACCTTTAGAGGATATATAGATTCAATGTCTTTTCGGATGGTTAATTGGGCATACGAACAGGATTTACCGCCTAGCCCAAAGTTTTTGTTGGTCACGATTGCTGATAGAGCTGATTACGCGGATGCTGTCGATTGTTCGGTCTGTGGTAGAGACCGGGACTATCAATACTGCTTAAGGGGAAGCATAAGTCACGTTAGATGATTTTATTGGAACGACTTTTGAAATTCTGGTCATTTTCTTCGGCCTAGTCTTGTCAATATTTTCTTGATATTAAAAATATCGGAAGAAAGGAAAATAACCATGACCACTAAAAGTAATTTGCGGGATGATGAAAAGCTAAACACCGGTGAAAAGATTTTCGGTATTTTTATCATCCTCATTGTATTATTCATTGTTTTTGTAGTTGTTTTTGGGCTTTGGAATGTTTGGAAAGATCTTTCCAGTGAATGACCTTATACTAGACAAGCAAAACAGAAAACAACTCGAACTATTGATATTCTTTCACTTTAGTTATCTAAAGAAAAAGTACAAACTGGCAGCTTTGAAGGTCGCACAGGCGGAAGCATTATTGGAAATGTTGGTTATGCGCAGGGAAACAGTGAGGGGAAACCTGTTATCTATATTTATACTCTTTACCGTGCCGCCAATATGAACGACGATGCGGCATCGGCTCAGGAATCCTTCATGGATGTGACTCCGCAGAACCCGTTCTACCGCGAAATCGCATGGTTTAAGGTTCAGAAGGGGAGGAAATAATGTTTCATAAGGTTTACGAATGTTGAAGCATAAGTAATTTTGTTCCTTTCCATGTCATATCATATGGGTTCAATATGATATGAGCTTTGAGGCGGTTGCTCCTACGGTTTCCCTGGGGTGACTACCTTTTTTGTGTCTTGGAACCGCTTGCTGGTGTGATGTTGCAAGTTTTTTGTCGGGCGGTGCCGTGTTTTTACTTGCCACATGCGTAATACATTATTGAGCCCCTCGTTTCGTGGTGGGTGCCGTTGTTCGAGAATTTTTTGGGGCAGAGAAGGGTTTTGGTGTTCTCCATTGCCGTTGTAGCACCCCACGAACACAGTACTCACAAGCACCCTAACCTGTGGGGTGTGGAGCGTAGACGGTTCAAGGGATGTATCAGTAGATACTCTACGGGTTGAGGTCGGGAAAGTTCTTCACTCTACTTGTTGCGTTTTTCCTGTTCATCCCCGACTTACTTATGAAAGTTATTCATGTCGTCGTGGTCTGGGCGTGCGTTGTTGTGTTCGAGAAAATTTTTTTGATGTCGATGGTGGCGGGGAGGATTTAGAGACTCATGAAAGATTTTGAAGTTTTATGTGAGCATCCTGTTGTGTGCTGGTTCCTTTTTATGGTTGCTCCTACGGTTTTCTGGAAGCTATTCCTTCCTATTGCCAGTGTTGTGTGTGAGGTGGGTATGTCCTGGGTGAAAAGGTTCGTGGAGGCTTTTATGCGGACGGTTTTGCCTGGTCCGGAGAAGGTTGGGGTACGTCTTGGGGTATGGGTGCGTTCTGTGTTCCGGCGGTAGGTGGGTGACTCATTGGGACGCTCACGCGAAGGCTTTGTTTGACCCTCAGACGGGATTATTTCGGAATTGTTCAGCGATGCACCGGCCGGAGGAGACTTTTACGGATGCGTGATGTGGCTCAGATCGAGTCTGAAGTGTGGGCTGATGCCAAATTTATTGAAGCCACTCAAACTAATACCTCGTATTGGTAAGACTTAAAAAAATAGAGGGAATTAAGCGAAATCTTAATCCCCTCTACCTATTCCTTTTTTCAAGAATTAATTACTGAGCGGCAGGAATGCTACCGTGCGGATCAGTAACATACTTCACAGGAGAGCGAGTGTTTTATCAACCTCAAGGGACTTTTAGTTCCTCGGCAAACTTACCATAGTATAGAGGGGTAGAACAAGATCCCCCCCATGTGGAAGAGAATAAAAAATCGTTGTCTACGAATCGGCGGGATAGGCAGTAAAATGGCAAACGACAAAAGATCACAACGATTTTGAGGCTACCGGTGCCTCATACAGAAGCGATTGGTCAAATTCATCTATGAGCGATTTACCCGAATCCACCACAAATAAAGAAACTCACATCCAACCAAATGTTCAGGTATTGGGCGCACGTCAAAATAACCTGCGCAATGTTGATCTTTCTGTGCCCCGTGATGCTCTCGTGGTCTTTACCGGCCTGTCAGGATCAGGTAAATCCTCCCTCGCGTTCGGAACCCTCTATGCAGAATCGCAGCGCCGTTATCTAGAGTCGGTGGCCCCCTATGCCCGCCGTCTTATCGATCAAGCGGGAGTGCCCGACGTCGATTCCATTACAGGGATGCCCCCCGCTGTAGCCCTGCAACAACAGCGAGGTGGGCAAAACTCCCGGTCGACCGTTGGTAGCATCACGACCATCTCAAGCCTGGTTCGTATGTTGTATTCACGCGCCGGCCAATATCCAGAGCACCAGAGCATGCTCTATGCCGAGGATTTCTCTGCCAACACCCCGCAGGGGGCATGCCCTCAATGCTATGGAATTGGCAGAGTCTATGAAGTACCCGAAGATCACATGGTTCCCGATCCCACCAAAACCATCCGTGAACGAGCCATAGCTTCTTGGCCTACCGCCTGGCACGGTCATCAGCTTCGAGATGTATTGGTGGCACTTGGCTACGATGTGGATATCCCCTGGAAAGATCTTCCCAAAAAAGATCGCGACTGGATTCTTTATACGGACGAAACACCACATGTACCGGTCTACTCGCGTATGACACTTGCTGAGGCTCAAGCGGCTAAACAAGCACATGTTGAACCTTCTTATAGCGGCACCTACGTGGGTGCAAAACGTTATGTACTGGATACCTTTGCTAATACTAAAAGTGCCTCCATGAAACGCAAGGTAGCGCAGTTTCTCACATCAATCCCTTGCCCAGCCTGCCACGGCAAACGCATCAAACCAGAGGCTCTCTCAGTAACCTTTGCAGGGTTAGATATTGCTGACTTCTCCCAGCTCCCTCTCTATGAGCTAACCAATCTTCTTGAAAAAGCTGTCGAAGATGCTTCCCACACAATCACTATGAAGGCAGATGAGAAAGAAACGCTCGGGCAAAGCTTACACCAAAAAAGGGGAGAAGAAGCTACAGAGTCAGGCAGTCACACAAGTGAACTTGTTGCTGAGACAGAACCGGAAGCTCGTAAGACTCCCCCTCAGCCTGTTGAAAAACTTGCCGCTACCTCTCGGCTGGCCGCTGGCCTCATTGAGCGTCTTCGCCCCATTATCGACCTCGGCTTAGGCTATCTTTCTCTCGATCGAATGACTCCTACCCTTTCCGGTGGTGAACTGCAACGTTTGCGCTTAGCTACTCAGCTGACATCTGAACTTTTTGGTGTGGTCTATGTATTAGATGAACCTTCTGCTGGTCTACATCCTCAAGACACCCGTGCGCTTCTTGACGTTCTTGACGGACTCAAAGCACGGGGAAATAGTCTGTTTGTGGTGGAACATTCTATTGAAGTAATGCAACATGCTGACTGGATTGTGGATGTAGGGCCGGGAGCTGGAGAACATGGTGGTCGAGTCCTTTACAGCGGTGAAGTTGATGGTTTAGCCCACGTCCAGGAATCTCTTACACGCGGTTATCTCTTTGGAGGCAGTGGGCTCCCACCGCATACTCCTCGGAAACCCGAGCAGTGGATAAAACTTTCTGGAGTTAGCCGAAATAATCTCCATAACGTGGATGTACAAATCCCACTAGGGGTTCTCACTGCCGTCACAGGTGTTTCAGGTTCGGGGAAATCTAGCTTAGTCAGCCAGTGCCTACCTCAACTGATAGGTCATCGACTAGGTAAAACGGTGCAGGTAGATGAAACACCCGTAGAGGGAGATGAAATTTTAAGGGCCGAACAGGCCCCTGAAACGAGGGGAACTGTTGAAGGTGATTTCAGCGGTATACGCCGCGTGGTTGCCATCGATCAGAAACCTATTGGGCGAACACCTCGTTCCAATATTGCCACCTATACAGGGCTCTTTGACCATGTGCGCCGTCGTTTTGCCGATACAACAGAAGCCAAACGCCGGGGATACAAACCAGGCAGATTCTCCTTTAACGTAGCGGGCGGGCGCTGTCCCACCTGCGAAGGTGAGGGGTCGGTGATGGTAGAGCTACTCTTCTTACCCTCGGTGTACACAAAGTGCCCGGACTGCCAAGGTACCCGCTACCAGTCAAGCACCTTAGAAATACTCTGGCGTGGTAAGAATGTGTCCCAAATTTTAGAAATGAGTGTAGAGGAAGCTCTGGGGTTTTTCGACGGCGAAGTGGAGGTTACGCGTTCACTGGCTGCGTTGAGAGATGTCGGCTTGGGTTACCTGCGTTTGGGGCAGCCTGCGACTGAGTTATCTGGTGGTGAGGCACAGCGCGTCAAACTAGCCACGGAGTTGCAACGGGCACAACGCGGCGACACTCTGTATGTACTTGATGAACCCACTACCGGTCTGCACTGTTCAGATGCTGACCGTTTGATATCGCATCTTCAGACTTTGGTTGATGCTGGTAATACGGTAGTGATGGTCGAGTTGGATATGCGAATTATCGCAACGGCTGATTATGTGATTGATATGGGCCCTGGCGCGGGAGAGGGAGGCGGTCAGATCGTTGCCACGGGAACACCTGAGCAGGTGGCCACGGTGGAAGATAGTGCTTCAGCGCCGTTTTTGGCTACGGTTTTAAAATAATTAAACTAATATTCCTATGTTCTTTTTCTGGCTATGTAGTTGGTAAATGATGCTAGAAAGGATCTCTCGAAGTATTGATTTGGGTAACTGATATTCTCTAATGATTCTTGAGGCTGCCCTGAAGAATATACTGATAGAGACTGTTATCTTCTACGGGCAGAGCGGTAGGAGACGTTTTCCTGTTGACGACCAGCTGATGACACTAGAAAACCCGCCGTTGATGGTATCCCGGAGATATCTAGGCAATGCTTCTGTATGCTTTATCTGATAATAAAAGCAGATGCATTCCCCGGCATTAAAATTTAGACGGATAGTGGGTGAAGCGTAGCTGTCTAATTCTTGCCACAGAACGTAAAGAAAATCGCTCCAATGCCCTAGAATATATGCGGTACCGGGGCAAAGATATACCCCGGCGATGTTTCAGCCCCTAAGGAGCCCGCGCCCATGAGCACCATCAAAAACCCGGACGTTATCACTATCCTGGCAACCGGCGGAACTATCGATAAGTTCTACTCGGTGGCGGGTACCCTCGATATTGGCAAGCCTGCCGCGCACGGTGTGCTGTCGAGAGTGCTCACCGACATTCGCTTTGATATTCGTGCGCTCATCGGCAAAGACAGCCTGGATATGACCGACGAAGACCGCGCCGAACTCGTTGCCGCCCTCGACGCGGTCGAACACGACCAGGTTCTCATCACCCACGGGACCGACACGATGAGCGAATCCGCCCGATACATCGCCGAGCATGCCGAGCTGGGGTCAAAGGTTGTGGTGCTGACCGGTGCCATGCAGCCGGCGGTCATGGCGCATTCGGATGCGGGGTTCAACCTAGGGGCTGCGATTTCCGCGCTTAACCTACTGGAACCGGGCGTTTACATCAGCATGAGCGGCCGAATTTTTCCGGCGCACACCGTGCGTAAGGATCGTGCCCGCGGGATTTTCGAGGGATAAACTCTGAAATTTTTGCTGCGTTCTGCAGGCTCTTGGTGACGCTTCAGTAAACAGTGCGTAAATCTAGCGTTATCTCAGTTTCATCTCGTACCGTAGTATTGAGTGCTTTCTCGATGGCGCCTCCGGCAGTGTTTCACAACGCCAGCGGCAGACAGGGTACCTATGAGTGAACAATATAACCCGGGTTTTTGGGATCAGGCTTGTTCCACGCCGCCACCCGTGCGGCGCCTGTACCTTGTCCGCATGCTTTTCCTCGTGGTGCCTGCACTGACGCTGGTGTATTTTTTCGAGGCTATCGGGCTTGACCCTATCGGCGCGGTTCCCCTCATGTACCTGTCTTTGCACGGCTGGTTTGCGGTCGCGTATGCGCGGAATAAATCTATGGGGCTTGTTATGGTGGGAAACCTGCTCAGTGCCCTGGCGGCATCCGTCATCACCGGATTTTTCGCCTATATTTTGGTTTTTATTCACGGGCCAAGAACCCTGTGGAAACTTCTGGGGGGCTCGTACCCCATTCTGACCATTTGGATTATGGCGTCATTCGTGATCGAGATTTTATGCTCCCTCATATTCGTCTTCCTGATCTTCCGCAGGTTCCCCTCCCGTGCCGAACGTGAAGCTCAAGAGACTCGCGAACTGTCAGAAGAGTCTTCCCCGTCTGAAGACCAGGCAGTCAACGACCACACGCTGACTAAGACCGAAGCACAGAGCACCCACCGCTCAGACTCTGATATACCGTAATGAGTTCCTGAGCTCATCCGTTCCCCCAACGTGCCATGATTGCAGCCGTTACTCCCTGCAAGCGTGGTAGTGTATGACATAACCCAACGTTGGTGTAGCGAGGCACCCGCGCGCCGGGCTACACAAAAATTACCGGTAATGAGGATGTACATATGAGCACAGACCCCATGAAAAACGATGATTCTTCCCGTCAGCCTGAGGAACCTAGAACTGCGTCGCAGGATTCTTCGGCAACGTCGCCTGTAGACGATCATTCAGAGGATAGCACCGCACATAAAACCGACGGAACCGGCGGCGCATCACAGCACGAACATAGCGGTCACACCGCAAAGTCGGATCCCTCACCCGAGGATAAACAAAACCCCAACAACTCCGGCAACGCCCAGAACCAGCAGACTGCTCCTTCAGCGCCAGGGTATGTTGGGTTACAACCGGGCTATCCTGCGCCGAGCCCATCGACGCCTCCAAATCCCTATGCGAATCCGCATGTCGTACCCGGATATTCGGGATATGCAGTGCCGAGCCCAACCGCATACCCGTACACTGCATATCCGGCAAACCCGCACGATGAGATTGTCCGCAAACGTTCGCTGATGTACCTGCTGCGCCTGTGTATTGTGGGTGCTCTTATTGCGATCGGTATTGTTGCGACGACTTTCAACCTTATCGGTGCGATCATCGAACTTAGCGACTGCGGAACCGGCAGCTACTCATGGAGTGAATACTCGCAGCGAGTATGCCGTGAGGATAACACCTCAGCAATCACGGGGGCGTCGATTTTCCTTGTCATTTTAATCGCGTACCCGATATGTCATATTTTTGGGCTGCTTGCCGTTAGGAAAAATCAGCACCACGTGAGGGTGCTTGTCATTAACATTATTGGCATTGTGCTTTCGTCTCTGGGGATTGTGCTTGCTGGTTTAATGCTCTTGGGCGGTATAGCCATGATAACGGCGTTTGGATCCTCGGGATTACTCGCCATTTTTATCATATTCCTCGTGGCTGGGGCAGTACCCGTGGCAGAGCTTATTTTCTCGATTATTTTCGTCCGGCATGCCTCGTGGATGAACCATAAGGACTACTTCACGAAACCCGGTGTATAACCACTGCGGGGTGCCACACCGTGCCCCATTCGAGTGCTCTTGGTGTGAAAGGTAAAATGTGGCTCACGAGCCGGTAGAAAACGTATCTGGCAATAATTCCGATGTACAGTCGACGGGTCCTGATAACTCCGAAATCAGAAAATATGCATCGATATATCTGGTGCGTCTAGGTATTGTAGGTGCCTGTATGCGATGGGTATTATCTAGTTTTCTGAGAAGACTCCACCCTTTAGGGTGGAGATGAATCAGCTACCAGGGCGAGCCTGGGACTTCACATACTCAGCAATAACACTCAATGGGGCACCCCCAGCAGACCCCGCATAATACGAGCGTGACCACAAATGGCCACCCCATAAAAACGGGGTAATCTCAGCTTCAAAATCACGCCGAAGTACACGAGAGGAAACCCCCTTGAGGGAGTTCACGAGTTTAGAAACAGTCACGGTGGCTGGGTAGCGTACTAGCAAGTGAACGTGATCTGTTTCCCCGTTGAACTCATCTAGGGTTGCCCCGAAACTTTCACAGACTTCTCGCATGGTTCTTTCGCAGGTGGTGAGCATGGTGTTAGTGAAGACATTGCGCCGGTATTTAGTGACGAACACCAAGTGAACATGTAAATCCCAAATCGCATGTCTACCACGTCTTATATCAGTGGTATTATCCATGACACCAAGTATATAATAGGTGTTATGAGTCTCAAGCGTTATCGTTACCGCGCCTACCCCAAGAAAGGGCAAAAACAGCCGATTGCTGCTCTGTTTGGGTGTGTACGCGTGGTCTATAACGACGCTCTAGCCTACTCAGAGGAACAGTATAAAGACACAGGGAAGAAGCCCTCTAGTAAAGAGCTTTCTGCCCGACTCACTCACCTGAAACAGACCCCTGAAAAAGCGTGGCTGAAAGACGTTTCCGCTGTACCCTTACAGCAGTCCTTACGGGATCTGGATAAGGCGTACACTAACTTTTTCACCTCCGTGACAGGTAAGCGTAAAGGGGTTAGGATTGGTGCCCCACGGTTTAGGAAACGCTCATCCCGGCAAGCTGCTAGGTTTACATCCCAAGCATTCAAGGTTAGACAAACCACTCACGGGGTAGGTTTTGTGAAACTGTCTAAGATTGGTGAAGTCCGCTTCAACCTCTCACGTAACCTACCCTCACCCCCAACCTCTGTAACCCTGATCCAAGAAGCGGATGGTAGGTATTATGTGTCTTTCGTTGTCGAAAGCACCCCCGCCCCAGCCCCGAAGCCTACCGCCTACGCGGTAGGCGTGGATATGGGCTTGAAAGACCTAGCTATCGCGGTGAACAGTAACGGGGGAAGCACCGTCTTTGCTAACACTAGACCTCTGAAACAAGCCGAGAAGAAACTAGCTCGATTACAGAAACAACTCTCGAAAAAGAAAAAGGGTAGTAACCGTTATGTCAAACAACGACTCAGGGTAGCTAAAGCCCACACGAAAGTCCGAAACGTGCGAACCCATTACCTACACCATGTAGCGAACCAGATTGTTAACGAAAACCAAGTTATCACCCTGGAAACCCTCTCAATCACGGGTCTAGCTAGAACCCGGTTGGGTAAGAGTGTGTTGGACGCTAGTTGGGGACACCTCAACCGGTTGATTGAAGAGAAGGCTGCCGAACACGGTAGAACCCTTATCCGCGTGGATAGGTTCGCACCTACTACCCAGATCTGCTCGATTTGCGGTACACCTAATGGTAGAAAGCCGTTGAATATCCGTGAATGGGCCTGTACTGGGTGCCAGTCCCATGTGGATAGGGATTTGAATGCGGCGGTTAATATCCTACTCGCGGCAGGGCTTGCCGAGAGTTTAAACGAATACTGCGGAGATGATGTAAGACGTTTGTTAGCAAATGCTGTTGTTGTTGATGCTGTTCACCCACCGAAAGTCACCACAGCCTAGTTTGGTTGTAGTGACTGGTAGGAATTTACCCCGTTCACGGGGTAGAGGAAGTCAATTCAGGTATTAATGACACGTTTGATTCGTGCAAAGGGGCATTGGATCAGGATGAATGCCTTGCACGTGAACGTATAGTCGTTGCACCCGGGTATATTTTAGTAATATTTATCGCGGCCTTTATGATCTGCAATATTTTTGGCTGGTTAGCCGTTAAAAATAACCGCCATTATCTGATGGTGCGCGTTATCAACATTATTGGGATTGTACTTTCAGCCTTGGGAACTATGGGAGGAGCCCTAGTTTTACTCATAGCAGTTGGAAGTATGGCGACCTGGGGACATAACGGGGGTAGAGGGGCATTAGTCGCCCTCCTGGCGACAGTTGCACCTGCGGTTGATTTAGCTTTCTCGATCGTATTTGTTGTGTATGCATCGCGCATGAAACGAGGTATATATTCCCCGAAGAATACCTACCAACCGTGATAGGGTATGCGTAGATAAAAAACTCATGCGGCTTCGGGAATTTATACGTCGGAAAAGCCGTATAAATCCTTAGGATTAGGATATATGGGGAGGAGGAAACTGCTGTGGATCACGAATCTCGCGTGCATGATGCCGATGCGGTTCCCCCTGCCCGCGTGAACGCCGAAGATGCTTCGCCTCGGGACGAAGCCCCGCCGGCCGGTCAGGATGCGGTGCCCACCCGCTACACGGCACCGATTCGCCACGCGGTTCCGGCAGCGCCGCCCGCATACGCCCTTGAGCATGCACGACAGAATTCGGGGGAACCTGAACCAGCCCCGCAGCCGCCGCAGCCCAGGAAACAGGGCGCGGTTCGTCAGGCGCTTCGGGCAGCTACAAAATCGAAAACTGCCGAGCCTCAGGCACCTCAGGATGCGCCTGCCCCACGTTTTATTCCCGCCCCCACGCCAGAGCCGCCAGCGCCTAGTTCTTCGGAAGTATCCGCTGCATCAAAACCTGCCCCATCACAAACCTCGCAAGAGGTTGAGCAGGATGTATCGCCGCGACGGAATAGTATTCCACATCAGGCATATACGCCGAAGAACCTGAGCCGCGCATTCTCTCAAATGCAGGCAGGCCTTGAAACAATAAATGCACGACGACGTTCTCTGAACATCACCATTGGTGTCCGGTTAGCAGTGCTTGCCCTCTTGGGGATTTTTGAAGGCGCTATTATTGCACGCTACACCACCAACATGGGGTGGGGGTTCTGGCTGATTATCACAATCTACGCCGTTGTTCAGGTATGGCCGTTAGCGCGTCCGCCCAAAGACGCTTCGGACGCATCCGTATATTCCGTGTGGGGAATATTTTCACTGATCTGCTTTATTGGTGTTGGACTAGTACTTTCACCCATCACATTCCTACTTCTCGTCTTGAACTGGGATGGTATTTCACTGGGTCTTGACCCCATGATTGTGCTCTGCGCGCTGGGTGCTTTATGGCTTCTTGAAATCGCATTGCTGAGTGTAACCCTGTATAAGTTCAATACTCTGCGTGCGATACTTGCTCGCCCAACATTGAGTATTCGTTAGGGCGTATGTACAGGACCCACTGCGCCGCTGTGCGACGCGATATGACATGCGCGGCGGTGTTGTATCTGTCTCTTGCTGGCAAACCTTGCTAATCTAACACTAGAAACCAGTACGAGAGGGGGAAACCCGGGTGGAAAACCAGCCAGAGCATCCGCATGACGATCGGGCCACGGTATTAGTGTCGAAGATATCGGGCAAGCCTATAAGGCCCCTTCAAGTGTCTCTGGCAGCCCTCATCATGACGATATTTATAGGGATGTGGGCGTACATTCTGATCTCGTATATCGTCTGGGTTGTTACGGTGCCGCTACAGGGCGTATCGCTCTGGGAATCAGAAACTTTTCTGACGCTCAAAGACCAGCTTCCCCTCGTATTTTTCATGATGGCAACCTTCGTGCTGATGGCGCTTCATGTGGTGGTGTTATTTGCGTATTTACGCGGGCATAGGTGGGCTGCATATGTGCTGACTGCCTCCTTGCTGTTGGGAATGCTCTGCACCTTTATTGTGCTCTTGCTAGTGGGCGTTATCATGGCCGGTCTTAATGGGGCTCCTATGGAGGAAGTAGAGTTCCTCTTGGATTCCAACTCGTCGCCGCTTTATGTGCCTCTTTATGTGGGTATGCCGTATCTTGTGGTGAGCGTTATTGCTCTTGGACTGATCTGGAGCCGTGCCGCCCGCGAATATATGCATGCGCGAAGCCTATGGCGTGCCGAGCAGCGTGAGGATTCTCTGATGTTCTAAACCACCCCACAGTATATTCTCTATTTGGAATATATACAGGTGAGAGAGTATTTTGAGGGTGATGTGCTAGATGTTTTCCGATCTGGTGCGGTACCTTTTGTATATCGCAGAAAACCTGCTGAGAAATATTCCACATATGGAATACGGGTGTAAATACTGCAAACCGCCCTTGAGGTCGGCTACTCTCAGAAATAAGTTCACAGTTCTATTGAGCTAAAACCTCAAGGAGAATCGCCGATGACCAACCACCCAAACCCTACTTCAGGAGACCCCTCACCCCAGCAACCTTCAAACCCTTATGTGCAGCATTTGCAGCAGCATATGGCGGTGGGGCAGGGGCAGAATCCTACAGTTCCCCTTCAGGCTGCCCCTCAGGGCACATATGACAATAACGCGGTTAAGATTGAAAAACCTGTACGAACATTCGTGCTGACACTGGTTCTTGTGGGTGCTTTGGCATGCATCGCGTTACGGATCATAGAGTATCTGGTCAGTGCATCGTTAATGAACGAGGCGGCACGCTGGGTAAGCTCCCAACAGTATGCAGAGAATATTGATCGCGAGGCCATTGCGGTTCCCGCATTTTTACTCTCGGGCGCCCAGGCAGCCTTTCTGCTGGTATCTGTTTTCGTGTCTTCGTGTCTTTATCTGCTCTTCGGCTGTTTCGCATATGTGGGGCGGAATTGGGCGCGTATTATGCTGACAATTATTGCCGTTATCGGGATTATTATGAGCGCCTTCAAATGCTGGGCTTTTAATACCGCACAGACAGGTATTGAAGGGATCTCACAAAATCCACAGGTACAGGGGTATATGAGGGTGCTCGTGATTCTATACGCTGCCCTCTGCGCGGTTAACCTACTTACGATAATTGTGATGTGGCTTCGCCCGGCTAATCGTTATGTACGCAAACTCAAGGCATATCGGCTGGCGCGTTTAATGGAACAGACTCAATATCAGCAGGTATATGCATATCACGTTGTTCAGCCAGGCTACTATGCGGGTCAGCAGCCAGGAGGTTACAACCCCAATACCGGGCAGCAGTATCCCGGGCAGCGGTCGTAGACGAACAGATTGTGATCGGCAGCTAGGGCGGCGGCAGAATCTAAGCCGCCAAGGTTCGGTTCATAAGAGAACCACAATGCTGGTGTTCAAAGAACTTTTTAGTATGCTCAAAAGAGTATTCACGTAACACTATAAATTTCATAAAACCCGTGTAAGGACTGCACCATGACATATTCTGCCGCGCCTATGCCGGAAGGCACGCCCTCGTATCAGCCTCATATGGCAGCATCGAATCCGGGAGGTCTCGCTGCCGCCTTTAAGGAGCCTAAAAGACCTACTTTTGTTTTTGTCTTCGCAATTTTTACCGCTACCGTGTGCCCAATCCTGCGTTTTGTGGAGTATGTCCTAACGTCTTCATATTTGAGCGAGGCTCTTAAATGGCATCAATCACGCACGCACGTACCTGCGTATGGTGATATATCTCTTGAGCAGATGAAATCTGGAATGTTTGCACAGGCGCAGCTAAACTCAACGCTCACATTCCATTTTCTTTCAGTGCTGACATCTGCTCTGCTTTATATTCTTTTTGGGCTTGTCGTGAGTAGTGGGAAAAACTGGGGTCGTATTCTGCTGACTATTCTTGCCTCCTTAGGCATGCTGATGAGCGGTATGAGCGCTTTGGGGCAGGCTTATACGATATCCGACCCAGAGGCGCCGGCTTTTGCGAATGCGCAGGGGTATTTAGGGGCTCTGGTGGCCGTATATATGTTACTTTTCCTGGCGAATATATGCCTGGTTGTTCTTGTGTGGATGCCGCCCGTGAACGTGTATATGCGGAACACTAAAGCCTACTGGAAAGCCAAAGAAGCGCTGGAGGCGGGTAGTAAGAGCTACGCCAACCGGTTTGAGGCTCAGACGGAATTAGCCTCGGAAGAGCAGACTAAAGGTACAAACTCATAACCTGGTTGTCATTAAATAAGCCCGAATGCTAGGTAGCGTGAGTACTTTCCGCTATTCTCGAAAAGAAGCCCAAAGCGGTGCTTCACCCCGTTATAACCGTAAGGACTATTGTCGATGAATGAATACCCCAAGCCCGCCAGTCCAGACCCCCGGCCACCGCAAGGTCCGCAGACATCAGGTGCATACTCAAACCAGCCGCAGAATCAGTATGGACAGAACCACCCTGTAAACCCGCAGATCTCGCAGCCGTATATGCAGAATCCGGCACACCAGGTGGCACCGTCACCATCCACGCCGCCGGAATCAGCCGCAAAACCGAAAATGTCGATTCTGCTGCTGTCTGTCCTCATCTTGGCGATCTTGATGCCCATCTTACGCGTCATCGAATACGGCGTTATGGCCTCTATGGTGAGTAGCCTGATGGAAGCGCTCCGTCAATCGTTGGGGGAGAGCGCTTATCAACAGTTTATTGCTAAACCGGAATTTTATGAACTTCGAGATATGCAGGTCGGTCTAGTAGGCCGTTTTATTTTTGGTATTTTCTTCAGCATCATCTACATTTTTTTCGGAATTTTTATTTTCCTGGGATACAACTGGGCGCGTATTGTTCTGACGGTTTTTACAGTGTTGAATACGCTCTTAGTCATGCTTTTCCTGATGGACTCGATCGTAGGCTACAACGAGTTTGCCAATTTTACGGATTTGGTGGATCTTCGAGGTCAAGCTTTCGGACTTGTCATCATCTATATCGCTATTTTGGTGGTGGGCCTTCTGTCCCTGATTCTGATGTGGCTGCCGCCTGCGAATAGGTATGTTCGCCAGCGTACTTCGGTGCGGCGGGCGCGAAACCAGGCCAATAGCCCCTACGGAATGCCGCAGCCCTATGCATATCCGGCACCCGCGCCGCATCCGGGGCAGGCACCGGGGAATCAGCCTCCTTCTGGAGGGCAGCAGCTTTAGCTCCCTGAGGATATAAGAGTTTTACTTCGTGAGGGTGCTGCGACATATATGAAATATATGTCGCAGCACCCTTTTTATAACTGATCTCGTTGCGCGTAAATAATTTCTTGTATGCCCATAAAGCCTTTATTTCTGGGCATCTGACCGATAAATAATGAAACTATAAGCGCCTTAAACCGACGCTTTTCTGACATTAAAACATAGTGCAAAAACCTAGAGATATTGTCATATTGCTTGATGAACCTGTAACGTGTGCTTTAAGGGTTGTGGAGGTTCTTCGTAACACTCAGCTAAGACCTTAGATACTTTCGTACAATGCCGCAGCCCTCTAGGAGGAATATTGCCGATGAGCTATGACAGTGCTGTACGCTCTGAATACTCCATAACAACACTGACCTCTGGGTATATGGGCGAAGAGAATATAGTGAATTATTCGCCCGTACCGAGAGCCTCTTTAGAGCGCCCCTATGTACCCTGTGCAGTGAAGGTAGCCGCATGCGCCAGCATGATGATTGCTATTCTTCGCACCATATATTTGACAGCATCATGGCATTTTGAAAATTTTGCTCTGGGGAATGCTCTGACTATTGCTAATGTTTTCTTGCACGTTATTCTAGGAATTTTTATTCTTCGGGGGTATGCGCTGGCGCGCGCTCTGCTGGTTTCACTCGCGCTGCTAACCTTGGGAACATCCCTGCTGACTCTGAGTTGGCTGCGCCCCGCCGTTCCCGATATTCCGGGGTCATATTTGTCGGTTGTGGTGCTGAGCATGGCGGCACTGACGCACTTGGTGCTGTTAGGATTTTTGATGTTCCCCGCCAGCGTTACCCTGTATATGCGTGAGAGCAACGCCTACCGTCAGGCATGCGCGCACTGTTAGCCGTAGGTTTTGGAGCCTATGTACAAGACATATCCGGGCTATGCTCCTGAGTTAACGGCGGCGTGTCAGCTTTCTGAATTCGGGAGCGATGGTTTGTGGTCGCTGAAGGGTTTTTCCGAATAAAATTCGAGATCGGGCGTGTCCAAAAATTTGTCGTGTATGACGAAATATCAGGTTGAGCTCGGCGTGATTAAAAAATATTTCACGACATTGGTCAATAATGTATGACCTGAAACTAAGGCTCCGCTATGCTCATAATACAGCCGTTTAACACGGTAACCGAGAACAAAGGAGTACCACCGATGAGCGAGCAGCATAGACCTGACCCGGCTTTGCCTCAAAATCCCCAGCCTTCCGGAAACCAAGGCTACCCCCAACAACCCGCACCCGCCGGTCAGCCCATGTATGGGAACGCCCCCGCTCCCGCCGCTGAACTTCCTGAGAAGCCCGCGTACCGAGGAACCGTTGTCGCCGTTCTCATCGTGGGTATTATTGCGGCTCTTTTGCGGATTATTGATATTATTATGGGGCTTTACCTACATCCGCAGGCAAAAAATTTCGCCCAAGAATATAACATCAGCGAAAGCGAACTTGGAATTACTGATTCTAGTCCCCGAGGAATTATCTTTGGCATCGTAATTGCCCTTCTTTTCTTTACCCTAGCAAGAAATATGAAAAAAGGAGGTCTAGGTTCGGCTATCGGTCTTACTGCTGTAGCCGGTATCTTTACAGTGATCTATGCTAATGGAATGCCAGAGGCTCTGGATAACGTTAATAGCTTTGACGAAATTATAAGCGATCCCCTTTTCCCAGAGAAGTACAAAGGATTTTTCTCCGCTATAAAGTTTGGGGTTTATCTCGAACTAGCTTCTATCGTGATCCAGGTTCTTCTGATTATCCTGATCTGGCTGCCAACAACCCTCAAATATATGAGAAAGGCTCGGGAATATTACGGCGCGGTAGAAGCCCAGAAGCCCGAGAACCAGCCCGTCGATGCCAGCGCCCTCGCCGTGCCTGCATCCGAGGGACAGGCATCCGCTGCACAGCATAACGCCCAGCATGTTCAGAACGGGCAGCAGGGGTATGGATATGATCCGCAAGCTCCTCAGAATCCGCAGGCTCAGCAGAATAATGTGCCGCAAAACCCGCAAAATCCCCAAGACCATCAGGGTAATAGCGGGTACAATCTGAATTAGAGATTGAAAATTTCATAGGTTTGATGCACTTCGTGCATGCCTAACAATGTTCGTCGTGCACCTCAGGCGGGGGCACGACGAACATTCTTTTAAGGAACTCTCAACAATCGAAGTGAGAATTCCGCAGCCCAACCACAGAAAACATTGTTGAGGAGGAACCATGAGTCAAGATCCTTATGGTCAACAACCCCCATACCAGCCGCCGCATCCCAACGCGCCCATGCACCCAGCGATTCAATACGCACCCGTGCCAACGCAGAAACCCGAGCCCACTACCGTCGTCAAGATCGGCACCTACCTGATTTACGCCGTGGCGCTGTACATGATCATGCGAGCCATCGTTGGCTTGGATGATTTCGGGTTCCAGACATACCACACGGAGAACGGCAAGACGACCGAAGTAAACTCTTCGACGGGACTCGGCTATGTCATCAGTGCAATTTTTGCTGCGTTTACCATTCTCCTCGGATTCTTCTACTCTAAGGGCCACGGATGGGCGCGCATTACCGCCCTTGTCCTGGGGATTATCGGTACCATTCGCGATCTGCTCTACTTCTTGCTCACCCTTCTCGCCCAGTCGCTGGTACAGTCCGTTACATCTCAGATGGATGGGGCGCAGCAGGTATCTATAAGCCCTGCTGTATACATAGTTCTTATATTGGGCATTATTTTGCAGATTGCGGTAGTGGTTTTCATGCTTCGTGGTGATGCCGCTCGGTACACGAGCGATAGCCGCCTCTGGCGCAACTACCGGCAGGATCAGGGTCCGCAGCCCGTTCAACAGCCCACAGATTCCCAGCCTCAACAAGGATTCGGTCAGGCTGTACAAAACCCGCAGGCGCAGAATCCGCAGTCACGACCAAACCCTGCACCGCAGAATCCTAATGACCGGTACGACGGTGGTGGCGATGGATACCGCCTGAACTAACACCTACAGACACCCGGATGCGCCCTCAACAGCGCGGAAACGTTCGCCGTACACTACCATTGAAGTACGGCGAGCGTTTTGCGTTTTTGCAGCATATAGAAGTGTTGCTGGAATGCATACGACCGCCGCAGACATAACACCGGTACACACGATAAGAGTCACCAGGACACATCATGAGCCAAAATCCCTATTATCAAGATCCGCAGTATCAGCCCTCATACGCCCAACAGCCTCAAGGACCTTATGGCCAGCCATACCAGCCAGGGGCTTATATGTCTGTTCCAGAGAAAAAACCCGAACCCAGCACGGTAGTAAAAACAGGTATTTATCTGATCTTTGGGTATGCGCTTTATGCCCTGGTATCAAGTATTTACAACTCGGTAACCCTTCGAGACAGGATGAATGCCCTGCTCGAACAGCAGAAGAACCAGTACTCTCCGTATGGGAACTACAGTAGCGTCAACTTTTCAGACTCGTTGATAACAACGAGTATTGTTGTTGGCATTCTGATAGCCGTCATCATAGTCGCTCTTACGGTCGTTATCGGTTATTTTTACGCCAAAGGGCACACTTGGGCGCGTATTACAGCTTTGGTCTTAAGTAGTATTGGTACTGCATTCGGTGTGATTACCCTGATCATGATCCTCATGGGTGCCGGCACAGGGTCGGTAAGTTATTCCCCGTATTCTACGATGAACGACCCTGTGTCAATTGGTATGACAATCTTCTCCACGGTTTTGCAGGGCGCCATTATCGTGTTCATGGTGCTGCGTGATGCTACGCAGTATACCGCTCAGAGCCGCATCTGGCGTATGTACCAGCAGAATCAGAGTGGCGTAAATCCCTACCAGCAGCAGGGGAACCAACCCTATAACCATTAGGGTATATGCTTCGATAAGAATATAAGCATATAGCAGGGGGCGGCGAATACAGACTGTATTCGCCGCCCCCTTATGCATACGCAGAAGTTTGAGATTTAGGCGCCCCTACTCGGCTGCCTCGTTCTTGGCTTTGGAACGACCGCGCAGGTATTCAAAGGTCACGGGCAGAACCGAAACCAACACAATAATGACCGCAAGCATCTCAATATTGTTGTGGATGAACTCGACACCACCCAACAGCACGCCTGCCATGCCAATAGAACCAATCCACAGGACGGCACCCAGGATGTTCCAGAGGTTGAACCTACGGCGCGGATACGAAGAAATACCCGCCGCCAGCGAAACAAAGGTACGAACGATCGGTACGAAGCGACCTACAACAAGTGCGAAACCGCCTCGTTTAGCAAAAAATTCTTCCGCAGCGTGCAGGTTCTTGGTGCTCAGGATTTTTGCATCGTCTTTGAAAAGATTACGGCCATAGCGGGCACCCAGCTGATACCCGACCTCGCCGCCAGCTACCGCTGCAATAATGAGAACCGGGAACGCCAACCAGAGCGACAGCCCCATGCGGTCATGGAGCATACCCAGAGCGAAGATCAAAGAGTCGCCCGGAAGCACCGGAAACAGCACGCCCGATTCGATAAAAACGATGATGGCCGAAACCACCAGAACCCACGGACCGGTGCTGATCAGCACATCTTCAAGCTTGAAACCGAGGAGCCCCAGCGGAAGATGGGCAAGAAGTACGGGGATAAAAAAAGCCATAGAAAAATCCTGAAGTAGTCGAACACAAGGCACGCGCGGTGCTTGCACACAATCCTATGCGGTCTGCCTGAGAGACCACTAAGGCAAAAATATGTGGAAGCTATGAAGTGTCTCGCAATATTCTACCGGGATTCTTTGTGAGAAACGATTAAGAGCGTGAACCTGCCTCACGAGCTTGGCTAACTGATGGAATCATGGCGTTTATACCCGATGAGGAATATAAGGGCGGTGAAGTCAGTACCCATATATTCCGTGACCGCGATAGTATTCCCAAACCTGCATGCACGAGGTAACCGTACAGCATGTGCGGAGCCTTGAAATCTGCCATGATGGGAGAAACCCCTCACAAAGGAACCCCATGCCAACACTCCATGAAAATGCCCAAGTCCTGCTCAGAAAGCTCACCGCAAACCCAAATGCGAGCTTTCATCCCGGGCAGTTCGAGGCTATCGAGGCGCTTGTCACCGACCGCCGCCGCACCCTCGTGGTACAGCGTACAGGCTGGGGAAAATCTGCCGTGTATTTTATTTCGGCGCTTCTGATGCGCGCCCAAGGTTCCGGGGTTGCCCTCATTATTTCTCCGCTGCTTTCGCTCATGCGCGACCAGGTGCAGGCAGCCGAACGTGCCGGGGTTCGTGCCGCTATGGTGAACTCCGCTAACGTGACCGAATGGGAGGCAATACGCGCCCGCCTTGATGCAAACGATCTGGACGTTCTCCTCATTGGACCCGAACGACTCAATAACCCCGCATTTCGTGAAGAATGGATGCCTTATCTGCAGCCGCGGCTCGGCCTTCTGGTGGTTGATGAAGCGCATTGTATATCCGATTGGGGGCACGACTTTCGCCCCGATTACCGGCGCATCGGGGCACTTATTCGTGAGCTTGATGCGAACGTTCCCGTACTCGCGACGACCGCAACCGCGAACGAACGTGTAAGCCGCGATATTGCCGAACAGCTTGCCGCAGGCGCCAACCCCGAGGATGTTGTGGTGCTGCGCGGTTCGCTCACCCGCGATTCTCTGAGGCTGGGCGTGCTGCAGCTGCCCGACGAAGCGCAGCGTCTAGGCTGGCTGGTTGAACACCTTGATACGCTGCCGGGCTCAGGAATTATCTATACCCTGACAGTATCCGCCGCCGAAGACACCGCTCGACTGCTGCAAACCGCCGGGCACAAGGTTCTTGCGTACACCGGAAAAACCGATCCCGATGAACGCCGCGAAGCCGAAGAAGCCCTCAAAGCCAACCGGGTTAAGGCGCTTGTTGCCACGAGTGCCCTCGGTATGGGATTCGACAAACCGGATCTGGGGTTTGTGGTGCATCTTGGGGCGCCTTCTTCGGCGGTGAGCTACTATCAGCAGGTGGGCCGTGCCGGTCGCGGCACCGACCATGCGGATGTGCTTCTGCTGCCCGGGCGTGAGGACCGCGCGATCTGGGAGTATTTTGCGACCGCATCCATGCCCGACGAACAGAACGCCTACGCCGTGTGTGAGGCGCTGGCGGATGAGCCCGATGGGCTTTCTATACCCGCGCTGGAGGCGCGTGTACAGTTACGCCGAAGCACCTTAGAGCTTCTGCTCAAAGTACTCGATGTTGAGGATGCTGTGCGCAAGATCGGCTCACGCTGGTACTCCACAGGTACTCCCTGGAGCTACGATGCACCGCGATACCGTGCCGTGGCGCAGGCGCGCGTTCGGGAGCAAGAGGCCATGCTCGCCTACGAGAGTACCGAAGGGTGCCGCATGGTCTTTCTGGCACGCGAGCTGGACGATACCACGGCGGCTCCGTGCGGAAAATGCGATAGGTGCGCGGGCCCCTGGTACCCCGAACAGGTCTCTGAGCGCGCCGTGCAGCAGGCTCAAGGAACCCTCAACGCGGTTGGCGTAGAAATAGCCCCGCGCGGCATGTGGCCTACCGGGCTACAGGAGCTCGTGGGAGAGAACGCGCCAAAGGGTAAGATTCCGGTGTCAGAGCGCGCCGAACCGGGTTACGCGCTGGCACGCCTCAGCGATGTGGGGTGGGGCAGCCGTGTGCGTGAACTTTTGGCGACCGACGAATCCGGGGAACCTCTCGATACGCCCGTTCCCCAAGCCCTCGGGCAGGCCTGCGTGCGGGTTCTTGCGGCATGGGACTGGGGTGAAACCGGGCGCCCCGAAACCGTACTCACGGTACCGTCTCCGGTGCGTCCCACGTTAGCGCGCTCGTTGGGGGAGGGGCTGGCCCATGTCGGCAAACTCGTGTATTTGGGCGAGGCTGAGCTGGCTGCCGAACCGCGTTTCTTCGGCGGTAACAGTGTTTTCCGATGTGCCGATGTCATGCGTTCCTACCAGATTCCGCCTGAGGTAATTGAGAGGCTGCGTGAGCATCCGGGACCTGTACTTTTGGTGAGCGATATTGTGGATTCTCGCTGGAGTATCACCGTGTTGGCGCAGCGGCTGCGGGCGGGCGGAGCATCCGCTGTATACCCCTTCGCGCTGGGTGTGACACACTGAGAATATGTATTTCTCATGAGGAATATATAGCTTTTGACAAGGACATATAGACGATATGGAATACAACAATAGTGGTGCTCACGCCGGTGACGGTGAAGCCCTCAGTACCATTGCGACATTGGCTGAGCATGAACGCTGGATGCGCCTGGCTCTCGACGAAGGAAAGCGCGCAGCATGCGCCGGTGAGATACCTATCGGCGCGGTGGTGGTGAATGCCGAAGGCGAAATTATCGGCTCGGGGCACAATAGTCGCGAACACGATCATGACCCCACCGGGCACGCTGAGATCCACGCGATTCGCCAGGCGGCACAGCATCTTAAGACCTGGCGTTTGGAAGAGTGCACGCTCGTAGTGACCGTTGAACCATGCCTCATGTGTGCCGGGGCGATTCTGATGGCGCGCATACCCACGGTGGTTATGGGTGCTTGGGAGGAAAAAACGGGTGCGGTGGGGAGTCAATATGATGTGCTCCGTGACCGTCGTTTAGGGCTTGATGTGCAGGTTTACGCCGGGGTGCTGCGCGAGGAATGTGCCGGGCTGATGCGCACATTTTTTGAAGCACGCCGCCCGTAGCAGGGGATCTAAACTGCTGGGTATTTTGTCTAAATTCTTTGTCTTCCCTCATAAAAGTCTCGTGATGTGAATAAAACGGAGGAAACCGTGCTTGAGCACATCATGAGTCTTTTAGTCTGAGAAGGGAAGGAAGAAGATAGAGGGAGAGAGGGGGAGCGATGGGAGCCGGCACCGCTCACCCCCTTATTTGAACGAAAATCGCTTTTTCTTTGAAAAATAATCCATAAATTTCAAAAATAACATCGGAAATCGTCAAAAAATGGTCATGTGCACTGTTTCTGCGGATCTACGATAGATGAGGTAATTCAGGGTCCTGCGTGCCACTTAACGCGGGGACGCGCCAAGAATCCTGACACGTATTCATTTAAAGGTTCAGCACACATGTTAACCGCAGACGATATTTGGGCTCGGGGTCGCCATAAGGCGCTCTTCGGCCGTACCAGCTTCACGGTGGAACGCGGCGAGGTCATCCTGATACAGGCCGACAGTCAGATTGAACGCACTTCCCTGAGCTTAGCCCTTACCGGGCGGCTGAAGCTCAGCGGCGGAACTCTCAGCTGGGATCACCGAAGCCCCGTCAGCTTGCGCCACCTGCGCAGTATCTCTGACATTATTGATTCCCCAGAAGTTACCGCCCCCGAAGTACATATGCGCGTGCATGATTACGTCTCCGAAATGCTCTCGTACTCTCTGCCGTTCTTCGGTCGACCCCGAGCAAGCCACTGGCTGGAGCAGAATGATTTAGGCGAGCTCGATAGGCTCTGGACCGAACAGCTTACAGGTGAGCAGAACATCCGTCTGATGAGCGCGTTAGCGGCGCATACCCGCTCCGATCTTCTGGTATTTGATACTCCGTCACGGCATCTGGACCACACCCGCATGTGGCTGCCGTATCTGCAGGAACTCGCCGAAAACGAAGACGATCCGTGTGCCGTGATCGCCGTAGTTCCGCATATTTCCGAAAGCTGGGACGGCAAAACTGCCGTGGTTGGTGACGCCCACGAAGACCTTGAAGAAAACCCGCAGGATGCGCCCGAGAGCATCCGCCTCACCGTTGCGCGGGAGGAAACCGACTCGTCCCTGGATGACCTGCTCGGCGGCGACCACCACGACGACGATCATAGCGACCCGAACGATCGCGAGACGCTACAGAGCGAGGATCCGGGCGAGAAGGTACAGACCGTCCGGTCACCGCAGGAAGACTCGGCGGCGAACGCATCCGAAGTATCCGAGCCTTTCCCCGAAGACCACGAAGAATTATCAAACCCGAAGAACCCAGCAGAGAAGGAACAGTAACTGTGAGTGTAGTTCGTGTTGCGCTCGTCGAACTTAAGCGTCTAACCTCCGGAGTGCTTCCGGTACTGGTGCTTCTTGCTATGTCGTGTATTCCGCTGCTGTACGGTTCACTGTACCTGTACGGCAACTGGGATGCCTACGGGAATGTGAACGGTATTGTGGGCGCACTCGTGGTGGAAGACGAGGGCGCGAAAGATGCCTCCGGTAACGATCTGAAAACCGGTGCGGATGTCAAAAAGAGCCTGCTGGATGCGGGAACCTTCGACTGGAAGAGCGTAGAGACCCGTGATAAAGCTGTCCAAGGCGTCAGCGACGGGACCTATGATTTTGCGCTCGTGATTCCGAAAGACTTCTCGGCCAGGCTCGTGAGTACCGGCTCGTTCAAACCTGATGAGAAAGGCAACACCGGTCCCATTAACCCGCAGGCCGCCGGGCTGGAAATTATCACGAACGACGCCAATAACTATGTGCTCACCAACATCGTGACGAAGGCGGGAACAGCCGTGCGGGATTCCGTGGCCTCCAAGGTGGGGGATAAGACGGCGAACACTCTGCTGGCAAGCTTCACGACCATTCACGGCAAAATGAATGAGGCAGCCGACGGCGCCGACAAAATCAACGCGAACACCGTCAAACTTTCCGATGCGATGACCCAACTCGCTGACGGAACCGGAACCCTCAACGATGGTGCCGTCAAGCTCGCGGACGGGTCTGAGCAGCTGGTGGATGGTTCCAGTAGGCTCGTCGAAGGGCAGAATAAGCTCGCCGATGGTTCATCCCAGTTGGCTGACGGCGCAGGCACCCTCAACCAGGGGACCGGAAAAGTCAATGACGGTGCGGTCAAGCTCGCTGACGGATCATCAACCCTGACCAACGGTGCCTCTGACGCGCATAACGGCGCTTCCCAGCTGGCGGATGGCTCCGCAGCCCTCGCAAACGGCACCGGCAGCCTTAAGAAAGGCGCGAACGACCTCGCCCAAGGTGCCCAGCAGGTCGCCGACGGAACGCATTCGCTCAAGAATGCATTAGATCAGGACGGGGTGCGTCAACTTCCCGGAACGCTCACCGCCATGTGCCAAAACCTGAACTCGATCGACACCTCCGCCCCAAGCGGGGATTTCGGCACAGATCTGTCAAATACGGTGGTGTCTAAGGTTGCCGAAGATACCCGGCAGAAACTAGCGCCTCTCGTCGAATCCGGCTCCATCAGCCAGGAAACTGCCGATGAGATCGTCGCCAACATCAATTCCGAACAGACGAAATCGGCTGTAGCATCCGCGAACGATCAGGCACTCAAAAACCATCTGGCGCAGCACGGACAAGCCGGTTCAGATGTGTTGGCGAAGCTGCAAACCCTCAAAAATGACAACTGTGTGGCCACCGGGGAATCCGCTGCAGCGCAAAAACTCAGTACCCTGATTGACGGGGTGGATAAGCTCGACTCCGGCGCCACGGCGGTAGCGCAGGGTGCCGGAACACTGCGCGACGGCATCACCAAACTCGATTCCGGGGCAACCACCCTAGCGGACGGTTCAGCTAAACTCGCCGACGGCACCGGGAAAGTTGCCGATGGTGCCTCCACCCTCAATAACGGAGCAGCCCAACTGGCCGAGGGCACCGGTGAACTCAAAAACGGTACCGGAAACCTGCACAACGGCGCACAGCAGCTTGCCGATGGCGAAAAAGAAGCCTTAGACGGCCAAAACAAACTGCACGAGGGCGCAACCACGCTGCAGGACGGATCATCTCAGCTGGCTGACGGCACCGGAAAACTCAGCAGCAGCACCGACCAAATCGCCGACGGCACGGGACAGCTCAAAGACGGAACCGGGCAGCTCTCCACCGGACTGCAAAACGGCACCCGCCAAATCCCCAACCTGAACGAAGAACAGCAAAAAGACGTAGCCTCCGTCATGTCCTCACCCGTGGACCTCGAACACAGTTCCCTAGCCAACGGACGTAATTACGGCGAGGGTATGGGACCGTTCTTCATGTGCCTAGCCCTGTGGATCGGCGGCCTGATGCTCGTGCAAACCCTGCGCCCGCTCAACAACCGTGCACTGGCCTCAAAGGCACCGACAGTGCGCATCATCCTAGGAAGCTGGCTGCCGTTCGGACTGATCGGTATCGCCCAGGCAGTACTCATGTTCGCGGCAGTGAAATTCGGGCTCGGATTCCAGATGGCGCATCCGTGGATTGCCTTCTTCTTCCTCTGCTTCGTCGCAACGATCTTCACCCTGTTCATTCACGGCGTTGTGGTGTTCTTCGGCTCGCCCGGCAAGCTCATAGCCCTGATTATTATGATCCTGCAGCTCATCACGGCGGGCGGCACCATGCCCTACGAAACCCTGCCGCACGCCATGAGGTGGATGCACGACTTCTTCCCCATGGGCTACGCCGTCACCGGTATGCGCAGGCTCAGCTACGGCATCAACGAATCCAGCCTGATGCCGATCATGATGTACCTGCTGGTGTGGGGTGCCGTCGGTCTGGTGCTGGGGTACCTGGGAACCCGCCGTGACCGCATCTGGTCCCTGAAAAAACTAATCCCCGAAATCACGGTGTAGGGCCTTAGTATGGAGAGAACAGCAACCGCCACGAAGGGAACCATCCCCATGCCCGATACGCCGAACCCCGCACGCCGACCGGGCCGCACCGGCAAAACCCAACGCAAACTCTTCACCGCCACGATGGAGATCATGGAGCATCGGGGAAGCGCCCACGTGAGCATTGAAGAGGTCGCCCAACGCGCCGGGGTCTCCAAAGGCACCGTGTACTACAACTTCGGGTCGAAGAAAACCATGATCGACCGGCTTCTGCAATACGGCACGCACCTGCTCGTGGAGAGCATGAGCGAAGCTTCCGTCGCTCAGAGCGACCCGCGCGAAGGGCTGCGCAAAAGCATCTCCACGGCGCTCACCTATCTGCACGAACACCGAGGATTCACCAGGCTCTGGGTGAGCGAAGTGTGGAAGGGGCTGGACGCCTGGACCGACTCAATGGTGGACAACCGCCAAGAAATCCTGGATTTCATAGAGTCGCAGGTACGCGCCCTGCGCAGCCGCTACACGATCGATACCGCCCAGGATACACGTGCGTTGGCGCTTTCTATTTTTGGTGCTACTTTTATGCTGGCGATGGACCGGGAGATACACGGGGTGCAGCGTAGCATCGAGGACTCCACCCGTGCGGTCATGCTGGTATTTGACGGCTATATTCGGCACTGACGGATGCGGCTTTCAGGCGATATTGGGGTGCACAGCCGCTATGGGTTCGCTCTTGACTGAAGGCTAACCCCCTGGGTGAGGAACTAAGTTCGGCAGACAGAATAAGCGGTATGATGCGCTTGTCACTAAGGATTTGAAGGGTGCCTCCAACACCTTGGATGGAACCGAGCAAGGGGGTGGAGTTTTTTGCCCCCTTGGGGCGGATGCGGTAGAATCATATCCTATTGGTGGTGTGTCCGAGCGGCCGAAGGTGCATCACTCGAAATGATGTTTGGTGTAACAGCCAACGAGGGTTCAAATCCCTCCACCACCGCATAGCTAAACCCGTCGGGTCTTAGAACTCTAAGACCTGGCGGGTTTTCTGTTGTGCACCTTGTGTCTAGAAAGCTATAGGCTTAGGTGAGGACGAAGTTTTTAGCCCACGTGAAATCTCCCGAGGCGCTCTGCCTACTACGGAACTCGGGCCCGAACTCAGGACCACCAACAGGACAATACTCTTTCCCGTACCCCTCGTGGGCTAACCCCGAAACCACAGGCACCTCTAAAAGACGCTGCACCCAATACTTATCCTGCATAAACCGCACCAAAACCTGAGCATCCTGAGTATTATTCGGGTCAGCCCAATACCCATAATCCACCCGAAACGCCA